>JBIKLI010000403.1:0-3733 GCA_044359885.1 Alphaproteobacteria bacterium | reverse complement strand
CAGCCTTGCCGCGATGACCCATGTCGGCGCGACGATCCCCAATCTGGTCTATGCCAGCGACACGCATTACCCCTGGCAGGAGGACGAGGTGATCGAAGGCGGCAAGCTGCCGATCCGCGCAGGCTGCGTCGATCTGCCGGAGGGGCCGGGTCTGGGCGTGCGGCTCGACCGTGCGGCCCTGGCGCGGCTCCATCGCGCCTATCTCGACTGCGGCATCCGCGTGCGCGACGACGCCGGCGAGATGCGCAAATACGACCCGTCCTGGAACCCGAAGCGGCCGCGCTTCTGAAGGTCACGCCGGTCGCGGAATCCTCGCTCGCCCGCCCGGCGAGGACGAGGCTGGCACAGCCCGTCGGCGGACGACGCCGCCGGCGTCGTTCGCCGTCATGCGACATTTCCATGGCGTGCGCGCATGCGTGCGCGCATCGCCGCATGGGCCGCCGGCGAGCCGTCGTGGAAGGTGCCGAAGAGCTTGTCGAGCGGAGCGAGGCTGCCGCCGTAGTTGCACTCGAAATACTTGTGGTGGAGGTAGTGGAAGTAGTTGCCGCTGTCGACGCCCAGGCGCTTGCCGATCAGAAGCTTCTCGAAGCCGCTATGGCCGAGCGCCGGGCTGAACAGCGCGACATGGATCTGGAACAGCGCGTTCACCGGATGGGCGGCCACCAGCCATTGCACGACCACGGTGGAGAAATAGAGCAGCTGCTCGACCGGATGCATCGCCAGCCCGGACCACGGCCCGACCTCGACATTGAGGTGATGGATCGCATGGACACGACGATAGAGCGGCTTCCAGTGCAGCAGCCGGTGGACGAAATAGAAATGGACGGCATGGATCACCGGCGCCAGGAAGAGCAGCGCCGCGAACCAGCCCCAGAACAGCAGCGGTTGCGCGGCCGGATCGATCCCGCCGCCGACATGGCCGTTGGCGAAGAGCCACCAGGTGACCGCCTCGTAGGCGGTGACCGCGGGGACACCGACGCCCAGCGTGCGCAGGGCGTTGTCCTTCACCTGATCGCCGAACAGGAAACGCTTGCTGCCCGTCGCCAGCGGCTGGTCGTTGAACTTGAGCCGGTCGCCCTGGCGCTTGAGGACGTAGAAATAGAAGTGAAGACCGCCGAAGAGCAGCGTGGTCAGCGCGAGGTTGCGCGCGAAGAGGATGGCGATCCACCACGCCTCGAATTCGCGCATCGCTGCCAGCTCGGGCGTCAGCGCGTACCAGCTCAGCAGCGTCAGCCCGAGCCACAGCGTGTTCATCGGCCAGAGATACCCGGGAAATCCGAACAGCCATCTCGCCGTCGCCAGCGGCCGCGGCGGCCAGGCGATGGTCGGGGGCAGGGCGATGGGTTTCTCGGGCCGCCAGTCGCCGCGTGCATCGCGGCGAGGCGTTGTGGTGCTGGTCATGGCCGTGGTCCCTCCCGGCTGAGGCGAAGAGCCTATCGGTCCGGACGGCGATTTTCCAGATCCGGGTGACCCCCGGTCGCCTGTTCGAAGAGCCGCCGGAACGCATCGCGCATCCGGTGCTCGGGATAGGTGGCCGAACAGCGGCGGCGATTGGCGTCGCCGACGCGGCGGCGCAGGTCCTCGTCGCCGGCGAGCCGGCGCAGCGCGCCGGCAAGCCCGGCCTCGTCTTCGCGCGGCACGACGAAAGGACGGTTCTCGGCCGCCACCATGGCCGCGATGTCTCCGACCGCGCCGGCGACCACGGGCTTGCCCAGGGCCATCGCCTCCAGGACGCAATAGGGCATCTGTTCCGTGCAGGACGTGGTGGCGAGGATGTCGATCGCGGCGATGGCGGCCGCCGGTTCGACGAGCGAGCCGACGAAAAGGGTGCGCGACGCGATGCCGACCCGATCTGCCATCGCCTCGAGAGCCGGCCGCTCCGGACCATCGCCGACCAGGACGAGGCGCCAGCGCGGGTCGTCCTGCGCCGCCGCGGCGAACACGCGCAGAAGTCGCGCATGGTTCTTGACCGCGACCAGCGGCGCCACGGCGCCGACGACGATTTCGGTCCCGGTGCGGGCGAAAGCCGGGGGCGCCGACCGCGCGCGGCTTTCCATCCCGGCGACGTCGATCCCGTTGGGGATCAGATGCAGATCGGGATCATGGACGCCCCAATGACGCCGCGCGATGTCGTGCAGCGTCAGCGACGGAACGACCAGCCTGGTGCCGCCGGACAGCGCGACGCGGCGAAAGAGATTGCGCCGCCGCATCAGGCGTTCGGCCTCGTCCGGTCCGAAGCCATGCTCGGCATGGATGCGCGGCGCGATCCGGCAAAGGCGGTTCACGAAGCACCATTCGATGGCGCCCCAGTTGTAGGTGACCAGCGCCGCCGGCGCCTGGGCGCGCAGGAAGCGCGCGATCGCCGGTGCCGCGGCGAGGCCGCGTGCGCTGCCCGGCGGCGGCGTCAGGAATTCATGCGGCGTTCCTGGGTCCAGCTTCGCGCGACACTGGGTGCGCCCGTCGAGCGACACGATCGCATGGTGGAACGCGCGGCCGAGGCCGTTGGCGATGGTCGCGAACTGGGTCTGCATCCCGCCGATGGCGAAGCTCGGGAAGACATGCATAAGGCAGGGCGGCATCGCGGATCTCGCATCGGGCAGGCGGCGTCGTGGCGCGGGGCCGGGGATGCTCGCCGCCCCGGCCGGCACCGCATTGCGTGCGCGCAAACCTCGCCCGGCGCGGATCATGCGCCGAACTCGGGCGCCCGGTCCGGTACAAAGGGCGGAGCTGGCGCAGGCCGGAAGGCGCAGACCCAAAGGCGCAGGCCGGGTTGACCCCGCCAGTCCCTCTGCGGACCGGACGGGCGATGGCGCGGAGGCCGGCCGGCCCCGCCGATTGCGCTTCGGGCGGTCAGGCTTCTCCGCGCGGGATCGCGCGCGCCCCGACGCCCAGGTCGATCCAGGCATCGGGATGGCAGGTGAAGATCAGGATCTGGTGGCGCGCAGCGGCGTCGTAGAGGGCGCGCTTCATCCCGCCGAGCCGGTCCGCGTCGCTATGGACAAGTGCATCGTCGAGGATCAGCAGGGTCGGCCGCCCGGCCTCGCGGAGCAGATCGGCATAGGCGAGGCGCAGCAGGATGCCGAGCTGTTCGCGCGCACCGATGCTGTATTCGTCCAGCTTGCCGCCGCGCCCGCCATCGGTGCCGGGGCGATGCACGCTGGCCGGCGCCAGGCTCTCGTCCAATTCGACCACGAGGCCGGGCAGGGCCAGGCGCAGATAATGGTCGAGGCGCGCCTGCAGCGGCGCCAGGATCCGGCGCGACAGCGCCGCGCGTTTCTGACGCATCAGATCCAGGATGAGATCGAGCGCCACTGCGCGGCGCGCGAATTCGGCGACGCGGCGTTCGGCGGCGCCGAGATCGCGTCGCGTTTCCGCGTGCTGTTCCTCCAGCCCGGCGGCGCCTTCGGTTTCGAGGACGGTCTCGAGCTTCATGATCTCGCCGCGCAGCGTCCGCCAGCCTGACTCGGCCTCGTCAGCGCTCTTGCCGAAGCGATCGATGTCGCGCTCGAGCGTCGCGATGTCGGTCGCGGCGAGGTCGGCATCGAGCCGCGCGAGGCGGGGCTTCGATTCCCCCAGATCTTCCTTCGCCTTTGCCAGGTCGCGCGTGTGCCCTGCCTTGCGCTCGGCGCGCTCGGGCGCGGCGATCACGGCCAGGAGATTTTCCAGATCGCGATGCATCTGTTCCGCCGTGGCCTCGGCGCGGGCGGCTGAGGTCTTCGCCCCATGGAGTGCG
>JBIKLI010000092.1:0-13210 GCA_044359885.1 Alphaproteobacteria bacterium | reverse complement strand
GCGCAGCCGACGAACCCGTACCGGCCGTTCGAGATCCTGTCGGCCGACGAACTCGAATCCATCCATCTCGCCGCCCTCGACATCCTCGAGCGCATCGGCATCTCCGTGCAGTCCGAGCGCGCCCGCGCGCTGTGCCGCGCCAATGGCTGCGAGACCCTGGCGGACGGCCAGCGCGTGCGATTCCCGCGCGAGGCGGTGATGGCGGCGATCGCCAAGGCGCCGGCCCGGTTCGGGATGACCGCGCGCGCAGCGGTCCGCGACATCCAGGTGGGGGGCAACGCCGTCGCCTTCACGCCGGTGTCGAGCGCACCGAACTGCTCGGACATCGTCGGTGGCCGCCGCCCCGGCACGACCAAGGACTTCCGCGACCTGGTCAAGCTGGCGCAGGGGTTCAACGTCTTCCACATGCTGGCGGGATACCCGGTCGAACCGATCGACATCCCCGTTCCCGTCCGCCACCTGCACGCGGTGCGGATGATGATCGAGCTGAGCGACAAGATCCCGCGCATCTACGCCCACAGCGTCCAGCGCGTGCGCGACGTCCTCGAACTGGTACGCCTGTCGCACGGCGTGTCGCCGGAGACGTTCCGCGCCGCGCCGCGCTGCATCACCGTCATCAACACCAACTCCCCGCTGCAGCTGGACGGCCCCATGGTCGACGGGATCATCGAGATGGCGGAGCACAACCAGGCGGTGGTGGTGACGCCATTCACGCTGGCCGGCGCGATGGCGCCGGTGACGCTCGCCGGCGCGCTGGCCCAGCAGAACGCGGAGGCCTTGTCGGCGCTGGCGATCGCCCAGTTCGCGCGCGCCGGCGCGCCGGTGGTCTATGGCGCCTTCACGACGGCGGTGAACATGCGCACCGGCGCGCCCACCTTCGGAACGCCCGAATACGCCAAGGCGGCGCTGATCTCGGGCCAGCTCGCGCGGCGCTACCGCCTGCCCTTCCGCTCCTCGGGGATCGCGACCGGCAACGCGCCCGATGCGCAATCCACCTGCGAGAGCATGATGTCGACCTGGTCGGCGATCACCGGCGGCGTCAACATCCTGCATCACGCCGCGGGCTGGCTCGAAGGCGGGCTGACGGCGTCCTACGAGAAGCTGGTGATCGACGTCGAGGCGCTGCAGATGTTCGCCTCTTTCCTGACCCCCGAGAAGATCGACGCCGAGACCCTGGCCCTCGACACGATCGCCGAGGTCGGACCCGGCGGGCATTTCTTCGCCGCCCCCCATACACTGGCGCGCTACGAGACCGCCTTCTACACGCCACTGCTCTCCGACTGGCGCAATTACGAGACCTGGCGCGAGGACGGGGCGCGGGACGCGACGACCCGGGCCCACGAGATCGCGATGCAGGCGATCGCCGAGCACGAGAGCCCACCGCTCGATCCCGCCCGCGCCGAGGCGATGGACGCATTCATCGCCCGGCGCGTGGAAGAGGGCGGCGCACCGGTCAACTGACCCGCCGCGCCGCGACCAGCATCGGCACCGCGAGCGCGGCCACGCCGGACAGCGCCGCGAAACAGACGCCATAGCCGCCGGCGACCGGGACGGCGAGGGCGAAGAGGATGGGCGCCACCAGGTAGCCGCTGAAGGTGAGGATGGTCGAGCCGGCGGTCGCGTCCCCGATTCGCCCCTCCGGCGCCAGCCGCGCGATCTCGGCCAGGTAGACGCCGTTCCAACTGGTCGAGGTGACCCCGACGAGGAGGCCGAGCAGCGTCACGGCCCAGAATGGCCAGCCCGGCGCGATCGCCGCCACCACCAGCACCATCGCCCCGGAACCGAGCGCCAGCGCCACCAGAGCCGGGATGTTGCCGATGCGATCGGCGATCCAGCCCATCAGCACGCGCGAGAACGTCCCCGAGATCTGCATCGCCGAAAAGGCGATGCCGGCGACGGCCAGCGCGTAGCCGATCTCGGTGGTCAGCTGCGTGACGAAGAACGTGATCAGGCAGCCCTGCACCGAAGCGAAGCAGAAGCCTGCCGCCGCCACCCAGAGCATCGCCTTGCTGGCGAAGACCACCGAGAACGGCGCCTTGAGATTGGCGGGCGAAAGCAGATTCGCGAGGGTCGGCGGACGGGAGATGTCGCGGTCGCGGTCGAGCCGCGCGCGCCAGGGCTGGACCAGCAGCACCGCCGCCAGCGGCAGCGCCGCGGCGACGGCGAGCCCCGTCCGCCAGCCGCCCCAGGCGACGACCGGCGGCACGATCAGCCCCGCGAGAGCGCCACCCAGCGGCACCCCGGCCTGCTTGACCGACATGATGAGCGCCCGTCGGCCGCGCGGCGCGTTGCGCGTCAGCAGCTCGCTGCCGGCCGGCGGCGACGGACCATAGCCGATGCCGATCACGATCGAGGCGACAAGCAGCATCGGCCACCAGGCGCCGAGGCTGGCCAGGACCCCGAGGCTGGCGACGACGGCGCCGAATTGCAGCATGCGGACCGGGCCGAAATAGCTCAGCAGCAGCGAGCCACCGGCCAGGAACCACATCGTGCCGCCGGCCGTCAGCCCCGCCAGCAGACCGATCCGCTCGGGGGATACGCCCGCCGCGGCGGTCAATTCAGGACCGATGACGGGAAAGACCCGGCCGAGGAACGCGGCCATGGTCTGCATGCCCATCGTGATCGCGAGCGCCGGCACCCAGGCCGGAACCGGACCTGCCATGCCGGCTCGCCCGCTGCCGTCACGCATCGCCGTCACCCCCGGTCGAAGCCGTAGAGCGCACGCGGATTGTCGACCAGCACCTGCCGCGCGACACCGGCGCCGGCCCATTCGACGAAGCGGTCGAACAGCACCGCCACGTCCGGCTTCACGGTCTCGGTCGGATGCGGCCAGTCCGTGCCCCAGAGCATCCGCCCGGGCGCGAGCGCCAGGAACGCCCGGGTCAGGGCGCCGACATCCGCATAGTCCGGACCGCCGCTGCGCGTGAAATGGTAGCCTGCGCTGAGCTTCACCCAGGTCCGGCCGCGCGCGACCAGATCGGCGATCGCGCGGAACGCCGGATGCGCGGCGCCGTCGGGATGCGGGATACGGCCGAAATGATCGAAGACGAGATCGACGTCCAGAGCCGCGAGCCGCGCGGCCGCGCCGACGATCAGATCGGCGTCGAGATGCAGCTGCAGATGCCAGCCCTGTTCGGCCGCCCGGCCAGCCAGAATTTCGAGCCGCGCCAGATTGGCCCGTGTCGGCCCGACCGCCTGCAGGCGCAACCCGACTGTGCCGGCCTCGCCCAGAGCCCGCAGCGCGGCCGGGCTCTCGTCGCCCGCGATCACCGCCACGGCGCGCGACGCGCCGAGGCTGCGGACCGCGTCGAGCGTGCAGCCGTGATCGAACCCGTAGACCGAAGGCTGCACGACGACGCTGGCGGCGAAGCCCAGCCGGTCGCGAAAGGCGCGGTAGTCGGCGGCCGTCGCATCGCCCGGCCGGTAGGCCGCATCCGGGACCATCGCGAAGCGCCGGTCATAGACGTGGTGATGACAGTCGACGGCGCCCGGCGGCGCCCGGTATGCCGGCTCCCCGACGCGCGGCAGCCGGCCTTGGTCGGCCGCGGTCACGGGACGAAGGGCGCGGGATCGACGAAACGCTTCACCGCGTTGGTCATCATGCGCGTCAGCAGGTTGTCGTAGCCGTCGACGGGCAGTGCCCCGACGAAGTTCATCGAGCCCACCGAGAGCACCGCGCCGCCGGCGGGCGTCTCGAAGAACACGATGTCGGACCGGATGACCGCCTCGAGCGGTCCCGGCCAGACATGGCCGAGCCGGTCCTCGTTCACGGGCTGGTATTGCGGGTGGTCGACGACCGCGGAGGCGACGATCAGCGCATGACGCGGCGACCCCAGTTTCGGATCCCAGCGGTCGAGTTCGTGCCCGGCGGCCCCGCCGCCCATGAAGCCGCGCTCGCCGAAGCGAACGCCCGGACGCAACTCCGTCTCGAGACCTTCGCGCAGGAAGGCGACCCGACGGTCCGCGATCGCGTCCGCGACCGTGTACGGGAAGCCGAGATAGACACCCTGGCTGGAGAAGCCATTGCCGACCAGCTTGTTCGCCGGCCGGCCGATGCGCCGCCACAGGCCGCCATAGCTGCCGTCGAAGGCGTGATAGCTCTCGCCGACCTCGGTGGCCCAGAGCCGGATCCCGCCTTCGGCGCGGCGCACCTCCAGCGCGTAGGGCGCCTGGGGATGGAAGACCGTCTTCCAGTAGAAGCCGTTGCCGCCCAGATACATGAGCCGGCCCCCCTTCGCGAGGAACCCCTCCAGCCCGTCGAGCATCTCGGTGGTGTGGTATTCGGGATGCTGGCAGGTGATCACGAGCGAATAGGGCTCGAGCAGCGACACGCCCTCGGCATGCAGGTCGTGGTCGGTGACCACGTCGTGCGGGATGCCCTTTCGGGTCAGCCAGTCGACGATATAGCTGTCGACGTTGATCCAGTAGCAGCCGGAGCCGTACTCGGCCGGATCCATCATCTCGAAATGCTTCACCCGCTTGTCGATCATCGGGCGGAACATGCTGGCCATCGTGACGCCGCTGCCGTCGCTGTGGAAATTGTAGGGCGACAGGCCGAGTTCCGGGTTCTCGTCGGGCGTATGCGTGATCGCGCCCCATTCAAGGGCCCGGGCGCGGTTGTTGCGCCCCCAGCCGGCGCGCACGAAATTGCCGTAGACATGGTAGGAGACCGTCGGGAGCAGGATCGCGACCTTGGCCGTGGCCGACCCGTCGGCGGGCCTCACGACGAAGGGCACGTTGTCCATGCCGGCGGCGCTCTCGAGATGGACGGCATAGATGCCCGAGGGCCAGTCGGCAGGGATCTCGATCGCGAGCGACGGGGTCCAGCCGACATCGCCGATGTCGTCGTCGTGGAAATGGATCGCGCCCCATTCCTCGGGCGCGTGGGTCCACCGATGCTCGCGTCCGGACCAGTTCGATCCCGTCATCGCGCGGTCAGGCAGGTTTTCGACCGTACCGGCGAAGGCACCCGGTCCGATATCGGCCACGTCGAGCGTCGGGATGCCGATCGCGAAGTCCCAGCACGCGATCAGTCCGGGCACGGGTCCGCGCGGAACGGGCCTGCGCTGCGCCTCGAGCGCGCCGGCGCGATCGGCCCCGGCCCGAATGGTCGGCCGCTCGATCTTGCCGTTGTAGTGGAACGCAGGCGGGTCCGACGGCGAGACGCCGACGAGCGCCGCGACGCCGGCGCGGCCGGGGCCGAGTGGCGAGATCGCCGGCAGCGCGCAGGACGCCTCGCCCGAATCGTCGAAGCCCGGATGCGCCTCGCGCGGCCGCTGGCCCACGATCAGACGACGCGAGAGCGGATCGATCGCCATCCAGATGTCGTACCAGGCCCGTTCCACCGGCGACTTGCCCGTCGCGATCCGGACCGGCGCCGCGCCGGGCATGGCGACGGTGGCGACGACCCCGTCGCGATCGAGTTCCAGCGACAGCGCCGTCCCGGCGGCGTCGCGCCAACTGAAGACGGCCTGGCGGCCGCGCCCCGGCGTGGTCGGCCAGATGGTCGCCATCACCACGATCCCGCCGGTGCCGGGGCCGAGATCGACCAGCGGCAGCTTGACCCACGATCCGAGATGGGTTCCCTGGGCGCGGCCCGGATGTGTGCCGGCGAGCGGATGCGGCATCGGGATCTCCCGATAGCCGGGACCGCGCGGATTGGGGTCGCCGCACAGGATCCGCGCGAACCGCGCCGAGAACGGCGCGTCGCCGGCGGAACTCACCATCAGCCGGATGGTCTCTCCGGGCTTGACGCTCCAGCGATCGACATAACCGAGCAAAGGATGCATCGCGTTCCCTCCCGTTCGGCGACGGCGCCGTACGCCGCGCATTGTGCCATGACCGCGGGCTTGCGCCCGACCCTAACCCGCCTGCGTTCCGCGCAAGGCTGCCGCCAGTTCGGACGAGATCGCCACCGCCTCGCGGCCCTGCGGCGCGGCGTAGCGGCCCAGCTTCGGCTTCGCCGCGCCCAGCCGGACCAGCGCCTCGGCCTGGAACAGCGCCGCCGCGACGCCCTCGACCACCGGGATCGGGCAATGCGGCTGCAGACGGCGCGCGGCGCCTGCCATGACCGCGCCGCTGACGATCGCCACCTCCGCACCGTCGCGCACGGCCATGTCCTCGATCGCGGCGCAGACCTGGGCATCGACCGCCTGCGCGCCCTCGGGCGTGTAGACGGCGCGCGAATCGACGACCCGCCAGGCCGCCATCTGCGGGCCGAATCCGTAGCTTTCGATCAGCGGCCGGTAGAGCGTCATCGAGCGCTGGTCGAAGGTGATGAAACCGAAACGGCCGCCCAACTGCCGCGCGGTCAGCAGCGCCGCTTCGGTCATGCCGACGACCGGAATCGAGAGCAGCTCGCGTCCGGCGCGCAGGCCGCTGTCCCAGGAGACCGCGATCAGCACCGCATCGCAACCGGGCGCATGCCGGGCCATCAGATCGATCGCCGAGTGCTCGCCGATCGCCATCTCTACCTGGGTGCCGATCACGCGCGCGCCGAAGCTGCCGGTCACGGGGACGATCTCGGTGCCGGGAGATGCCATGGCGGCGACTGCGTCCGCGACGCGCCGGGTCACGAATTCCGAAGTGTTGGCGTTGAGGACGAGCAGGCGCATGGCGACGCGTCTCCGGTCAGGCGGCGGGCATGCGGAACGGCGCCGCGCTTTCGAAGGCGCGGGCGGCACGCAGCACCAGCGCGTCGGCATAGCGCGCACCGACGATCTGCAGTCCGATCGGCAGGCCATCGGCCGTGAAGCCGCACGGCACGGCCGCGGCGGGCTGCTGGGTGAAGTTGAACGGGAAGTGGAACGGGCTCCAGTCCAGCCACTCGGTCATGCCGCTGCCCGGCGGCACCTCGTGTCCGACATCGAAGGCGGGAACCGAGATGCTCGGCGTCAGCAGCAGGTCGAAACGCTCGTGGAAGGCGTTCATCTGCCGGCCCAGCGCGTCGCGTTCGCGCCACGCGCGCAGCAGGTCCTTGCCGCCGACGGCATCGCCCTTGGCGCCGAAACGCAGGTAGCCGGGATCCATCCAGCCGCGCCTCTCCGGCGGCACCGCGTCGATCGTCACCGCCATGTTGGCGACGTAGAAGAGTTCCATCGGGGCGCGGCAATCCGCGATCCCCGGATCGCATTCCTCGACCCGGGCGCCGAGCTCCGCGAAACGCGCCGCCGCCCGGCGCACCGCCGCGGCGACCTCGGGATCGACGTTGCGCACATAGCCCAGCGTCGGGCTGAACGCGACGCGCAGGCCCTGTACCCCCGCCTCCAGCCCGACGCGGTAGTCGCGGATGTCGGGCGGCGGCGAAAGCCAGTCGCGCGCGTCGGGCCGGGCCATCACCGACATCATCAGCGCGGCGTCCTCGACCGTGCGCGTCAGTGGCCCGGTATGCGACTGCATGGGCAGCGCGCCATAGGGCCAGGCCGGGACGCGCGCATAGGTCGGCTTCAGGCCGAAAACGCCGCAGAACGTCGCCGGCATGCGCACGGAACCCGCGCCGTCGGAACCGTGGTGGAGGAAGCCCAGATTGAGCGCCGCCGCGACACCGGCGCCGGCGCTGGAGCCGCCCGATGTCTTCGCGCGGTTCCAGGGATTTCGGGTGATGCCGGTGAGCGGCGAATCGCCCGTCCCCTTCCAGCCGAATTCCGGCATCGTCGTCTTCCCGATCAGCACCGCGCCATGCTCGCGCAGCCGTGCGACGGCCGGGGCGTCGTCGGGCGCCGGCGCCTCGCCGGTCGTGCGCGAGCCCATGCGCCAGCTCCAACCCTTGACCGGCCACTGGTCCTTGATCGTGGCCGGGATGCCGTCGACGAGGCCGATGGGCGTGCCCGCCATCCAGCGCGCCTCCGACGCGCGCGCCGCGGCGAGCGCCTCCTCGTCGGCACGCACGCAGAAGGCGTTGTGGGCCGGATCGAACGCGTCGATCCGCGCCAGCACGGCCCTGGTCACCTCCACGGGCGACAGGCTGCGGGCGCGGTAGTGACGCAGCAGCTCGGATGCGGTGAGCTTGGAGATGTCCATCGGCGGCCTCCGGAACCTTGCCCGTGATCGGCGTTTCCGCGACCATACGCCATCGGCGGTCGGCGGGAACACCCGGGATCGCGCCATGGGAGGACGGAATGAAGCGCCATCGCATCGTCACCAGCGACGGGGTCGGACTCAACGCGCTCGAGGCAGGGACCGGCAAGCCGCTGGTGCTGATCCCCGGCTGGTCGCAGACCGCCGAACAGTTCCGCCATCAGCTCGACGGGCTGTCGGACCGCTACAGGGTGATCGCGATCGACATGCGCGGGCACGGCGATTCGGACAAGCCGAAGCACGGCTATCGGATCCAGCGTCTGGCCAAGGATGTCTTCGATGCGCTGCGCGCTCTCGACCTGACCGATGCGACGGTGCTCGGCCACAGCATGGGTTGCTCTGTGCTGTGGTGCTATCACGACCTCTTCGGGCCGGAGCGCATCGGCCGCTACGTCTTCTGCGACGAGCCGCCCTTCCTGACCGCCAACCCCGCATGGAGCGAGGCAGAGCGCGAGGCGGCAGGCGCCCTCTTCCCGCCCGACGCGGTCACCGCCACCGCCAACGCCCTCGCCGGCCCCGACGGCGTCGCCACCACCGGCGGCTTCATCGCCGGCATGGTGACCGCCCGAATGCCCAAGGACCAGCTGCAGTGGATGGTCGACTGCAACCTCAAGTTTCCGCGCGCCGATGCCGCGGCGCTGCTCTACAACCATTGCCATCAGGACTGGCGCGACGTGATGGCGAGGATCGCCGTCCCCACGCTCTACATCGGCGGACGCGCCAGCCTCGTGCCCTGGCGCTCCGTGGAATGGTCGGCGGCGCAGACCCCTGGCGCCCGCCTCGAGATCTTCGAGGAGGCGGAAGGCGGCCAGCATTTCATGTTCGTGGAGAACCCCGAGAAGTTCAATCGGTTGCTCGCCGCGTTCATTGGATGACCTTCCGGCGGCCGGCCGGCCTCAGAACCGGCCGGACTGGTAGTCGGCATAGGCCTGCATCACCTCGGCGCGGGTGTTCATGACGAAAGGGCCGCCCCAGGCGACGGGCTCGCCGATCGGCCGCCCCGCGATCAGCAGGCATCGCGCGCCCGCCGGCCCCGCCATTGCCGCGACGCGGTCGCCCGGTCCCAGCGCCGCGACCGAGATCGCTCCGATCGGGGCGCCGGCACCGACCGCGAGCGCACCCTCGTAGACGACCATGACCGCGTTGCGATCGTCCGCCACCGGCTCTTCGAAGCGTCCGCCCGGCGGCAGGACAATGTCGAGATAGAGCGCGTCGACATGAGGGGCCGCGACCGGACCGGAGGTTCCGAGGCTGGTCGCGCCGGCGATGACGATCACCTCGGCCCCGTCCGCCCGCCGCTCGCGGCCCATGCGCGCGGCAGGAAACTCCTGATAGCCGGGTTCGGTCATCTTGAGGCGCGCCGGCAGGTTGACCCAGAGCTGGAAGCCGCGCATCCGGCCGCTTTCCTGCTCCGGCATCTCGGAATGGACGATTCCCCGGCCTGCACGCATCCATTGGACGCCGCCGGTCTCGATCACGCCGGAATGGCCCTTGTTGTCGGCATGGCGCATCCGGCCTTCGAGCATGTAGGTCACGGTCTCGAAGCCGCGATGGGGATGGTCCGGAAAGCCGGCCAGATAGTCGGCAGCGTCGGCGCTGTCGAAATGATCGAGCATCAGGAATGGATCGAGCATCTGCAGTTCGCGCGTACCGATCAGCCGCGCGATGCGCACGCCCGCGCCCTCCTCCATCGCCTGGCCCCGTACGACCCGCACCGCATCGCGCATGTTCGCTCTCCGTCCCTCGGCGCGCCGCCGCACGCGGCACGTTCGTCGCCAGGGCCAACATATGGGGCGATCCGCCGGCGAGGAAGGGACACCGCAGGCCGACCTTCGCCGCCGCGATGACCGGGCGCGCGGCGGATCTCGCCGGCGCCCCCGGCCCTCACGCCGGCTGGAACGAATCCGCCCGGGCTACCCGCCAGGGTTCGGCGAAGCGCGGGTCGTCGGTGCCGTGCAGGATCTCGCCAGGCCGCATGAAGCGATAGAGCCGGTCGAAGCTCTTGACCTTGCCGGCGGCGATGCGCTGCGAGAAATGCTGCGGGCGCAGCTGCGAGGGATGGTCGAGCCCGGCGGCCGCGACGACTTCGGCGAGCGCGTGCAACGTCGAACCGTGGAACCGGGCGACGCGCGTGGCCTTGTCCGGGACGACGAGGGCGCGCTGGCGCGCCGGGTCCTGGGTCGCCACGCCGACCGGGCAACGATCCGTGTGACAGCTCTGCGACTGGATGCAGCCGAGCGCGAACATGAAGCCGCGCGCCGAATTGCACCAATCCGCGCCGAGCGCCATCGCGCGGGCGATGTCGAAGGCGGTGACGATCTTGCCGCTGGCGCCGATCCGGATCCGGTCGCGCAGGCCGGTTCCGACCAGCGCGTTGTGCACGAACAGCAGCCCCTCGCGCAGCGGCATGCCGACATGGTCGAGGAACTCGAGCGGTGCGGCGCCCGTGCCGCCTTCCGCGCCATCCACGACGACGAAGTCGGGCGCGATCCCGGTCTCGAGCATCGCCTTGCAGATCGCCAGGAACTCCCAGCCATGACCGACGCAGAGCTTGAAGCCGACCGGCCGGCCATCGCTCCACTCGCGAAGCCGGGCGATAAAGGCCATCATCTCGAGCGGCGTCGAGAACGCACGGTGGTAGGGCGGCGAGATGCAGTCGACGCCCATCGGCACGCCGCGCGTCGCCGCGATTTCCGCCGAGACCTTCGCCGCCGGCAGCACGCCGCCATGGCCGGGCTTCGCCCCTTGCGAGAGCTTGATCTCGATCATCCTGATCTGCGGCGCGGCGACGGTCTCGCGGAAGCGCGCCTGCGAGAAGCCGCCATCCTCGGCCCGGCAGCCGAAATAGCCGCTGCCGATCTCCCAGATGATGTCGCCGCCCATCTCGCGATGATAGGGGCTGAAGCCGCCCTCGCCGGTATCGTGCGCGAAACGGCCCATCGCCGCCCCCTTGTTGAGCGCACGGATCGCGTTGGCGCTGAGCGCGCCGAAGCTCATCGCGGAGATGTTGAACACCGAGGCCGAATAGGGCTGACGGCAATCGGGGCCGCCGATCGTGATGCGGAAGGGCTCGCTCGCCGGCTCGCGCGCGGCCATCGAGTGGTTCAGCCATTCGTGGCCGATCGCGTTCACGTCCCGCTGGGTGCCGAAGGGAACCTTGTCGAGCTGGCGCTTCGCGCGCTGGTAGACGATCGAGCGCTGGTCGCGCGCGAACGGCGTGCCGTCCTTGTCGCTCTCCAGGAAATACTGGCGGATCTCCGGCCGTACGGCCTCCAGCATGAAACGCAGATGCGCGGCGAGCGGATAGTTGCGCAGGATGCTGTGCCGCCGCTGCAGGAGATCGCAGGTTCCAAGCGCCGCGAGCGCCGCAGCGATCGCGAACGGCACCAGGAAGACCGCGGCGTGGAAGGACAGAGCAAGAAAGACGGCGGTCGCGAGAAGCGACAGGTTGTACGCGGCGAACCGCAGCGCGAACGCCGCCCGGAGCAGATCCATCGATGCGTCCTCCCAGGAAGCGCCGGCCGCGCCATGGGCCGGCGGATGCGGCGGCGACCGCGATGGGCGGTCGGCATCCGGACGCCGACCGGATCTTCGATCCGTCCGACGCTCCCGGCCTCATGGTAGCCGACCGGACGCGGAACGCGCAGCACGATCATGCGCCGGCCCCACCGCCGCAGGAATGGCCCGCCGCCCTGCCGCGACGGCGCGCATCCGCCGGCACCGGCCCCGGCCCCGGCGCCGCGTGATGCATCGCTTTCCTTCCTGGCGACGCTGCATTAGAACGACGCGCCGACACCGAAATCAGGAGACATCGACCATGGCCAGGAAATCCAAGATGCCACAGGAAAAGATCATGGAAATCCTGGCGGAACTGAATGCCGGCGCGAAGCTCGCGGATCTTCTCTCCAAGCATGGCATTTCGGCATCGACCCTCTACGGCTGGAAGAACAGGTTCGGGACCGCCGGCGACAGGCCGGCCCGCCGTGGCCGGCCGCCCAAGGCGGCCGCCAAGGGCAAGCAAAGCAAGTCCGCGGCGCCACGCAGCGTCGCCCGCGCCGCATCCCCGGATTCGGAGACCGCGCGCCTGAAAGTCATGCTGGTGGACCTGATGCTCGAGCGCGATGCGTTGAGAGCGCGCCTGGCGCGGCGCTGACGTCGCGGCGCCGTATCCGCGCCGACCAGACGCTCCCGCCGCAGAGCCGGTTTCAGCCGGCTCCACGCCCCAATCGTTCGTAGACATTGATTCCCGGCGTGCCGGACGGTTCGGGGATGGTGGGCGCTATAGGGCTCGAACCTATGACCCGCTGATTAAGAGTCAGCTGCTCTACCAACTGAGCTAAGCGCCCACACCGTCCGCTTTCGGGCCGCGGCATATAGCAAAGCCGCCGGGGCTTGTCGATAGGATCTTCGTACGCGAGACGGCGGGAGCAGACTCACAGCTCGTCCCCGGCCCGGACCTGCGCGTTCCGGTGGACCGACACGTTGATCACCAGCCCGAAGCTGATCATCAGCGCCATCAGCGCCGTACCGCCGTAGGACACGAGCGGAAGCGGTTCGCCGACCACCGGAATGAGGCCGGTCACCATGGCGATGTTGATGAAGGCATAGACCCAGAACGCGACCATGATTCCGGATGCGACCAGCCGCCCGAACTGGCTGCGGGCCGCGAGCGCGATCATCGTCCCGTGGATCAGGATCGCGCTGTAGAGCACCAGCAGCAGCATGCCGCCGGCCAGCCCGAACTCCTCGGCGAACATCGTGAAGATGAAGTCGGTCTGCTTCTCCGGCAGGAACTGCAGATGGGACTGAGTCCCCTGCATGAACCCCTTGCCCCAGATGCCGCCGGAACCCAGCGCGATCTTCGACTGGATGATGTGGTAGCCCGATCCGAGGGGATCGTTCTCCGGGTTCAGGAAGACCAGGACGCGCTGCTTCTGGTAGTCGCGCAATCCCGTCCAGGCGATCGGCAGCGCCGCCATCACCGCCGCACCCACCGCCAGGAACTTCCAGATGCGCACGCCCGCCAGGAACAGCATCGAGGCGGTCAGGATCAGAAGCAGAAGCGCCGAGCCCAGATCGGGCTGCTTGGCGACCAGGACCGCCGGGACCAGGCCGAGCAGCGCCGGCCAGACGA
>JBIKLI010000091.1:0-13304 GCA_044359885.1 Alphaproteobacteria bacterium | reverse complement strand
CAGCATGCCCTTCTCGTCGGCGCGCAGACCGGTGCCGTGATAGGGCGGCATCAGCATGAGCATCCGCGCCCCGACCTCCGCCGCCCGCCGGGCGCGCGCCGCCGCGAGACGGGTGCTGAAATGGCTGCAGGTGGCGATCACCGGCACGCGGCCCGCGACATGCTCCACGCTGAGGCGAAGCAGCGCGTCGCGTTCCTCGTCCGACAGCAGGAACTGCTCCGAGTAGTTGGCCAGGATGCAGATGCCGTCGACGCCCTGGTCGATCATGCAGTCCAGGACGCGCTTCATGCCTTCGGAATCGACGTCCCCGTTGTCGTGGAACGGTGTGGGCGCGATCGGGAACACGCCGGTGGGCACGAGATCGGACGACATGGCGTTCTCCTGGTATCAATTCCCTGCGTGCCCGAACTAGGCTGCTTCGAACCGCATGTTGTCAACCCGCGAGGACAGCGCCGTGACCGCAAGCTCAGAGCATACCGAGACATTCGCCTTCGCGCTGCGCCTTCGGCCCGGCGCCGCCGAGGAGTATCGCCGCCGCCATGACGAGATCTGGCCCGAACTGGTGGCGCTGCAGCACGCGGCGGGAATCCTGCGCTACGAGATCCATCTTCATCCGCAGACTGGCCTGCTCTTCGCCCATATCGAGCGGCGTCGCGACCACCGGATGGATCGCTTCCCCGAATCCGAGATCTGGCGGCGATGGCAGCAGCACATGTCCGGACTGATCGAGCAGCGCGACGGCATCCCTGTCCGCGATCCGCTCATCCGGGTCTTCCGCATGCCCGAGCCTTGAGCGCGCGGGGTCAACCCGCGAAACGGCTCTCCGGCAATCCGCGCACGCCCGGGCGCAGGACGAGGATGTGCCCCGAGCCGGGTTCACACGCAAGTTGCGCCGGCGTCAGGCGCTGCGCCGCCGTCGTGACGTAGAGTTCGTCGAGCCCGCTGCCGCCGAAGGCGCAGCAGGTCGGTTGCGAGGCCGGCAGCGCCACCGTCCGGTCGATGCGCCCGTCGGGCGTGACGCGGACCACGGCGCTGCCGCCGTAGCGGGTGCTCCAGAGGCAGCCTTCCGCGTCCATGGCGGCGCCGTCCGGATGCCCCGGGGCGGCGCCGGCGGGGAGCAGGACACGGGCAGGTCCGCGCGAACCCGTGGCGTCGTCATAGCCGAACGCGAGGATGTCGCCCTGCCGTGTGTCCGTGAAGGTCATCACCTTGCCGTCGGGCGAGAAGCTGGTGCCGTTCGGCACGAAGAACGGGCCGTCGACCGGTTCCGGCAGCCCGCCCGGGACCATCCGGTAGAGCGTCCCGGCCGCGTTCTGCCCGAAATCCTCCATCGTGCCGCACCAATAGCGTCCCGCACGGTCGCAACGCGCGTCGTTCGGGCGGTTCTTCGGCAGATGGCGTTCGGGCGCGGCGATGGGGTCGAGCGCGCCGGTGACCGGATCGAAGAAATGGAAACCCGTCTGGAGACCGGCGATCATCCCGCCTCGCGCACGCGGCACGATCGAGCCCACCGACGCCGGCATCGTCCAGCGGCGATGCGCGCCCGACCCCGGCGCCCAGCGCTCGACGCTGGGGGCGCGGATATCGACCCACCAGAGCGCGCCGTCGTCCGCGTCCCAGAAGATCGATTCCGCGAGCATGAAGGGGCCGCGGAAGGCGATGTCCACGGCCGGCGTCACATGAACCCCCCATGGACCCGAAGCATCGCGCCGCTGACATAGCCCGCATCCGGCGACAGCAGCCAGACGATGGCGCGGCCGACATCCTCGCCGACGCCGACCCGGCCGACCGGGATCTGCGGCCCGAGCCGGGCATTGCGTCCCGCGTTGTCGAAGCCGTCGTTGAAGTTCGTGTCGATGACCCCGGGCATCACGCCCGCCACCCGGATCCCGAGCGGTCCGGCCTGCTTGGCGAGGCCGTAGGTGAAGGTGTTGCGGGCGCCGTTGGTGGTCGCGTAATGGATCCGTGGCCCGATACCGCCGTGATCGGCCGCCATCGAACTGACATTCACGATCGCGCCGCCCCCGCCGCCGCGCTCGCGCGACATCCGCCTTACCGCCTCGCGCGCGCAGATGAAATAGGCGACGACGTTGACGTCCCACAGCCGGCGCATCGCGGCCGGATCGAAATCCTCGATCCGATGCTCGCCCCCCAGATAGCCTGCGTTGTTGACGAGGCCGCCGAGCGGACCGAGTTCGCGGTCGCAGCGCGCGAACATCGCGACGATCGCGGCTTCGTCGGCCATGTCGGCCTGCACGGCGATCGCCGTGCCGCCGGCCGCGCGTATGTCCGCGACCACGGCCTCGGCCGCCTCGGCGTGGCTGTTGTAGTTGACGCAAACGCGCCAGCCGGCAGCGGCGGCGAGGCGTGCCGTCGCGGCGCCGATCCCGCGACTGGCGCCGGTGACCACAAGACCCTTTTCCATTCCCCTATTCCCCCCGTTTCGAGATCACGCGCTCTGGCGCAGCACCAGTTCGTAGCCGACATCGATCGCCCTCTGAGCCGGCGGGCGCCCCTCCAGGCAGGCCAGGATCATGTCGCCGGCCGTCTCGCCGATCTGCCGTCGCGGCACGCGGATCGTCGTCAGCGACGGCCGGATCAGGGAAGCGATCTCGATGTCGTCGAAGGATGCGATCGCGACCTGCTCGGGAACGTCCACCCCCCGCGCCTGACAGGCGAAGATCGCACCGGCCGCCAGCGCATCCGCCGAACAGAGAAGTCCCCGCAGATCCGGCCGGCGGTCGAGCAGGGTCGCCGCGGCGCGCGCGCCCGACGCCATGTCCAGATCCGTCTGTTCGACAAGATCAGCCGCGACCGGACGACCCAGCGAGCGCAGCGTCGCCCGGAAGCCGGCCAGACGGTCGCGCGCACGATCGTTGTCGGCGACATGCGCGCCGAGGAACCCGATCGGCCCCGCGCAACGCGACGCCAGATGGCGCGTAATGGACGCGGCGGCGCCACGATTGGAAAACCCGACCACCATGTCGATCGGCGCATGCGTCAGGTTGCCGCCTTCGACCACCGGTATGCCAGACCCGGCCAGCATCGTGCGCGTCCCCGGGCTGTGCGACGTCCCGGTCAGGAAGATGCCGTCGACGCGCCGCGACAGGAAGGCGCGCACGAGCGCCTCCTCGCGCGCCGCCGAGAAGCCGTTCGATCCGATCAGCAGATGCATCCCCGCCGACTCCAGCCGCGCGGTCAGCCCCTGGACGACTTCGGCGACCAGCGAATTCGTCAGCAGGGGGACGATCGCGGCCACCACGCCGCTGCGGCTCATGGCGAGGCCGCGCGCCAGAAGGTCGGGCGTGTATCCGGTGGCCGCGATCGCGGTCTCCACGCGCCGGCGCGTCGCCTCGGCGACCTTGTCGGGCGCGCGCATCACGCGCACGACCGTCATCGTCGAGACACGCGCCCGCGCGGCGACGTCGCGCAGGCGCGGCCGCTGCGCGCGGGCCGCCTTGCGAACGCCCGCCGCTCGCGTTTTCGTGTTGCGACTCACGATGTAAGCGGTAACATCGGCATGTCCATGGCGCAAGCTGGCGGCGATCCGCTGCCGGCGGCCGAAGGGGGATCGCGCGAATGACCGATGTCGGGGGCTTCCTTGGCTTCCGCCGCGCCGACGGCCGGGTCGGCACGCGCAACCATGTGGTGGTGCTGTCGGTGGTCGGCCTCGTCGGCGCGCCGGCACGGCGCATCGTGCGGGACGTGCGCGGCACGCTGCTGGTCGCGACGCCCTACGGGCGCGGCCAGTTCGGCACGGACAAGACCGTCCATGAAGCGCAGCTCGTCGGCCTCGGCCGCAATCCCAATGCCGCGGCCGTTCTGGTCGTCGGCGCCGATCGCCGGACGACCGATCGGATCGCCGCGGCGATCGCCGCCAGCGGCAAGCCCGTCGACAGCGTGGCGCTGGACGACGTCCACGAGGACTCGCGCGCCCTGTCGGAACTCGGCGCCAGACGCGCCGCGGCGCTGGTCCGGGCCGCTTCGCGGCTGCGCCGCGTCCCCTGCCCGCTCGCGGATCTGTTCGTGGGCATCGAATGCGGCCATTCGGACGCCACCTCTGGGCTCGGCGCCAATCCGATCGCCGGCGCCGCCGTCGATCTTCTGGTCGATGCCGGCGCCAGGGCGGTGTTCGGCGAGACGGTCGAATGGCTCGGCGCCGAGCATCTGCTCGCCCGGCGGGCGGCGACACCGGCCGTCGGCGATGCCCTCGTCGCCGCGGTGGCGCGCCGCGAAGCCGCCGTCGCAGCCACCGGCTTCGACCTGACCGGCAACAACCCGGGACAGGAGAACATCCGCGGCGGCCTGTCGACGATCGAAGAGAAGTCGCTCGGCGCGATCGCGAAGGGCGGAACGCGCCCGATCCGGGGCGTGCTGGCGATCGCCGAGGAGCCGGCGCAGGCCGGGCTGCATGTGATGGACGCACCGGCCTTCTCGCCCGAATCGCTGACCGGCTTCGCCGCCAGCGGCGCCAATCTGATGCTGTTCACGACGGGCGCCGGCAACAGCTTCTGCAACGCGCTCTCGCCGACGATCAAGATCAGCGTCCGGCCCGACACGGTCGCCGCCCTTGCCCACCAGATCGATTTCGACGGCACCGCCGTCCTCGCGGGCCAGGAACGGATCCCCGAGGCGGGCCGCCGCCTGCTCGATCTCGTCCGCGACACGGCGTCCGGCGCCCTGACCTGGGGCGAGGTCCTGGACGAAGGCGACGAGACCTTCATCCGGACCGGCGGTTCGCTATGACGCGCCCGGCCGCCAGCGGATGCCTGCAACGACGAAAGGACGGCGCCGCATGACCCGGATCGGCTTCATCGGCCTCGGCACCATGGGCGCTCCCATGGCGCGCAATGTGCTCGCCCGGGGCAACGCACTGACCGTCTTCGACGTCGCGCCGGCGGCGGTCGCGGCGCTGGTCGCCGGCGGCGCGGAACCGGCCACGACGCCCCGCGCCGTCGCGGCGGCAAGCGAGGTCGTGATCACGATGCTGCCCGACGCGCCCGACGTCGAGGCGGTGGCGCAGGGTCCGGACGGGATCCTCGCCGGGCTCGCACCGGGCTCCGTCTGGATCGAGATGAGCACGATCGACCCGGGAACGTCCCGCCGGCTCGGCGCCCGCCTCCGCGCGCAGGGCAGCGACATGATCGACAGCCCGGTCGGGAAGACCGCGGAACACGCTGTCAGCGGCACGCTGACGCTGATGGTCGGCGGAGAGGCGGCGACGATCGCGCGGGTGCGGCCCGTGCTCGACTGCATGGGCACGGATTTCTTCCATTGCGGCGCCCTCGGCGCCGGCCATGCCATGAAATGCCTCAACAACCTGCTCGCCACGACCCTCGTCGCGATCAATGCCGAGGTCCTGTCCGCCGGTGCGAAGGCGGGGCTGACGCTCGACGTGATGACCGCGGTCATGCAGAAGACCATGGCCTGGAACAGCCAGCTCGCGGTCGCGTTCCCGGCGCGACCGCTGCGCGGCGACTTCGACGCCGGTTTCATGCTGCGGCTCGCGCACAAGGATTGCCGCCTGGGCCTGGCGATGATCGACGAGATGGGACTGCGCGCACCGGTCGGGACGGCGACCCTCGCCGCCTGCCAGGAAGGTCTCGACGCCGGCTACGCCCGCAACGACGTCGGCGTGCTGCTCAAGCTGCGCGAAGACCCCGCCGGGGTCCAGGTCCGGATCGCCGGGAGCCGCCCATGAACGGCGGCTGGGACGCGTTGGTGCTGCATCCGGACGACGACGTGGCCGTGGCGTTGCGCGATCTCGATGCCGGCGCACCGGTCCGGGTAAGACGGCTCGATGAAGTCGTGGCGCTGCAGGCGAACGACGCGATCGCCCTCGGTCACAAGCTGGCGCTGCGTGGGCTGGCGGCGGGAGAGACCGTGCGCAAATACGGGGCCGCCATCGGCGCGGCGACTCGGGCGATCGCACCGGGCGACCATGTCCATGTCCACAACCTCGTCAGCCTGCGCGGGCGCCCCCGGCCATGAGCGTCGCACCCGATCTTCGCCGTCCGATCGGCCGCGCCGGCCTCGGCCTGACGGCGCTCGGCCTGGGCTGCGCGCCGTTCGGCAATCTTCTCGCCGACGTTCCAGACGCGCAGCTGCGCGAGACGGTGGCCGCCTGCCGCGGGGCCGGGATCGCCCATTACGACACCGCGCCCTTCTACGGCCATGGACTATCGGAGCACCGCATCGGCGAATGCCTGCGCGGCGTGCCGCGCGACAGCTTCGTGCTGTCGACCAAGGTCGGACGGCTGCTGCGCCCCGACCCGGCGGCCCGCACGCCGGGACCATTCTCCAGCACCCTGCCCTTCGGCATCCGCTACGACTATTCCCATGACGGGGCGATGCGCTCGATCGAGGACAGCCTGCAACGGCTGGGGCTGGCGCGCATCGACATCGTCTACATCCACGACGTCAATCCGAAATGGGCTGGCGACCAGCTCGAAGCGCGCTATCGCGAGGCGATGGACGGCGCCTACCGGGCGCTGGAGCGGCTGCGCGCCGAAGGCGCGATCGGGGCGATCGGCGTGGGCGTCAACGACGTCGATGTCCTGGCGCGCTTCGCGGCGGATGGCGACTTCGACGTCTTCATGCTGGCCGGCCGCTACACGCTGCTGGACACGACCGCCCTGCCGCGACTGCTGCCGCTGTGCGAGCGGCGCGCGATCGGCATCACGCTCGCGGCTCCCCTTTCCTCGGGCATCCTCGCCACCGGCGCCGTCGCCGGCGCGAAGCACTGGTATGCCGACGCCCCGCCCGAGATCATGGACAGGGTGCGGCGCATGGAGGCTGTCTGCGCCGCCCATGGCGTCCCGTTGCGCGCGGCCGCGCTGCAGTTCCCGCTGGCGCATCCCGCGATCCGAGCGGTTGTCGTCGGCATGCGCAGCCCCCAGGAAGTCGTCGAGAACAACGCAGCCATGCGCCTGCCGATCCCTGCCGCCCTGTGGCGGGATCTGCGTGCGCAGGGCCTGATCGACCCGGACGCCCCCGTACCGGGGGAGCAAACGCAGAAAGAGGGAGGACGGACATGAAACTTGGCAGGATCCTCGCGGCGGGAATCGCCCTGTCGCTCTTGGGCGCGGCGGCCCTCGCGCAGACCATCACCTTCCGGTTCAACGACCCCGAGGCGCCGCAGATGCGCCAGGCGCTCGACGAATTCGAAAGGCTGAATCCCGGCATCAAGGTGACGATGCAGCGGGCCAGCTGGGGCGACGCCCAGCAGCAATTCCTGCGCGAGGCCGCCGTCGGCACCGCGCCGGACGTCGCCCAGCTCGCCTTCGTCTGGCCGCGTTCGTTCGGCGGCGCGGGCGCGCTTCGGCCGCTCGACGACCTGATCAAGCGGCCCGGCCTGGGGGTCAAGGGCTGGGACGACTTCTTCGCCCGCGACCTCGCGCATGGTCCGGACGGCAAGGTCTACGGCATCCCGTTCACCACCGACACCTTCGCCATGATCTGGAACAAGGAGCTGTTCGCCGCCGCGGGCATCAGCGAATTCCCCAAGGACTACGAAAGCCTCCGCGCCGCCAGCCAGCAGATCCACCGGCAGACCGGCAAGACGGGGTGGGGCTTCCCCGCAGGCAGCTGCGGCACGCCGACCATCTGGTTCGCGCTGAATTTCTACTGGTGGTCGAAGGGGCCCGGCCTGATCGACCAGGGTCCGGACGGCAAGTTCCGCGTCGCGATGACCCCGGCGGAGATCCAGGAGGGGCTGGACTACTACAACCGCTACATCCAGGAAGGCCACAATCCGAAATCCAGCCTGACCTTCTGCCTGTGGGGAGCACCCGAGATCGTCGAGGGCATGCTGGGAGGCACGATGGCCATGGCCACCGTGCCCGACACGGTCGCGATCGAGATCAACACGAAGTGGCGCCAGCGCAACCCCGACAAGCCGACGCCGTTCGCGACCTCGCCCCACCCCGCCGGGACGAACGGGTCGCGGACCTTCTTCGGCGGCCGCATGCTGGGGATCAGCGCCAATTCCAGGAACGTCGAGGCGGCGTGGAAGCTGATCCAGTTCCTGACCCAGCCCGATCCGACTTTCACGAAATTCTACACCAACTACACGCCCGCCCAGCGCGCCGCGCTCGACGCCCGGGTCTGGACGCCCGAGCTCTCCGGATATCCGGAGCAGCTGAAGACCGCGCGCAGCTGGGGCGCCTACGGCATCGGCCCGGTGGCGATCCCGTTCATGTGGAACGCCGTCGGCCGCGCCGCCGGCTCCGTCTTCATCGGCGAGAAGACCTCGGCGCAGGCGGCAGCCGAACTGCACGACGCGATCTCGCGCGAGTTGGCCAAGAACCAGCGCTGACGCGACGGAAGACGCGGATGACCGCCGCGACGACCCGCGAGACGATCTGGACGGACCGGCGTCGCTTCCTGACGGTGGCGCTGGTCCCGTCCTTCTTCTTCCTCGCCTGCTTCTACGTCTATCCGACGGTCTTCAATCTCGAGACCAGCTTCACAGACCTGTCGCTGTTCGGGTTGCGCAGGGGCGGCGAATGGGTGGGGATCGAGAACTACGTCGAGATCCTGGCCAGCCGCGACTTCCGCCGCGTCATCTGGAACACGGTGATCTGGCTGACGCTGGTCGGCGTCGGCGTGCGCATCCTGCTTGGGCTGGCGCTGGCCTTCCTGCTGAACAGCCCCGTCCTGCGGCGCTGGCGGCTGCAGACGCTGGCGCGGGTTCTGCTGATCGTGCCCTGGGCGACGCCGCCCGTCGTCGCCATCGTCGCGTGGCGCTGGCTGCTGGACCCGCGGGTCGGCGCGATCAACGCGACGCTGATGGGCCTCGGGATCGTCGACCAGCCGGTCGCGTTCCTGGCCGAGCGGCTCTGGGTCTGGCCGGCCCTCATCACGATCATCACCTGGAACACGCTGCCGCTGGTGACGCTGACCTTCATGGCCAGCCTGCAGTCGCTGCCCGACGAGCTGCTGGAGGCCGCGCGCATCGACGGCGCCTCGCGCTGGCAGCAGATCCGCTACATCTACCTGCCGCATCTCAAGCCGGCGATCATCGTCATGGTCCTGATGTCGACGTTCTGGACCTTCAACAACTTCGTCTATGTCTGGCTGGTCACCGGCGCCGGGCCAGGGCTCTACACCAACGTGATGGCGACCGAAGTCTACATCCAGGCATTCATCAACGGCCGTTTCGGCTTCTCGGCCGCGACCGGCGTGATCATGGCGACCATCATGACTGTGTTCGGATTGATCTATCTGCGCGTGATCGCCGAACGCGAATTGTCGGAGGAACGCACATGAACGGTCCCGCGTTCCGTTTCGGCGCCCGGCTGGGGATCGGCCTTCTCGGCGAGATCGCGATCGTGCTGGGGACGCTGCTGGTGCTGTTCCTGCTGGTCTATCCGACGGCCTGGGTGATCCTGGCCTCTTTCCGCACGCCCGAGACGATGTTCCTGGCCGGGCGCTGGGACTTCACGCTCGCGAACTACGCGACGCTGATGAAGAGCGGCTTCTGGCGCAACATCCTCAACAGCCTCGGCCTGTGCATCGTCAGCGTCGCGATCTCGACCTTCCTGGCGGTCAACGCCGCCTATGTCTTCTCGCGCCTCAGATTTCCGGCCAAGCGGACCCTTTTCGCCTCGGTCCTGTTCGGGCAGACCTTTCCCTGGATCGTGCTGGTGACGCCGATCTTCATCCTGTGCGCCCGGCTGGGCCTGCTGAACAACTGGATCAGCATGATCCTGGTCTATGTCGCGGTCACCCTGCCCTTCTCGATCTATCTGCTGGTCGGGTATCTGCGCGCCGTGCCGCGCAGCCTGGACGAGGCGGCCGTGATCGACGGCGCGACCCAGTTGCAGATCGTCTGGCGCATCGTCCTGCCGATCATGCTGCCGGGGATCGTTGCGACGGCCACCTACGCCTTCCTGCTCTGCTGGTCGGAGTATCTCTTCGCCCTGGCGCTGCTGACCCAGGACGAGATGAAGACGATGCCGCTCGCGCTCTACGCCTATTTCGGCGAGAACGTCACCGAATGGGGAAGCGTGATGGCGGCATCGGCGCTGACGACCCTGCCGACCCTGCTCCTGTTCCTGCCGCTGCAGGCGCGGATGACCTCGGGCCTCGCCGCCGGTTCGGTCAAGCAGTAGCGCCGCTCACCATCCGGCCAGATGGCCGGCGCCGGTGACCATCAGATCGGCGCCGGCGATATAGGCTCCAGCATCCGAACAGAGCAGCAGCGCCGCACCGACCAGGTCCTGCGGGGCGCCGGCCCGGCCGGTCGGCGAGGCGCTGGCCTCGATCCGCGCCCAGTCCTCGGCATCGGCGCGTCGCCATCGGTTGCGCTCGGTCGCGATCAGCCCGGGCGCGAGATTGTTCAGGTTCACGCCGCGCGGCGCGTAGCTGCGCGCGAGATTGAGGCACAGGTTCTTCTGCGCGTCCTTCAGCGCCGCATAGACCGCCAGTTCGGGCTCCGGCCGCACCTGATTGATCGACCCGATGGTCAGGACCCGGCCCCAGCCGCGCGCAGCCATCGGCGGCAGGGCCGCCTGAAGCAGGTCGATCGTCGCCTGGAAATCGATCGCGACCTGGTGCTGCACCTGCGCAGGCGTGACCGAGTCGAAGACGCCGCGGTACTGGACCGAAGCGCCGATCACCAGGATGTCGACCCGGCCCAGGGCCTCGATCGCGCGAACCACCACCTCCCTCCCCGCACCCGGCAGCGCCAGATCGCGCTCGATCACGGCGACACGCGCACCGCGCCCGGAACATTCCTGCGCCGTCTCCTGCGCCGCCTCGGGAAAGCCATAGGCCGCGTCGGCGGCGGCGGCATGGTGGATGGCGATGTCGGCGCCCTGTTCGGCGAAGGCCAGCGCCAGCGCGCGGCCGATCGACAGACTGCCGCCGGTGATCAGCGCCACCCGTCCGTCCATCGCGAAACGATCCGTCATGGCTCCCGCCTTTCCTGTCGACCTCGGCCATGATCGTGTTGAAGATGCGAGCGCAGGGCAAGGAGCGATGCAGATGGCCGACGGGCGATTCGATGCGATCATTCTCGGCGCCGGAATGCCGGGATCGGCGAGCGCCGCCCAGCTGGCGCTGCGCGGTCTCAAGGTGGCGCTGGTCGACCGCAAGCCGCCTGGCGACGAAACCTCGTTCGGCAACGCCGGCTACATCGACACCGCCGCCTTCCTGCCGACGCCCATGCCGCGCGACCTGCGCACGCTGGTCAGCCGGCTGCGCGGCCAGACGCCGCATGTCCATGTCCAGTTCACGATGCTGCCCTTCCTTTTCGGATGGTTCCGGCGCTACTGGCGCGAATCGACCCCCGAGCGGATCCTCGCCGCGGCGGCCCGGCTGGCCCCCCTCGCCGTCCACGCCGTCGACGAGCACAAGCGGCTCGCGGCCGAGGCCGGTGCCGCGCATCTCATCCGCGCCAACGGGCTGCTGCGGGTCTATCGCACGCGCGCCGGCTTCGAGGCCGCCGCCGCCGATCGCGATCTCTGCCGACGCTACGGCATCGAGATCCGCGAACTCGATCCCGCCGGGATCGCCGAACTGGAGCCCTGCCTGCTGCCGGCCCTCGCCGGCGCCGCCTTCATGCCCCAGACCCACCAGACCATCGATCCCGGAAGCCTCACCAAGGCCTATGCCGCCCTGGTGGTGCGGGGCGGCGGATCGCTGGTGCGGGGCGATGCGGGGACGCTGTCGCGCGCCGACGGCCGCTGGCGCGTGGAGACGGAGGCCGGTCCGATCGACGCCCCCCAGGTCGTCGTGGCGCTCGGCCCCTGGGCCAAGGAGTTCCTGGCGCGGTTCGGCATCCGGGTCCCCATCGCCGTCAAGCGCGGCTACCACATGCACTATTCGCTGGCCGGCAACGCCACTCTCGGCCGGCCGGTGAACGACTCCGAGGGCGGTTTCGCGCTCAATCCCATGGTCATGGGATTGAGGCTGACGACAGGCGCCGAATTCGCCCATCGCGACGCGCCGCCCACGACGATCCAGCTCGACGCCAGCGAAAGGCTCGCGCGGATGGTCCTTCCGCTCGACCGCCGCCTCCACGCGCAGCCCTGGCGCGGCGCACGGCCGAACACGCCCGACAGCGCGCCGATCATCGGCCGCGCCCCGGGACAGCCGGGCATGTGGATGGCCGTCGGCCATGGCCATTGGGGCATGGGTCTTGGCGCGGCGACGGGCCGGTTGATCGCCGATCTGGTCACCGGGACGACGCCGGTCTGCGATCCGGCGCCGCTCGGGCTCGACCGCTTCGCCTGATCATGGCCGGCCGCCCGTCGCCAGCACCGGCCGGGGTCCGGCGCGAGGACGCGGCGCTGCTGCGCGGTGCCGGCCGGTTCCTCGCCGACGGCACGCCGCCAGGGACGCTGACACTGGCCTTCCTGCGCGCCGACCGCGCCGCGCGGCGGCTGCTGACCGTCGACGGCACGGCCGCGCTGGCGATGCCGGGCGTCGTCGCGATCCTGCGCGCCGACGACATCGTTCTTGCCCGCGCGCCATCTGTGAACCCGCTGGCGCCGCCCCTCGACCTGCCGGAATTCTCGCCGCTGGCGCGCGACCGGGTGCTGGCGGTCGGCCAGCCTGTCGCCGCGGTCGTCGCGACCTGCGAGAACGCGGCGCTCGACGCCCTCGACGCGATGACCCTCGCCTATGGCGAGCCGGTCGATTTCGGCTCCACGGCCTTCGCCCGGACCTGGCGGACCGCGGCGGTGGACCCGGCGCCGCCAGCGGCGCGTGTCGGCCTCAGCCTCGCGCATCCGCGCGTCGCGGCGATGCCCCTGGAGCCACGCGGGGCGCTCGCGGACTGGGACGGACGGCGGCTGACCATGCGGCTGCCGACCCAGTCGCCGTCGCGCGCGCGCGACGAACTCGCCGCCCTGTTCGCGCTCGACCCCGGCCAGGTGCGGGTGATCGCCGGCGACGTCGGCGGCGCCTTCGGCGCCAAGGCCTCTCTCCATCCCGAAGACATCGTCTGCGCCGCGGCGGCGCTGCGGCTGGGCAGGACGGTGCGCTGGACGGGCAGCCGCGCGGAAGACCTGCTGGCCGGCACCCATGGCCGCGGGGGCAGGATCGATGCCGAACTGACGCTCGATGCCGACGGCGCCCCCCTGGCGCTGCGCGCCCGCATCGTCTACCCCCTCGGTCACTGGCTGCCCTACAGCGCGATGGTTCCAGCCCTGAATTGCGGCCGCATCCTGCCCGGTCCCTACGCCATCGCGGCGACGGAGATCGAGACATCGGGCGTGACCTGCGCCGGACCGGCGATGGGAATCTATCGCGGCGCCGGCCGCCCGGAGGCGTGCCTCGCGATGGAGCGGCTGATG
>JBIKLI010000090.1:0-13317 GCA_044359885.1 Alphaproteobacteria bacterium | reverse complement strand
CATGGCACCGGGCGAAGGCAGCGAGAAGGGCGTCCAGGACCGGTTCGACCGGCATCTCCGCTCCGGCGGCATCGCGAAGGCATGTCGCCGGTATCCGGGCCGCGGCCGGGGCGCTGGCGACATTGAGCCCGACGCCGATCACGAGGCCCTCGACGCCCGACGACGTCGCACCGTCGCTCTCCAGCAGGATGCCCGCGATCTTGCGCCCGCCGAGCAGGACGTCGTTCGGCCATTTCAGCGTCGCCGGCCCGGCGGCGCCGGCGAAGCGGTCGACCGTCTCGGCCACGGCGAGCGCCGCAGCGAAACCGAGCAGGGCGACCTCGCCCGGCCGTCCTCGCGGGCGCAATCCCAGCGACACGTAGAGATTGCCGGCCGGGCTTTCCCAGCGACGACCGTCCCGGCCCCGTCCGCCGCTCTGGGACAGCGCGTGGACGACGACGATCTCCGCCGCGCCCTGCCGCAGCAGGTCGCGGGCGATGTCGTTGGTGCTTCCGGCCGCGGCGAACCGGTGGATGCTGAAACCCGCCGGCGGCGGCGGGCCGCCGCCGGTCATCCCGGGAACAGCGACGCCGCCGCGGCGTTCGCGGCGCGCACCAGCGGTCCGGGCAGCACGAAGAACATCAGCGTGAACAGCGTCGCGCCGGCGAGGGTCACCCCGAGGCTGGCCGGCACCGGACGGTCGAGCGCGTCGGCGACCTCGTCGAAATACATCAGCTTCACGATGCGCAGGTAATAGAACGCGCCGAACACCGAGGCGACGACGCCGATCACGGCCAGGACATAGTGGCCGGACCGCACGGCCGCGTCGAAGATGTAGAATTTCGAGAAGAAACCGGCCAGCGGCGGGATGCCGGCCATCGCGAACATGGCCACCGCCAGCGCCGCCGCGACGAGGGGATGGGTCTTCGAGAGGCCCGCCAGATCCTCGATCCTCTCGACCGCCCGCCCCTCGACGCGCATGGCCAGGATCCCGCCGAAGACGGCGATGTTCATGAACAGGTAGATCGCCATGTAGAGCGCGATCGCCGACACGCCGGCCTGGCCGCCGGCGACCAGCCCCACGAGCGCGTAGCCGACATGGCCGATCGAGCTGTAGGCCATGAGCCGCTTGATGTTGGTCTGCCAGATGGCGGCGAAGGCGCCGACGGCCATCGACAGCACGGCGATCAGCCATACGACCTGCTGCCATTGCGGGCCGATCGCGCCGAACGGCTCGACCATCACCCGCACGAGCAGCGCGATCGCCGCGACCTTCGGGGCGACGGCAAAGAAGGCCGTCACCGGGGTCGGCGCCCCTTCGTAGACGTCGGGCGCCCACATGTGGAACGGCGCCGCCGACACCTTGAAGGCAAGGGCCGACAGCACGAACACCATCCCGAACAGCGCGCCGACCGGCGCGCCGGCATCGGTCTTCGCCGCCGCTCCGATCGCCGACGCGATGGCGGCGAAATTGGTGCTTCCCGCGTAGCCGTAGATCAGCGAGGCGCCGTACAGAAGCATCCCGGAGGACAGCGCCCCGAGGACGAAGTACTTGAGACCGGCCTCGGTCGACTTGACCGAGTCGCGGCGAAACGCCGCCATGACGTAGAGCGAGAGGCTCTGCAGCTCGAGACCGAGATAGAGCGAGATCAGGTCGCTGGACGAAACCATCAGCATCATGCCGACAGCGGCGAACAGCGCGAGCACCGGGAACTCGAAACGCTCCATGTCCTCGCGCCGGTTGTAGTCGAGGGACAGGACGATGCCGAGGGCGGTCCCCAGCAGCACCAGGATCTTCATGAAGGCGGCGAAGCCGTCGACGACGAACAGGCCGCCGAAGGCGCTGGCGCGTGCGGCGGGTCCCGCCAGCACAAGCAGGCCGGCGACGACGAGCGCGACGAGCGCCAGCGACGTCACGCGGCGATAGGATCTTTCACCGGCGAGCGCGCCGAAGAGGACGAGAGCGAGCCCCGAGCCGGCGAGGAAGATCTCGGGCAGCGCGGCGGAGAGGGAAAAGGCCGGAGCGGTCATCGCAATCACTCCGCGATCGAGGCGAGCCGGCGCGGCGCGGCGGCCGGATCGCCGTCGGTCTGGGCCTGCTGGTAGCGCGCCACCAGCTGGTCGACCGAGGCCGAAAACACGTCGAGCACCGGCTTGGGATGGATGCCCATCCACAGCACGACCACGACCAGCGGCGCGAAGATCGCGATCTCCCGCCGCGACAGGTCCGCCATGCCGCGCAGGTCCTCGCGCGTCAGCCGCCCGAAGATCACGCGCCGGTAGAGATACAGCATGTAGGCGGCGCCGAGGATGACGCCGAGCGCCGCCAGCGACGCGGCCCAGGTGTCGACCTGGAACGCGCCTGCCAGGACGAGAAACTCCCCGACGAAGCCGCTGGTCCCCGGCAGACCGGCCGACGCCATGGCGAAGAGCATGAACACCGCGGCATACCGGGGCATGCGCTCGACGAGACCGCCGTAGCGCGCGATCTGGCGCGTGTGCAGCCGGTCGTAGACCACGCCGACGCAAAGGAACAGGGCACCCGACACCACGCCGTGGCTGAGCATCTGGAACAGCGCGCCGTCGATCCCCTGCCGCGTGCCGGTGAAGATACCCAGCGTGACGAACCCCATATGCGCCACCGAGGAATAGGCGATCAGCTTCTTCATGTCCTCCTGCACCAGCGCCACCAGCGAGGTGTAGACGACGGCGATGATCGACAGCGTGTAGACGAGCGGCGTGAATGCCGCCGAGGCGTCCGGCATCATCGGCAGCGAGAAGCGAAGGAAGCCGTAGGCGCCCATCTTCAGCAGGACGCCGGCCAGGATGACCGAACCCGCGGTCGGCGCCTCGACATGGGCGTCGGGCAGCCAGGTGTGCACGGGCCACATCGGGACCTTGACCGCGAAGGACGCGAAGAAGGCCAGCCAGAGCCAGGTCTGCGCCTGCCGCGTGAACCCGTAGCCCATCAGCTTGGTCATGTCGGTCGTGCCCGCGGTCCCGAAGATGTAGAGCAGCGCGACCAGCATCAGCACCGAGCCGGCGAGCGTGTAGAGGAAGAACTTGAACGCGGCATAGACGCGCCGCGCGCCGCCCCACACGCCGATGATCAGGAACATCGGGATCAGGACCGCCTCGAAGAAGATGTAGAACAGCACGATGTCGAGGGCGCAGAACATCCCGACCATCATCGTCTCGAGAACGAGGAAGGCGATCATGTACTCCTTGACGCGGCTCTCGATCGCTTCCCACGAGGCCAGGATGCAGATCGGCATCAGGAAGGTCGACAGCAGCACGAACAGCACCGAAATGCCGTCCACGCCCATGTGGTAGGCGATCCCGGTCCCCGGGAACCACGGCGCGTACTCGACGAACTGGAAGGCCGCGGTGCCGCGCTCGAAGCCGAACCACAGGGTCAGCGAAAGCAGGAACGTGGCGAGCGTCGTCCACAACGCGACCCAGCGCGCGTTGCGCGCCACCGTCTCCTCGTCGCCGCGGACGAAGAAGATGAAGGCCGCCCCCACCAGGGGCAGGAACGTGATCAGCGACAGGATGGGCCAGGAGGCGTTCATGCGGGCATCCTCACCGGCTCACGAAATACCAGGTCGCGAAGGCGACGACCCCGATCAGCATGGCGAAGGCGTAGTGATAGACATATCCGGTCTGCACCGCGCTCATGCGCCGCGCGGCGGCCAGCGTGTTGCGCGCGAGACCGTCAGCGCCCAACCCGTCGATGACGGCGCCGTCGCCCTTCTTCCAGAGCCCCGTTCCCAGTGCGAAGGCGCTGCGCACGAACAAGCGGTCGTAGAGTTCGTCGAACCACCATTTGTTGAGCAGGAACCGGTAAAGGCCCTCGAACCGGGCTGCCAGCTGCCCGGGGATCGATGGGTCGCGGACGTAGAGCCCGTAGGACACGCCGATGCCGATCACGCTCGCCACGAGCGGCAGGACCTTCACCCAGACCGGGACGTGATGGGCGTGTTCGATCGAATCGTTCTCGGGCAGGACCTTGATCGCGGCCCCCCAGAACTCGGCCCGGTGGTGGCCGACGAAATACTCGTAGCCGGCGACGCCGGCGAAGATCGCGCCGATGGCCAGCACATAGAGGGGTACCAGCATCACGGCGGGCGACTCGTGTGCGTGCTCGTGCGCGTGGTGGTCGCCGCGCGCGTGCCCCCCGAAGGTCATGAACAGCAGGCGCCAGGAATAGAACGCCGTCATCGCCGCGGCCGCGATGCCGAGCCAGAAGGCGAAGGCACCGGGCCCCGAATGGGCGGCGAAAGCGCTCTCGAGGATGATGTCCTTCGAATAGAAGCCGGCGAAGCCGAAGACGAACGGGATGCCGATGCCTGCCAGCGCCAGGCTGCCGATCAGCATCAGCCAGTAGGTGATCCGGATCTTTGGCCCCAGGCCGCCCATCCGCCGCATGTCCTGCTCGCCGGACAGCGCATGGATCACCGAGCCCGACCCGAGGAAGAGAAGCGCCTTGAAGAAGGCATGGGTCATGAGGTGGAAGATCGCGGCCGCGTAGGCCGACACGCCGGCGGCGAAAAACATGTAGCCCAACTGCGAGCAGGTCGAGTACGCGATCACGCGCTTGATGTCGTTCTGCACCAGCCCCACCGAGGCGGCGAAGATCGCCGTGAGGGCGCCCACGATGCACACCGTGTGGAGCGCCGCGGGCGCCAGTTCGAACATCGGCGACAGCCGCGCGACCATGAAGACCCCGGCCGTCACCATCGTGGCAGCGTGGATCAGGGCCGAGACCGGCGTCGGTCCCTCCATCGCGTCGGGCAGCCAGGTGTGCAGCCCGAGTTGGGCCGACTTGCCCATCGCGCCGACGAAGAGCAGCAGGCATAGGATGGTCAGCGCGTGGCCCTCGAACCACAGGAACGAGATGGTCTCGCCGCTGCGCGCGGCCGCCGCCGCGAAGACGGTGTCGAAATGAACGGAGCCGAAGGTCGCGAAGACGCCGAAGACCCCCAGAGCCAGCCCGAAATCGCCGACCCGGTTGACGACGAACGCCTTGATCGAGGCGGCATTCGCCGAATCCCGATCGTACCAGAACCCGATCAGCAGATAGGACGCGAGGCCGACGCCCTCCCAGCCGAAGAACATCTGCACGAAATTGTCGGCCGTCACCAGCATCAGCATGAAGAACGTGAACAGACTGAGATAGGCCATGAACCGCGGGATGGCGGGATCGTGCCCCATGTACCCGATCGAATAGACGTGGACGCAGGTCGACACGATGGTCACGACGCAGAGCATCACCACGGACAGCGCGTCCAGCTTTATCGCCCAGGAGACCTCGAAGGCGCCCGAGTCGATCCAGGTGAAGAGTTCGAAGGTCGCCGTTCGGTGCCCCAGGCCCACCGACGCGAACAGCGCGATCGACGCCAGCGCGGCGACGGCCACGCAGACGCTGGTCGACAGCTGCGCCCAGCGGTCGACCGCGTGTCCGGCCCGGCCGGCAAGGATCGGCAGCCCCGCCAGGGCGAAGCCGAGGAGCGGCATGAAGACCGCCAGCAACGCCAATGTCTTCATCGCCCGGCCCCGTCAGCCCTTCATGAGATTGATGTCTTCGACCGCGATGGAGCCGCGGTTTCGGAAATACACGACCAGGATGGCGAGGCCGATCGCGGCCTCCGCCGCCGCGACCGTCAGGACCATGAGCGCGAAGACCTGCCCGACGAGGTCGCCATGATGGGCCGAGAACGCCACCAGGTTGATGTTGACCGCCAGCAGGATCAGTTCGACCGACATGAGGATGACGATCACGTTCTTCCGGTTGAGGAAGATGCCGAAGATCCCGAGGGTGAAGAGGATCGCCGCGACGGTGAGGTAGTGGCCAAGCCCGATGGTCATCGCCTCACACTCCGGTCCGGGGCTTGATCTTGACGACCTCGACGCCCGAAGCCTTGTCCCGCGCCAGCTGCCGCGGGATGTCCTGCCGCCGGACGCCCGGCCGCTCGCGCAGCGTCAGCACGATCGCACCGATCATCGCCACCAGCAGCACCAGTCCGGCGGCCTGGAACACCAGCACGTAGTGGGTATAGATCAGACGGCCGAGCGCGCGGGTGTTGTCGACCCCGTCGGGCAGCGGCGCCGCCCGGAGCTGGGCCGCGCCGCCCGCATCCGTCCAGGCCACGCCGACCAGGACCAGTTCGGCGAGCAGGACCAGCCCGACCGCGCCGCCGACCGGCAGGTAGCGCAGAAACCCTTCGCGAAGCCGCGCGAAGTTGATGTCGAGCATCATGACCACGAACAGGAACAGCACGGCGACGGCGCCGACATAGACGACGACCAGGATCATCGCCAGGAACTCGGCGCCCAGCAGCACGAACAGCGCCGCGGCGTTGAAGAAGGCGAGGATCAGGAACAGGACCGAATGGACGGGGTTGCGCGCCGACACGACCATCGCGGCCGCGCCGATCATAACCGCCGCGAAGAGATAGAAGGCGATCGCCTGGATCATTCTTGGACCTCGCTCCCCCCCGAAGGCCGCCGTCAGCGATAGGGCGACTCGGCGGAGATGTTCCGCTGCAGCGCGCTTTCCCAACGGTCGCCGTTCGCGAGCAGCCTTTCCTTGTTGTACATGAGTTCCTCCCGGGTCTCGGTTGCGAACTCGAAATTCGGGCCCTCGACGATCGCATCGACCGGACAGGCCTCCTGGCAGAGGCCGCAGTAGATGCATTTCGTCATGTCGATGTCGTAGCGCGTCGTCCGGCGGCTGCCGTCCTCGCGCGGTTCGGCCTCGATCGTGATCGCCAGCGCCGGACAGACCGCCTCGCACAGCTTGCACGCGATGCAGCGCTCCTCGCCGTTGGGATAGCGGCGCAAGGCATGTTCGCCTCGGAACCGCGTGCTCACCGGGCCCTTCTCGAAGGGATAGTTGACCGTCACCTTCGGCCTGAAGAAGTACTTCAGCGTCAGCGCCATTCCCGAGACGATCTCGGTCAGGAGCCAGCTGCGGGCGGAGCGGTTGTCGAGCATGGCGGGTTCCGATCGGCCTCGTGGCTAGGGCAGCATGTCGAAGGCGACGAGCACGCCGGCGGTCAGGACGACCCAGCCCAGCGACAGGGGCAGGAACACCTTCCAGCCCAGCCGCATCAACTGGTCGTAGCGGTAGCGGGGCAGCGTCGCACGCACCCAGAGGAACACGAACAGGCACAGGCTGATCTTGAGCGCGAACCAGATCGGTCCGGGGATCCAGGTGAAGGGTGCGAAGGGCAGCGGCGAGTCCCAGCCGCCAAGGAAGAGGACGCTGGTCATGCCGCTCATCAGGATCATCGCCGCGTACTCGCCCAGGAAGAACAGGGCGAAGGTCATCGACGAGTACTCGACGAAATAGCCGGCGACCAGTTCGGACTCGCCTTCGGGCAGGTCGAAGGGCGAGCGGTTGGTCTCCGCCAGCGCCGAGATGAAGAAGATCACCGCCATCGGCAGCAGCGGCGGCAGCAGCTGGAACGCGTGCCAGTTCCAGAAGCCCCCGGTCTGCGCCTCGACGATCACCTGAAGGTTGAGCGAGCCGACGCACAGCAGGACGGTGATGATCACGAAGCCGATCGAGACCTCGTAGCTGACCATCTGCGCCGCCGAACGCAGCGCGCCGAGGAATGCGTATTTCGAGTTCGACGCCCAGCCGGCCATGATGATGCCGTAGACGCCGAGCGAGGAGATCGCGAACAGGTAGAGGATGCCGACATTGATGTCGGAGATCACCCAGCCCGGCGCGAACGGGATCACCGCCCAGGCGACCAGGCTGAGCAGGAAGGTGACCATCGGGGCGAGAATGAACACCACACGGTTGGCACCGGTGGGAACGATCGTCTCCTTGGTGATCAGCTTGAGCGCATCCGCGAAGGGCTGCAGCAGGCCGAAGGGACCGACCACGTTCGGACCCTTGCGCAGCTGCATCGCCGCGATCACCTTGCGCTCGAAATAGGTCAGCATCGCCACCGAGATCAGCAGCGGCACGACCAGCGCCAGGATCTGGGCGACGATGATTCCGCCGGGGATGGCGTAGTCGGAGACGAACTCAGCCATGCGTGCCCGTCCTCGCCGCGAGCGCGGCGCGGCGCGCGGCCGCGCAGGCGGCCATCGTCTCCGAGGCGCGGCTGACGGCGCAGGTCATGTGGAAATCGGTCACCGGCGAACGGAAGCCGGCGGTGCCGCAGGGCCCGTCGGTCCCGAAGCCGGCCCAGGCGGCGGGCACGATCGCGTCGACATTCGCGAAGACCGGGGACAGCCCGGCCATCCTGGCGCGCAGCTGGGCGAGCCGGTCGTAGGGCAGCCGACGGCCCAGCCGTTCGGAGAGCGCGCGCAGGATCTTCCAGTCCTCCCTCGCCTCGCCGGGGGGGAAGACCGCGAGGCGGGCCTGCTGCGCGCGCCCCTCGGTGTTGACATAGGTCGCGTTCTTCTCGGTATAGGCGGCGCCGGGCAGGATCGCGTCGGCGCGATGGGCGCCACGATCGCCGTGATGGCCCTGGTAGACGACGAAGGCCTTGCCCAGCCGCGTGGTGTCGATTTCGTCCGCCGCCTGCAGCCAGACCACATCGATCTCGCCCCGGCCGCAGCCGTCGAGGATCCCTGCGACGTCGCGCCCGCCCGGCCCCGGAACGAAGCCCAGTTCCAGCCCCCCGACCCGGCCGGCCGCGACATGCAGCACGTTGAAGCCGTTCCACCCATCCTTCACGACGCCCAGAACCTCGGCGGCGCGGCGAGCGAGCGCCAGGACCTGCGCGCCGTCGTCGCGAGCCAGCGCCCCCTGCCCGAGCACGATCATCGGCGCCTTCGCGGCACGCAGCGTCTCGGCGAAGGCGATTCGTCCCTCGACCAGATCCGCGAGCGTCTGGGGGCCCGCGCCGAGATAGTCCGAGCGGTAGGTCAGATCGTGCTGCGGTCCGATCACGCCGACCGGCAGGCGGTTCGCAAGCCAGCGCTTGCGGATGCGCGCATTGACGATCGGCGCCTCCCAGCGCGGATTGGTGCCGACCAGCAGCAGCGCGTCGCAGAAATCGATCCCTGCGATGGTGGAATTGAAGCGCCAGGAGACCGGTGCCGCCGGGTCGAGCTTGGCGCCGTCCTGGCGGCAATCGAGATGCGGGCTTCCCAGCGCCGTCATCAGGTCCTTGAGCGCCGTCAGCGCCTCGCAATCGACCTGGTCGCCGGCGATGGCGGCGATCCTCTGTCCGGGCACGGCGCCGAGCCGTGCCGCCACCGCCGCCAGCGCCTGATCCCAGGTCGCGGGCGCCAGCTTGCCGTCGGCACCGCGAAGATAGGGACGGTCCAGACGCTGGCGCTTCAGTCCGTCGACGGCGAAGCGGGTCTTGTCCGAGATCCACTCCTCGTTGACAGCCTCGTTGACCCGGGGCAGCACGCGCAGCGCCTCGCCGCCGCGGCTGTCGACGCGGATGTTCGAACCGACGGCGTCCATCACGTCGACCGATTCGGTCTTGCGCAGTTCCCATGGCCGGGCGACGAAGGCATAGGGCTTCGAGGTCAGCGCGCCGACCGGGCAGAGATCGACGATGTTGGCGGAGAGTTCGGACGACAGGGTCTTCTCGACATAGGTCGAGATCTCCATGTGCTCGCCGCGGAACACCGCCCCCAGTTCCTCGACGCCCGCGACCTCGCTCGCGAAGCGCACGCATCGCGTGCAGTGGATGCAGCGATTCATCGATGTCTTGACCAGCGGCCCCAGATCCTTGTCCGGGACGGCGCGCTTGTTCTCGTGGTAGCGCGACCGGTCGAAGCCATAGGCCATGGCCTGGTCCTGGAGGTCGCATTCGCCGCCCTGGTCGCAGATCGGGCAGTCGAGCGGATGGTTGATCAGGAGGAACTCCATCACCCCCTTGCGCGCCTTGCGCACCAGTGGCGTGTCCGTCCGGATGACCATGTTGTCGCCGGCCGGCATCGCACAGGACGCGATCGGCTTGGGCGCCTTCTCCTGCTCGACCAGGCACATGCGGCAATTGCCGGCGATCGACAGGCGCTCGTGGTAGCAGAAACGCGGGATCTCGAACCCTGCGGCCTCGCAGGCCTGAAGGACGGTCGCGCCCGCCGGGACCTCGACCTGGACGCCGTTGACGGTCAGCTTCGGCATGGTCCGCCCCGCCTCACTCGGCCGCGAGGGCCGGACGGCCCGCGCGCTGCTTGTATTCCATGATCCGGCGCTCCAGCTCGGGCCGGAAATGCCGGATCAGCCCCTGGATCGGCCAGGCCGCGGCATCGCCCAGCGCGCAGATCGTATGGCCCTCGACCTGCCGCGTGACGTCCTCCAGCGTGTCGATCTCGTCGAGTTCGGCGCGCCCTTCGACCATGCGGGTCATGACCCGCCACATCCATCCCGTGCCCTCGCGGCACGGCGTGCACTGGCCGCAGCTCTCGTGCATGTAGAACTTCGACAGCCGGGCGATCGCCTTGACGATGTCGGTCGACCGGTCCATCACGATCACCGCCGCGGTGCCGAGACCGGAGCGCACCTCGCGCAGCGCGTCGAAATCCATCAGCACGGTGTCGCAGATCGAACGCGGCAGGACCGGCACCGACGAACCGCCGGGGATGATGCCGAGAAGATTGTCCCAGCCTCCGCGGACGCCGCCGGCATGCTTCTCGATCAGCTCCTTGAGCGGGATCGACATCGACTCTTCGACGTTGCACGGCCGGTTCACATGACCGGAGATGCAGAACAGCTTGGTGCCCGAGTTCTTCGGCCGTCCGAAGCCGGCGAACCAAGCGGCACCGCGGCGCAGGATCGTGGGCACCACCGAGATCGTCTCGACGTTGTTGATCGTCGTCGGACAGCCGTAGAGACCGCATGCCGCCGGGAAGGGCGGCTTCAGGCGCGGCTGCCCCTTGCGCCCCTCGAGGCTCTCGAGCAGCGCGGTTTCCTCGCCGCAGATATACGCGCCCGCGCCGCGATGCAGGTAGAGATCGAAATCGTAGCCGGACTTGCAGGCATCCCTGCCGATCAGGCCGGCTGCGTAGGCCTCGTCGATCGCGCGCTGGATCGCCGACGCCTCGTTGTAGAACTCGCCGCGGATGTAGATGTAGCCGGCGCGCGCGCCCATGGCGACGCCGGCGAGAAGGCAGCCCTCGACCAGCTTGTGGGGATCGTGACGCAGGATCTCGCGATCCTTGCAGGTGCCGGGCTCCGATTCGTCGGCGTTGACGACCAGATAGCTGGGCCGCCCGTCGGGACTGGCCTTGGGCATGAACGACCATTTCATGCCGGTCGGGAACCCGGCGCCGCCGCGGCCGCGAAGCCCCGAATCCTTGACCTGGGCCACGATCCAGTCCCGGCCCTTCGCGATCAGGTCCCGCGTGCGATCCCAGTCGCCGCGCGCCATCGCGCTCTCCAGGTCCGGCCCCTGGAGCCCATAGAGATTGGTGAAGATGCGGTCCTTGTCCTGCAGCATGTCGATGCCTCAGTCGTCGCTTCCCGCCGGCGGCGCCGGCGGGGACTCGAGCGTCCACTCGTAGCGCGGCGGCACGGCCGCGAGCACGCGCGGCCCGCCTTCAGGCGCTGATTTCTGGCGACCCTTCACCGAACCCTTCGGCGGCACGCGTCCGGCCGCCAGTTCGTCGATCAGACGCTCGGTCGAAGGCCCGTCGAGATCCTCGTAGAAATCGTCGTTCACCTGGATGATCGGCGCGTTCACGCAGGCGCCGAGACATTCGACTTCCTTGAGCGTGAACTTGCCGTCCGCCGAGGTCTCTCCGACCCGGATTCCGAGCTTGCGCTCGCAGGCCTCGACGACCTGGTCGGAACCGCGCAGCCAGCACGGCGTCGTGGTGCAGATCTGGAAGAACCAGATGCCGACCGGCTCCAGATTGAACATCGAATAGAACGTCGCGACCTCGTAGACCCGGATCGGCGCCATGTCGAGCAGCCCCGCGACATAGTCCATCGCCGCGCGCGGCAGCCAGTTGCCGCTCTGCCGCTGCGCCAGATCCAGCAGCGGCAGCACCGCGCTCGCCTGACGGCCGGCAGGATACTTGGCGATGATCGCGCGGGCACGCGCCAGGTTCGGGCCGTCGAAGGCGAAGACCGCAGGCTGCGGCACGGCGGCGGCGGCTTGCGGCGCGCTCATCGATCGATCTCCCCGAACACGATGTCCATGGAGCCGATGATCGCCACGACGTCCGCGAGCATGTGCCCCTTGCCGAGGAAGTCCATCGCCTGGAGGAAGGCGAAACCCGGAGCGCGGATCTTGCAGCGATACGGCTTGTTGGTGCCGTCGGAGACGAGATAGACGCCGAATTCGCCCTTTGGCGCCTCGACCGCGGTGTAGGTCTCGCCGGCGGGGACGTGATAGCCCTCGGTGTAGAGCTTGAAGTGATGGATCAGCGCTTCCATCGAGCGCTTCATCTCGCCCCTGGTCGGCGGCGTGATCTTGCGGTCGTCGACCTTCACCGGACCGGGGGTCCGAGCGACCACGTCGAGCGCCTGGATCATGATCCGCAGCGACTGGCGCATCTCCTCCATGCGGCAGAGATACCGGTCGTAGCAATCGCCGTTGCGGCCGACAGGGACGTCGAAATCGTAGGCGTCGTAGCCGTCGTAGGGCTGCGACTTGCGAAGGTCCCAGGGCAGCCCCGAACCGCGCAGCATCGGCCCCGAGAAGCCCCAGGCCAGCGCCTCCTCGACGCTCGCACGCCCGATGTCGACCGTGCGCTGCTTGAAGATGCGGTTGTCGGTCAGCAGCGACTCGATGTCGTCGACGATCTTCGGGAACCGGACGGTCCAGGCGCGGATGTCGTCGAGCAGAGGCGGCGGCACGTCGACGGCGACGCCGCCGGGCCGGAAATAATTGGCGTGCAGCCGCGCGCCGCAGGCACGCTCGTAGAACTCCATCAATTTCTCGCGCTCTTCGAAGGCCCAGAGCAGCGGCGTCATCGCGCCCACGTCGAGCGCGAAGGTGGTGACGTTCAGCAGATGGTTGAGGATCCGGCCGATCTCCGCGTAGAGCACGCGGATGGCCTGCGCGCGCGGCGGCGGCGCGATGCCCAGAAGCTTCTCCACCGCCAGCGCGAAGGCATGCTCCTGGTTCATCGGCGAGACGTAGTCCAGCCGGTCGAAATAGGGCAACGCCTGAAGATAGGTCTTGTACTCGATCAGTTTCTCGGTCCCGCGATGCAGCAGCCCGATATGCGGATCGGCGCGTTCCACCACCTCGCCGTCCATCTCCAGGACGAGGCGCAGCACGCCGTGGGCCGCCGGATGCTGCGGCCCGAAATTCATGGTCAGGTTCTTGAGCGCGACTTCGGCGGTCATGGCGGCGTTTCAGCCCTTCGCTGTTGCCGCGGCCGGCGGCGGCGGCGCCTTCTCGT
>JBIKLI010000402.1:0-3780 GCA_044359885.1 Alphaproteobacteria bacterium | reverse complement strand
GGACGAAGGCGGCGACGGCGCGCGTCTCGGCCTTCGCCGCCGCGTCGTCGCCGGCCAAAAGCGGCTTGGCGAATTCGAGATACCAGTCGCAGAACGTGCCCCAGGCGAACTGATAGGCGGCACCGGCAGCGTCGTTGAAGCGGAACCCGGCGAGTGCGGCATCGATCGACGCGACGGCCGCGGCGAATTCGCCCAGGATCCAGCGGTTGACCCCGGCGCGCGCACCGCGCGGATCGAAGCCCGGCGGCAACAGGCACCGGTTCATCTGGCAGAAGCGCGCGGCGTTCCAGAGCTTGGTCGCGAAGTTGCGGTACCCCTCGACCCGGCTCTCGGACAGCTTGACATCGCGTCCCTGCGCCGCCATCGCCGCCAGCGTGAAGCGCAGGGCATCGGCGCCGTAGCGGTCGATCAGATCCAGCGGATCGATGATGTTGCCCTTGGACTTCGACATCTTCTGGCCCTTCTCGTCGCGGACCAGGGCATGAATGTAGACCGTGCGGAACGGCACCTCCTTCATGAAGTGCAGGCCCATCATCATCATCCGCGCGACCCAGAAGAAGATGATGTCGAGGCCCGTCACCAGCACGTCGGTCGGGTAGTACCGCGCCAGTTCCGGCGTACGCTCGGGCCAGCCCAGCGTCGAGAACGGCCAGAGCGCGGAGGAGAACCACGTGTCGAGGACGTCCGGATCGCGGGTCAGCGCCACATCCGCGCCGTAATGGGCCCGGGCCTGCGCGGCGGCGCCGGCCTCGTCCAGGTCGACGAACACCGCGCCGTCCGGACCGTACCAAGCCGGCACCTGATGCCCCCACCAGAGCTGGCGCGACACGCACCAAGGCTCGATGTTGCGCATCCAGTGGAAATAGGTCTTTTCCCAGGCCTTGGGCACGAACACGGTGCGTCCCTGTTCGACCGCCTCGATCGCCGGGCCGGCGAGCTTCACGGCGTCGACATACCATTGGGTCGTGAGCCAGGGCTCGATCGGCACGCCGCTGCGGTCGCCATGCGGAACCATGTGCGTATGGGGCTCGACCTTGACGAGCGCGCCCAGCGCCTCGAGATCGGCGACGATGCGCTTGCGCGCGGCGAAACGCTCGAGACCGCGATAGGCCTCGGGCGCGGCATCCGAGATCCGCGCGTCGGCGGTCAGGATGTTGATCGCCGGCAGGCCGTGCCGGCGGCCGACCTCGAAATCGTTGAAATCATGCGCCGGCGTGATCTTGACGGCCCCCGTGCCCTTCGCCGGATCGGAATAGGAATCGGCGACGATGGGGATGCGCCGGCCGACCAGCGGCAGGATCGCGAATCTGCCGACCAGCGCGGCATGGCGCGGGTCGTCGGGATGCACGGCGATGGCGGTGTCGCCCAGCATCGTCTCGGGCCGGGTGGTGGCGACGGTGATCGTCGTGCCAGGCTCGCCCTCGACCGGATAGGCGATGTGCCAGAGCGAGCCCTTCACCTCGCGCTGCTCGACCTCGAGATCGGAGATCGCCGTGTGCAGCTTCGGGTCCCAGTTCACCAGTCGCGAATCGCGATAGATCAGGCCGTCGCGGTAGAGCGCGACGAAGACCTCCAGGACCGCCGCCGACAGGCCTTCGTCCATCGTGAAGCGCTCGCGGCCCCAGTCGACGGACGCGCCGAGCCGGCGCAGCTGGCGCGTGATGGTGCCGCCGGACTCGCCCTTCCACGCCCAGACCCGCGCGACGAAGTCGTCGCGTCCGATCCGCTGGCCGTCGCCGTCCTCCGCCGGGACCGCGCCCGCGCGGTCCAGCGAAATGCCCTGGGCGGCGAGTTGACGCTCGACCACCATCTGCGTCGCGATGCCGGCATGGTCCATGCCGGGTTGCCAGAGCGCGTCGTCGCCCTTCATGCGCCGCCAGCGCACCAGGATGTCCTGCAATGTGTTGTTGAGCGCATGGCCCATATGGAGGCTGCCGGTGACGTTCGGCGGCGGGATCACGATGCAATAGGGCGCACCGGCGTCCCGACGGCCGCAGGCGAAGGCACCGGCCCGCTCCCAGGCCTCGGCCCAACGCCGCTCGGCGGCGGCGGGCTCGAAATTCTTGTCGAGCGACGGCGCAGAAGCGCCGCCCTGATCTTTCTCGTCGGTCACGGGGCTGGTCCTATCTGACGACGCGGCCGCCGGCCGCGCCGGAAGTTCAATCGACGTCCCTGGTGATGCGCCGGATTTCGCGCTGCACGAGGCGTTCCACCATGGCCGGCAGGTTCTGGTCCAGCCATGCCTTGAGCAGCGGCCGCAACTCCTCGCGGACGATCTCCTCGAGGGTCACGGCGCCGTTGCCCAGCAGCAGCGAGGCGTCCGTGATGCCCTGCCTGCGGCGCAGCGCGGTCAGGCCGGACAGCTTTTCCGAGGCCGTCGCCGCCGTCTCCGCCGCGATCAGCGTGTCGTCGGGTGCGGGCGCCGGCTCTTCCACCGCGTCGTTCAATTCGAGCACATCCGGTTCGGGGGGCGGTGGGGCGGGCGGCGGTTCCGGGGGCGGTGCGGCGAAGGTCGGCGGCGGGGGCGGGGGCGGTGGCGGCGGACGTGGGGGCGCTGGCGGAGCCGGCGGCGGCTCGGGTTTGGGAGCCGCCTTCGGCGGCTCGCGCCCGGGCTCGGCGTCGTCGGCGATGATCCGGCGTATCGACGCCAGGATCTCCTCCATCGACGGCTCGTTGGCCGGCTCCTTCTTCGCGTTCGGATCGCTCATGCGCTCCCTTTCGCCTGGCTCGCGACGCCGTCACTCGTCGCGCGGGGCAGCCGTGCCGGAATCGACCCCGGTGCCCCACCAGCGGCCGCGCGTCTCGGCATAATTGCGCGTCGGATCGTAGATCTCCACCGGCAAGCCCAGGCGGGCCGCGGTGAGCTGGCCGGTCGCGGCGGTCAGCTGGAACGACGCGACGACCTCGTCGCGCTGGGACTGGACCAGCTGGACCTTCGCGTTGAGCAGTTCCTGTTCGGCATCGAGCACGTCGAGAACGGTTCGCGAACCGACCCGGGATTCCTGAATCACGCCTTCCAGCGCCACCTCGGCGGCCCGGATCTGGGCCTGGATGGCGACGATGCGCGCGCGCGCCGTGTTCAGCGCTTCCCAGGAGCGCGTCGTGTCTTCGCGCGCGCGCCGCCGCGCATCCTCGAGCTCGATCCGGCGCTGGCCGGCGACCTGCTTGGCCTCGCGGATGCGCGCCTCGACCAGCCCCTGCTGATAGAGCGGGATCACCAAGCTCAGCTGCACCGAGGCCCGGTCGCCGTCGACGCCCCGCGTCGTGGCCTCTTCGCCGCGGGACAACGTGCCCTGCAGGTTCACCGTCGGCAGCAACTCGCCGGCCACGACATCGACATTGTCGCGCGCGGACTTCTCGTTGAACGTCGCCGCGATCACGCTGGGGTTTTCGACGACGCGCTGCAGCGCGACGGCCTCGGAGGCCGGCAGATTGGGCGGCAGCCGCGCCGGCTGGATCGTCGTCGGTCCCTCGCCCACGACCCGGCGATAATTGGCGCGCGTCGAGGTCAGGTTGCCTTCCGCCTGGATGCGGTCGGCGCGCGCGCGGGCGATCCTGGCTTCGGCCTGCGCGACATCGGTGCGCGTCACCTCGCCGACCTGGAACCGGTCGCGCGTCGCCGCCAGCTGTCTGGTGAGCACCTGCTCGTTGTTTGTGTTGAGGTCGAGCACCGCAGTGTCGCGCAGCAGGTTGAGATGCGCGGTCGCGGCATCGAGCAGGACCTGCTGCTCGACGCCCTGCAGAAGGGCGCGGCCACGCTGGATGTTGTTCTCCGCCCGG
>JBIKLI010000401.1:0-3810 GCA_044359885.1 Alphaproteobacteria bacterium | reverse complement strand
GCGACGCTGCCGCAAGGAGGCAGGCATGACCGAGCCCTGCGATCTCTCCGCCGTCGAGGCGCGCCGCCTGATCGGGGCGCGGCGCCTGTCGCCCGTCGAACTGCTGACCAGCTGCCGCCAGCGCGTCGAGGCGGTCAACCATGCGGTCAAGGCCATCACCGACACGATCTGGCCGCGCGCGCTGAAGGAGGCGAAGGCGGCAGAACGCGCGGTCCGGCGCGGCGACGACCTGCAAGCGCTCCACGGCCTGCCGCTCGGGATCAAGGACCTCGACGACGCGGCGGGACTGATCAACAGCTACGGATCGCCGATCTTCGCGCGCAACCGCGTCGCGCAGGACGACCCGATGGTGGCGCGCTGCCGCGCCGCCGGCGCGATCGTCGTCGGCAAGACCAACGTGCCGGAATTCGGCGCGGGCGCGAATTCGAACAACCCGGTCTACGGACCGTCCGGCAATCCCTTCGATCCGGCGCGGATCCCCGGCGGCTCGTCCGGCGGTTCGGCGGTGGCGCTCGCGACCGGCATGCTGCCGCTCGCGACCGGCTCGGACGGCGGCGGCTCGCTGCGCATTCCCGCGGCCTTCTGCGGCGTGGTCGGGTTCCGGCCTTCGCCGGGCCTGGTGCCCACCGACCGGCGCGGCCAGGGCTGGAACATGATCCCGACGCTGGGCCCGATGGGACGAACGGTCGCCGACACGTGCCTGCTGCTGTCCGCGCAGGCCGCGTTCGAGGCGAGCGATCCGCTGTCGCGGCCGATCGACGGCGGCATCTTCCGCGATCCGCAGCCGGTCGATCCGGGCAGCCTGCGCGTCGCCTACACCGAGGACTGGGGCACCTGCCCGATCGACCCGCGCATCGCGAGGACCTTCCGCGCGCGCATCCGCGCGCTGAAGAAGCTGTTCCGCCGCTGCGACGCGGTGGCGCCGGCGATGGGCCGCGCGCACGAGGCCTTCGGCATCCTGCGCGCGACGGGCATGCTGCAGAACCAGCGCGCCAACTACCGCAGGCATCGCGACAAGCTCGGTCCCAACATCGTCGCCAACTACGAGGAGGGGCTGCGCTACAGCGCCGCGGACGTCGCCTGGGCGCAGGCCGAGCAGACGCGCATCTACCGGGCGGTGCAGAAGATCTATGCCGACTACGACCTGATCCTGTCGCCGACCGTCGCCGTGCCGCCCTTCCCCTGGAACCAGCTCTACCAGAACGAGATCGCCGGCAAGCGGCTGAACACGTATTTCCACTGGTTCTCGCCGACCTACATGATCTCGCTGACCGGCAATCCCAGCCTGTCGCTGCCCATGGGCCTGGAGCCGACCGGCACGCCTTTCGGGATGATGATCACCGGTCCCGCGGCCGCCGACCTGTTCACGCTCTCGGCCGCGCACGGGATCGAAATGGCGCTGGCCGGCGACCCGGTACTGCGACGGCCCGTTCCCGACATCGCGCGCCTCGCCAAGGCGCCGCGGCTCACCGACACCTATGCGGTCACGACCCCGCCGCTCGCGCCCCGGCCCTGGACCGGCGCGCCCGACTGAGCTCCGAACCGGATCCGCGCCTCAATTGGCGAGGCAATAGGCGCCGCTGGTGTGGTAGCCCGACGGGCAGGCGCCGCGTTTTTCGACGGCGGGTTTCGCGGCGGGGCTCGAGCCGAGACAGTAGTCGCCGCTTGTATGGTAGCCAGACGGGCAGGCACCGATCTTCGGCAATGCGGGACGCGCCGAGCCCGAAGACGGAACGCAGTAACCGCCGCTGGTGTGATAGCCGGACGGGCAGGCGCCCTGCTTGGGAACGGGCTGCGCGACGGCGATGGCCGCCGGCGCCGTGAGCACCATGACGAGGGCGATGCGCGAAAGCCGGATCTGCATGCGGATATCCTGCGCCTGGACGGTTGCGACATCAACGCGCGGACGCATGCCGGCATTCCCGCGGCGCTTGTTGCCCGGCGTCGCGGGACGGCGCAGCATGCGCCTGACCGGATCTGGCACAGGGAGATTGTCACGTGGAGCGTTTCGACATCGCGGTGATCGGCGCCGGCATCGCCGGCGCCTCGGCGGCCTGGGCGATGGCGGAGCGCCACCGCGTCGTGGTCCTCGAGCGCGAGAGCCATCCCGGCTATCACAGCTCGGGGCGATCGGCGGCGCTGTTCTCGGAGACCTACGGCAACGCAGTCGTGCGCGGCCTGTCGGTCGCCAGCCGCGACTTCCTGATGTCGCCGCCGGCCGGCTTCACCGAGCACCCGCTGCTGGCGCCGCGCGGCGTGATGCTGATCGGCACCCATGGCGAGGAGAAGCTGCTGGCGCGCGCCGCAGCCGAGGGCGCCGCGCTGGTGCCGAGCGTGCGGGCGATCGACGCCGCCGACGTGCTGCGGCGCGTGCCGGCGCTGCGCCGCGACTGGGTGGCTGGTGGCGTCGTCGAGCCGGACGCGATGGACATCGACACGCACGCGATGCTGACCGGCTTCCTGCGGGCGCTGCGGGCGCGCGGCGGACAGCTGCGGACCGATGCCGAGGTCATCGCGCTGAGCCGCGACGGCGGCGACTGGCGCATCGCGCTCAAGGATGGACAGATCGCGGCCGGCGTCGTCGTCGCCGCCGGCGGCGCCTGGTGCGACACGCTGGGTGCGATGGCCGGCGCCGCCCCCATCGGGCTGGTGCCCAAGCGGCGCACCGCCTTCCTGGTCGATCCCCCTGCAGGCGCCGAAAGCGCGGCCTGGCCTGCGGTGATCGCCGTCGACGAGAGCTTCTACTTCAAGCCCGATGCCGGAAAGCTGCTGTGCTCGCCCGCCGACGAGACGCCGAGCGCGCCCTGCGACGCGCAGCCGGAGGAGCTGGACGTCGCCATCGCCGCCGATCGCATCCAGCAGGCGGCGGAGATCCCGATCGCCCGCATCGCGCGCAGCTGGGCGGGGCTGCGGTCCTTCGTCGCCGACAAGACGCCGGTCGCCGGCTACGATCCGCGCGTGGCCGGGTTCTTCTGGCTCGCCGGTCAGGGCGGGTACGGCTTCCAGACCACGCCGGCCATGGCGCTCGCGGCAGCGGCGCTGATCGATCGCCGCGACCTGCCGGCCATGCTGACCGATCGCGGCGTCGGTGCGGCGGCGCTGTCGCCGTCGCGTTTCGTCTGAACCAATCTTCCACGCCGGAGGCCCTGTCGATGCGTCTGTTCATGGCGGCACTCGTCACCGAGACCAACACCTTCTCCCCCATCCCGACCGGCGAGCAGAGCTTCGCCGAGGGCATGCTGCGCCGCAGCGACGCCTCCCGGCTGCCTGCCACCGGCGCCAACATCCCGCTGATCGTCTGGCGGCGGCGGGGCGAGGCGGACGGGCACGAGATCGTCGAAAGCCTCTGCGCCTATGCGGCGCCCGCCGGGCGCACGCTGCGCGCCGCCTACGAGGGCTTCAAGGCCACGATCCTGTCGGATCTGCGCGCCGCGATGCCGGTCGACGCCGTGCTTCTGTTCATGCATGGCGCGATGGCGGCCCATGGCTACGACGACTGCGAGGGCGATCTGGCGGCGGCGATCCGCACGATCGTCGGGCCGCGCGTGCCGATCGGGATGGAACTCGACCTGCACTGCCACCTGACTCCGGCGATGCGCGATGCCTGCGACGTGATCGTCACCTACAAGGAATATCCGCATGTCGACGGCGCCGACCGCGCGGAGGAGGTCTACGATCTGACGCTGCGCACCGCGCGCGGCGAGATCCGGCCGCGCATGGCGTTCCACGACTGCCGAATGGTCGGCATGTGGCGCACGCCGGTCGAGCCGATGAAGAGCTTCGTCGCGCGCCTGTCGGCGTTCGAGGGGC
>JBIKLI010000089.1:0-13435 GCA_044359885.1 Alphaproteobacteria bacterium | reverse complement strand
GATCCGCCGGGGGCCTCCCGGCCCCTCGGCGTTCACACGCCAACGGTGATGAAGTCAGCCCGGCAGGCGCCAACGCCACCGTAGACGCAGCCTGGGCCGTGTTTCGGAATGGTGGCCGGGACAGGGCGGAGATTGGAGACGCGCCCTTCGATGACGGCCGCCCGGTCCCCTGCCATCGCCCGGCGGCCCTCATGCGGGGACAGGACGCCCGGCTACCGGATCAGGGCGCAAGTTCGGGGATCGGCGACAGCAGGGCCTCGCCGGCGAAGTGCCGGCGCAGGTTCTCGGCGGCCATCGCCTCGCAGTCGCCCCAGGTCTCTTCGGTGCTGCCGGCGATGTGCGGCGTCAGCACGGCGTTGTCGAGGAGGTGGAACGCCTGGGACATGCGCGGTTCGTCCTCGAACACGTCGAGCCCGGCGCCGGCGATTGCCCGCGACTTCAGCGCCGCGAGCAGCGCGGCTTCGTCGATGATGGTGCCGCGCGCGATGTTCACGATCACGCCGTCCGGGCCCAGGGCGGCCAGCGCCGCGGCATCGACCAGATGGCGGGTCGCGGCCCCGCCCGGCGATGCCACCACCAGCACGTCGGCCCACGCGGCGAGGGTCGCGACGCTCGGGAAATAGCGATGGGCCGTGTCGGTGCGCGGATTCCGGTTGTGGTAGCCGACGGGCATGTCGAACGCCGCCGCGCGCCTGGCGATCTGCATGCCGATCCTGCCCATGCCCAGGATGCCGAGCTTGCGCCCGGTCGCGCGATGGGCAAGGCCGGGCAGCCGGCCGCTGGTCCATCTGCCCGCGCGCACGAAGCGGTCGCCCTCGGCGACCCGCCGGGCGACGGCGAGGAAGAGCGCCATGGCGTGGTCGGCCACGCAGCGATCGGTCAGCCCGGGCGTGTTGGTGACGACGATCCCGCGCGCCCGCGCGGCGGCGATGTCGACGCGATCGTAACCGACCCCGAAGCCGGAGACGACGCGCAGCCGCGGAAGCGCGGCGATCTGCGCCGCCGAGATGCCGATCCCGCCGGTGGTGACCGCGGCGGTCGCCGTCGCGGCGCGCGGATCGTCGATGGCGACGAGTTCGTAGGTGGCCGCGAGCTGGCCGACGAAGACGTCGCGCAGCCCGCCGAGATTCACGACGCGCTCAGGCATCGGCCACCGCCTTCGCCAGCGCGGCGAGCAGCGCGTCGATCTCGGCTTCGGTCCCGTCGAAGCGGCAGACGAAGCGCGCCATGTCCGGCGCGCGGCGCACGAAGCGGATGCCCGAACGCTGCAGACGGTCGAGGGTCGCAGGCTCGGCACGCAGGAAGATCTCGTTGGCCTCGATCGGCGCCCAGAGCCCGACGCCCGGTATCGTCCGGACGCCGGCGTCGAAACGCGCGGCCAGCGCGTTCGAGCGTCGCGCGTTGCGCAGCCAGAGATCGTCGTCCAGATAGGCGAGCAGCTGCGCCGCGGCGAAGCGTCCCTTGGACCAGACATGGCCGGCGCGGCGGATCTGCCAGGCGATCGTGCGGGCGATTTCCGCGTCGAAGACGACGATGGCGTCGCAGAGCAGCCCGCCGTTCTTGGTCATGCCGAAGGACAGGATGTCGACGCCGGCCCGGGTCGTCAGGTCCGCGGGATCGCAGCCCAGATGGGCGACCGCGTTGGCGAAGCGTGCGCCGTCCATATGGACCTTCAGGCCGTGGCGCTTCGCCACGGCCGTCGCCGCACGGACCTCTTCGGCGGTGTAGACGGCGCCCAGGTCGGTTGCCTGGACGAGGTTGAGGGAGGCGGGCTGGGAGCGGTGCATCATTCCCTTGCCCTGGGCATGGATCGCCCCGTCGAGCGCGGCCGGATCGACCTTGCCATGCGGCCCGTCGACGGGCACGAGCAGGCCGCCGCCGCTGAAGAAGCCGGTCGCGTTCACCTCGGACGTCAGGACATGGGCGCGGGCATGGCAGAACGCCGCGCCCCAGGACGGCGTGATCGCCGCCATCGCCAGCGCATTGGCGGCGGTCCCGGTGGCGACGGCGAAGACGCCGACCTGGGCGCCGAAGATTTCGGCGAAGCGCGCCTGCAGCCGCTGCGACCACGCGTCGCCCCCATAGCCGGTCGCGGTGTCGGCATTCGCGCGGGCCAGCGCGGCGATGATCTCCGGCGCCGCGGCGCCGACATTGTCGCTGCGGAAATCCGGGCCCGCCGGCATCGTCGTGTCGTCCATGCGTCGATCTCTCCTCGCTTCGGATCGACCCTAACGGCGGCGGCGCGGCGATGCTAGCCTTCCGCGCGCAACCGGGAGAGCCGCATGCCGACCGAACCCAAGATGTATCTCGACGGCAGGATCGTCGATTACCCCGACTGCCGGATCCACGCCTTCGCCTCCGCCGTGAAATACGGCGCGGCGGTCTTCGAGGGGCTGCGCGGCTACTGGAACGACGAGGCCCGGCAGCTCTACGTCTTCCGCCTGCGCGAGCACATGGCGCGGCTGCGCTTCGGCATGAAGGCGATGCGCTACGCCCGGATCCCGCCGGTCGAGGAGCTGGAGCGCGCGGTGATCGAGGTCAGCCGCGCCAACGCCATCCGCGCCACCGCCCATTTCCGCGTGATCGCCTTTCTCGACGGCGACGACGAACTGGCGACGACCGGGCCGACCGGGATCGTCGCCGGCGCCGTGATCCGCGGGTCCTCGCCGCGGCTGGAGACCGGCATGGCGGCGATGATCTCGTCCTACACGCGCATCGCCGACAACGTCCTGCCCCCGCGGGTCAAATGCACCGCCAACTACGTCAACAACCGCGCCGCGGAGCTCGAGGCGCGGGCCGCGGGCTATGACGGCGCGCTGATGCTGACCCAGGAAGGCAAGCTGTCGGAAGCCAGCGGCGCCTGCGTCTTCCTGGTCCGCGACGGCCGGCTGATCACGCCCGACATCGGCAGCGACATCCTGGAATCGATCACGCGCGACACGGTGATCGAACTGGCGCGCACCGGCCTCGGCCTCGAGGTCGAGCAGCGCCGCGTCGATCGCTCAGAGATCGTCGCGGCCGACGAGATGTTCGCCTGCGGCTCGGGCTGGGAAGTCATCCCGATCTGCTCCGTCGGCCGCATCGATGTCGGCGACGGCCGGCCGGGGCCGGTGACGCGGGCGGTCCAGAAGGCCTATTTCGACGTCGTCCACGGGCGCAACGACGCCCATGCCCACTGGCTGACGCCGGTCTGGTGAAGCGGGCTGCGGCGCCTCAAAGCGCCGCGCGCAGGGCTGCGAACAGCCGGTCGATGTCCTCGCGGTCGTTGTAGACATGCGGGCTGATCCGCAGCCTGTCGCCGCGCAGGCTGACATGGACGCGCTGCGCCCACAGGCGCTTCTGGATGTCCGGCGCCCAACCGCGCGGATTGGACAGGCCGATCAGATGCCCGAGCCGCCTGTCGCCGCGCGGCGCGCCGAGGCCAAGCTCGGCGCCGCGCGCGGCGATCTCCGTGGTCATCGGGGCCAGCGTCGCCGCGATCCGCGGTACGCTCCATTCCAGCAACTGGCCAAGCGCGCGCTTCGCCATCGGCAGCGACACGAAATTGCTGCGCTCGCCCATGTCGAAGCGCCGTGCGCCGGGCTCGAACTCGAAGACATGGTCGAAGACGGCGCCCATGTTCGACCGCGCGCCGGCGCGGTTGAAGCCGTGGAACTCGATGCCCTGACCCTGCTGGCGATGCGGCGCCACGTAGAGAAAGCCCAGCACGTAGGGGCAGAACAGCCATTTGTAGCCCGAGCACATCACGTAGTCCGGCTGCACCGCCGCGAGGTCGAAGGGCCATGCGCCCACCGACTGCGTGGCGTCGACGACCAGGGCCGCACCGGCACGGCGCGCCGCGGCGCCGATCGCGACGAGATCGATCAGGCTGCCGTCGGACCAGTGGCAGTTGGGCATGGCGACCACCGCCGTCGAGGCGTCGATCTGTGCCAGCACGGCGGCGGTCCAGTCGCCGTCCGCGGGCCGTTCGACGACGCGCACGCTGGCGCCGGCGGCGATCGCGTTGCGGTGCCAGACATAGAAATTCGAGGAATGCTCGTGCTGCGGCACGACCACGTTCTGGCCCCTGGCGATGGCGATGTTCGCGGCCGCGACCGCGAGGCCGTAGCTGGAGGACGGCACGATCGAGATGTCGTCGGCGCCCGCGCCGAGCAGGCGGGCGAAGAGCGCGCGTACCTCCTCGACCTCGTCGTAGAAGCTGTCGCGCTCGATTCCCCAGGGATGGACGCGCCGGTCGATGCCGGCGATCCCGGCCTCGCGCACCGTCTTGAGGAACGGCCCGAAATAGGCGCAATTGAGATAGGCGATGTCGCGCGGGATGTCGAAGAGATGGCGCTGGCTGGCGAGCGGCGCTGGCGTCGCGATGGCGTTCATGGTCCCTTGTCCCCGGTGGAGCCGCGCAGGCGCGGCGCTCGATATGCCCCGCGAGTCTAGCACGAAGCGGAGATGCGCGATGACCGATCCGTTGCTCACGACCCCGTCAGGCAGGCGCCGCGCCCGCGCGCTCGGCATCCCGTTCCAGGGAACGCCCGGCCCCGCCAACGCGATCACCGACGTGCCCGGCGTCGAGATCGGCTTTCGCACGATGATCCGCGGCGACGGCGGGTTGGTCGTGGGGCAGGGGCCGGTGCGTACGGGCGTCACCGCCATCCATCCCCGCGGCCGCGCCGGCGCGGGGATTCCGGTCTTCGCCGGCGTCCACAGCCTCAACGGCGCCGGCGAGATGACCGGCTTCGTGTGGATCGAGGAGGCCGGGCGGACCGAATTGCCGATCGTCGTCACCAACACGCATTCCGTCGGGCTCGCCCGCGACGCGCTTGCCAAGTGGATGGTGCGGAACTTCGCCGGGCGAATGGACCGCTGGGTGCTGCCGGTCGCGGCCGAGACCTATGACGGCCACCTGAACGATATCAACGGCTTCCACGTCACCGACGCCGATGTCTTCGCGGCGCTCGACGCCGCGGCCGCCGGACCGGTCGAGGAGGGCAGCGTCGGCGGCGGGACCGGCATGATCTGCTACGAGTTCAAGGGCGGCACGGGGACGGCGTCGCGCGTGCTCGATCTCGACGGGACGGCGGCCACGCTCGGGGTTCTGGTGCAGGCGAATTTCGGCAAGCGTCACCAGCTGACGATCGCCGGGATGCCGGTCGGGCGATGGCTGGAGCGCGACGCGCCCGGCCTGCCGGACCAGGGCTCCATCATCGCCGTGATCGCGACCGACCTGCCGCTGCTGCCGCATCAGCTCAAGCGCCTGGCGCGGCGCGCGGGCCTCGGCATCGGCCGCAGCGGCACGATCGCCGCGCACGGTTCCGGCGACATCTTCCTCGCGCTGTCGACCGCCAACGCCGATTTCTTCGCGCCGCGCCCCGGGGGGCGGATGCTGGCGGCCTGGCCGGACGAAGGCCTCAATCCGGTCTTCGAGGCCGTCATCCAGGCCGTCGACGAGGCGGTGCTCAACGCGATGGTCGCCAATGCCGGCATGACCGGCCGCGACGGCCATTTCGTGCCCGCGCTGCCCCACGCGCCGGTCGAGGCGTGGTTCAGGGACATCGCGGCGCGGCTGCAAGCGAATGACCGGGACGATGCGCGGCCCCGGTAGGGGCGATGTTTCATCTCGCGTCGGTCTGGCAAGGCTGAGCGGATCGCTGGTCGAGGCTCCGGCGGAGCATTGGCCCCTCGTCGCGCCATACTCCATCCTCTCAAGGGCTGGAGCCTCCGGCACACCCGGTGCGGTTCACATCGCGGCGCGTGGTGCCGAGTTGCGCTATCTGCCGCCCTGCTGGCCCGACTTCGATCCCATCGAGAATGCATCCGCCAAGCTAAAAGCCGCGCTGCGCAGGGCCGAAGCGCGAACCGGCGGCCAACTCGAAGCAGGAAGCGAAAACGCGCTCCCCGCGTTCGAACCCGACGAATATGGAAACTGTTTCGCTGTCGCCGGATACGTTGCGAACCGATCGCAATCGACTCTCTCCGACCCGGGAAGGATTTTCCGGTCTCGCTCACCATCGCAGGACCCGCGGGCCGAGCGCTGCGCCGAGGGCGCCCGTCAGCGCGATCCCGGCCGTGTACCAGGCCGCGACAAAGGCGATCGCGGCTTCGGGGCAGTGCAGCGCGTAGCCGATCGCGCCGATCGACCCGGCCAGAAGGCCTGCGGCGGCGCCCGCCGCGCGCGGACGCGTGGGGGCGAGATCGCGCAACGCCCAAAGCGCGGCGGCGAGCGCCGGCAGCGACAGGGCGAGCACGCTGAAGGGGCAGCTCTTCCAGGACTGTCCCAGCAGGGCCGGCAGGCGCAGCCCGGCCGGCTCCGCCCAGAGAGAGGCGGCGCCGAGCGCGGCCATCGTGCCGAACACCGCCAGCGTCAGCCCGCGCGGCCAGTCGACCGCTGCGGCCGGTCGCGCGAGCCGGGCGGTCAGCCAACTCGTCGGCAGCGCCAGTGCGCCGGCATAGACGATCTTCGTCCAAGGGATAGGCGATGCGAACATCGGTGCGGGGATCGCGCCGAGGAGGCCGACGGCGATTACCACGCTGGCCAGCAGCCCTGCGAGCGCGGCCGGCGCGAGGCGTCGCGCGGCGAGCGCACGTGGCGCGGGGCCCGCGTCGCGTGCCAGCATATCGATCAGCGTATCGGTTCTCATGATGGAAGTCCTGGCGTCGCTAGGGTCATGTCGCAACGTCGCGGCGCACCAGCGTGGCGAGGCGCTTGAGCCCGCGATGCACCTGGACCTTGATCGCGGACTCGGAGGCGCCCGTGCGTGTCGCCGCCTCGGCCACAGACAGGCCCTCGATCTTGGTCAGCACGATTGCGAGCTGCTGCGCGGACGGCAGTCCGCGCAGCAGCGCATCCAGGTCGCGCCTTGCGCCACCATCTTCCGGGTCGACCGCGAGGAACTGCTCGGCGACGTCGTCGATCGGGTCATGCAGCGCGTCGCGCCGTCCCCTGCGACGCCACAGATCGATCAGCTTGTGGCGTGCGATGGCCAGAACCCAGGCGGTCACGGGCAGGCTCGCATCGTAGGTGCCGCGGTGCAGATGCAGTGCCAAAAGCGTCTCCTGGACCAGGTCTTCCGCTGCATCCGGCAGGCCGGAGAGGCGGCGCTTGAAGAAGCCGCGCAGGCGCGCGGAGAGAAGCTGCAGGCAGAGCCTGTAGGCCGCCTGGTCGCCTGCCTGCGCGCGCAGCCAGAGCGGCTTCAGGCGGGCTTCGAAGTCGCTGGGCTTGGCGTCGAATGACATTTCGCAGTTCGGGGTCCGCCGGTTACACCGGCCAGGATGCGCGTTCGCACCGTCGTGGTGCAATGCCGGCCATCAGTCTTGGCCCAGCCGCAGGACGGCCCCGCCGGCCGCCTGCGCATCGGCCTCGTCATGCGTGACCAGGATCGTCGGCAGGCCGCGCGTCCGGGCATGCGCGAAGACCAGCCGGCGGAAATCCTCGCGCAGCGCGATGTCCAGCTTCGAGAAGGGCTCGTCGAGCAGCAGCGCCTGCGGTTCGGCGAGCAGGGTGCGCAGCAGCGCGACGCGCGCGCGCTGGCCGCCGCTCAGCGTCGTGGGGTCGCGGGCGGCGTAACCCTCGAGCCCCGCATCGCGCAGCGCCGCGTCGATCCGACGGCGCCGTGCGTCGCGCCCCTCGAACGAGGCGGGCAGGGCGAAGGCAAGATTGCCGCCGACCGAGAGATGCGGGAACAGAAGATCGTCCTGGAACAGGATGCCGAGACGCCGTCGCTCGGGCGGCGCGCCGTCGAGCACGCGACTGCCCAGCGCGACGCTGCCCTGCGCCTCGAAGGCCGGGTCGAGCGTGCCCGAAACGAAGGCCAGCAGGCTGCTCTTGCCGCAGCCGCTCGGTCCCATCACCGTCAGGCAGTCGCCGGGCGCGATCTCGGCGGAGAGATCGCTGATCATCCTCCGGCCGCCGATCGCGATCCCGACGCCGCTCAGTCTAAGCTCGCTCACCGCCATCGCCGCAGCCTCCGGACCATGGCGGGCCAGGCCACCGCGATGCCGTAGGCGGCGAGCGGGAACGCGGCCTGCAGCATCGCCCAGGTGCCGATCACGCGGCGATCCGCGCCCGAGGACAGCGTGACGGCTTCGGTGGTCAGGGTTGCGACGCGGCCGGCGCCGGCGAGCAGCGTCGGCAGGTAGAGCCCCCCGCTGACGGCGAAGGCGACCGCGGCGGCGATCATGACCGGCGGCAGCAGGATCGGCAGCTTGATGCGCCAGAAGACCCGCCAGCGCGACGCGCCGAGCGAGAGCGCGCTGCGCGAGTAGCGGTCGTCGTAGCTGCGCCAGGGATCCGCGAGCGACAGGAACAGATACGGGATCGCGAAGACCAGATGCACCCAAAGCACCGCGCCGAAGCTGCCGTCGAGACCGGCGCGCACCAGCAGGATCTGCAACCCGAAGAGGAACGCGATCTGCGGGACCAGCAAGGGCAGATAGAGCGCGGCGAGGCTGCGCGACGGCTTGCCCTCGCGCGCCTGGGCCTCGCGCTCGAGGCAGGCCAGCACCAGCGCCAGGGCGATCAGCGTCGCCGCCAGACCGAGCGCCAGCGTCGTCGCGGCGGGGCCTGCGAGACTGCCGGCCTGGCGCGTCCAGGTGGCGCCGGTGAAGCCTTCCGGCCAGGCGTCGGGCCAGCGCCAGCGCGTCGCGACGGACCATAGCGCGAGCGACAGCATCGACGCGGCGGTCAACGCCAGGAGCGCGATCCCGGCGCCCGCGGCGATGTCGGCCGCTTGCCCGATCGCCGGGCGGCGCGCGCCGCGCATCGCCCAGCGTGCCAGCGCCGCCTGTGTCGCCGCCTCGGCGGCGCGCCAGGCCGCGAGACTGGCGACGACCAGCGCCAGCAGCATCGTCGACGCGGCGGCGGCCGGGAACAGCCAGCGCGGGTCGGGATCGCCGAGCCAGCGCACCGCCATGACTGCCAGCGTCGGCGGATTGCCGGGGCCGAGGATCATCGCCACGTCGACCACCGACAGCGAGAAGGCGAGTACCGCCATCGCCGGCAGCCTGATCTGCGCCAGCACCTGCGGCAGCACCACCGCCAGCCAGGCCTGCGCGGGGCCGTAGCCCAGCGCGCGCGCGGCGCGCAGCTGCGACGCGGCAGGGATCTGGTTGAGCGCGCCCAGCATCATCAGCATCAGGTAGGGCACCTCCTTGAGCGCCAGCGCCAGGACGATCGGCCATCCCGATTCATGGCCGACGGTGCTCAAGTCCGGCGGCAGGTTCCATCCTGTGAGCCAGGGCGAGAGGGCGCGCAGCGCCCAGCCCGAGGGAAGAATCAGGAACGCCATGCCGATGGCAAGCGCGGAATGGGGCATTGCCAGCGCGGGTGCGATCCACGCGCCGAGGCGGCGCCCGGCGGGACGATGATGCAGCGCCGCCGCCATGCCGGTGGCGACGAGCATCGAGAGCAGCGTGGCACCCCAGCCGGTCGTCACGGTCAGCGTCAGCGCGGCGGCGAATCCCGGCGCCTCGAACAGCCGGCGCCAGGGTTGGAGCGACAGGCCGTCGCCGCCCAGCGCCGGCAGAAATCCGAATGCCGGCAGGATCGTGCCCGCCAACCCGGCCACGATCGGCGCCAGGAAAACGGCGAGCGTAAGGCCCGGCGCCAGTCTCAGCAGCTTATGGGGCTGTGTGTATGCGCTCATCGCGCCGTGCGGCGGCTCCACTCGGCGGCGATGCGCGTCATCCAGCTGGCATGTGGCTCGAGCTGGATCGTGCCGAGCTCCGATGGATCCGGCAGGGCCGGATGACCCGGTAGCCTCTCGAACAGCCGCCGCTGTTCGGGCGAGAGCTTGCCCGCATCGAGCACGTTGGCAGTCCCGAGCTGACGGATGTCCTGGGCGCGGGCCTGGGTTTCCGGCTCGAGCAGGAAATCGGCGACGACCAAAGCGCCCTCCTTGTGTGCCGCGTTGAAGGGAATGGCGACGAAGCTGGTATTGCCGATCGTGCCCTTGGCGAAGGTGAAGCTGCGCACGCTGTCTGGCAGCAGACCGGCCTGCGCCGCGACGGCGGCTTCGGACGGGTTGAAGGACAGGGTGATGTCGATCTCGCCGTCGTTGAGCAGCTGTCGCTGTGCCGCGGCGTTCTCGGGAAATTGCCGTCCCTGGCGCCAGAGAAGAGGACGCAGCTGACCGTACCAGGCCCAGAGCGACGCCGTAGCGGGGTCGAAGGCGGCATCCGTGGCTGGGCGCTGGAAGACGTCAGGATCGGGCGACAGGTCGATCAGCGACTGCTTGAGGAAGGTCGAGCCCATGAAATTGGCGACGTTGGGATGCGTCAGCCGTCCGGGGTTCCGGCGCGCCCAGGCGAGCAAGGCCTCGGCCGAACGCGGCACGTCGGCGGGTCGCAGACGCCTGGAGTCGTAGACGAAGACGAGTTGCGCCAGACGCCACGGCACCGCCATGCCGTCGACCGGCGTCGTGAAGTCGACGACGTTCGAGCGCTTGTTCGTCGTGTCGACGAGCCCGGCATTCGGCAAGACCGGCAGCACCGGTCCGTGCAGAAGTCCCTGCTCCTTCATGGCCAGGAAATTGGGGCCGTTGATCCAGATAAGGTCGACCCCGCCGCCCGCCAGCCGCCCGGCCGCCTTCTCCGCGACGACCTTGGTCACGGCCTCGGCGGTATCCTTGAGGCGGACATGCTGGATGGCGACGCCGTGGCGCGCCTTGGTCTGCGCGCCGACCCAGGCGATGAACGCGTTCGTCTGCTCGTCCCCGGCCCAGGCGTTCCAGAAGACGGTCTGACCGCGTGCTTTCGCGATGACGTCCGGCCAGGTGGCGACCGCCTGGGCACGCGCGGCGCAGGTCAGGCCGGGCAGCGGCGCGGCGGCGAACGTGGCAAGCAGGCGGCGGCGATGGAGCAAGGCTGTCCTCCTTTTTGACTGGATCGTGGTCTCAGACGGCAACCAGGCCGGTACGCGCATTGCGGGCCGTATTGCGCGCTGCAATCCGCCTTGCCCGCGCCGCGGCGATCACCGGACCCAGGTGCTCCCGATGAAAGCGGTCGCAGCCGATGCAGAGGTTTTCGTAGGCTTGGCCATCCGGCAATGTCGTGCGCGACGCCGCGGCGAACCGTGCCTCGTCCCAGCCATGGACGACGCCCATGCGCTGCGGTTGACCCGCGTCGATCGCCTCGAAGGCGGGAATTCCGGCAAGCGAATCGAGGATCTCGATCAGCGGTTCCTCGACGAGATTGCCGAGCGGCAGGGCGGTCTTGACGCAGCACGGATAGACGCTGCCATCCGGTTCGACCGAGACCTCGCTGCCGGCGAAGCGGTGGCGGAGGAAGTTGAGGCCGCCAGACCAGCGGTTGCAGAAATTGTCGTCGATCGTGGCGCGCGGCAGGCTGTTGTCCCAGGCCCGGCCGCGCGGCCAGAGCTTGCCGATCCAACTCTCCGGCGTGGCCCCGAAGAATCCGTAGAGCGGGCCTTTCTGCGTCGCCCAGTCCGCGGCGGTCACCGGCAGGTTGGAGGGCCGCATGTCGTGGCGCTCGAACAGGCCGGTCAGTCGCTCAACGAAGGCGCGCTGCTTGTCCGGCCCCTCCATGCCGACATGGAAGTCGTCGACGCTGGCCACCGAGATCATGTGGACGCCTCGGTCCAGCAACCCGCCGACGATGCGGTCGGTGAGCAGGTCACCGGTCGTCTGGACGACGATGCGGACCCCGCCGGTGTCGCGATAGCGCGCCTGCAGCCGCTCGATCACGGGATAGGTGACCGTCTCACGCACGGCATCGAGGAGTGCCTCGCCGCCCGACAGCACGATCCGGCCGATCCGCTCGACGGTCCCGCCCTTCGGATCCGGCGGGTCGAGATAGGTCATGCGCTCGGGAAAATTGTCGACGATGCGGGGGAAGTTGCGCATCGCCTCGTCGACGACATCGCCGAGCGCCGTGCGCGTATAAGGGCGAAACCGGCTTTCATAGCAATGCCTGCACCGGCGGTGACACGCCCAGGCCATGACGTAATAGATGGATTCCATCGTTTGGGGATCTCCAGCGTCGCTGCCGCGGCCCCTGCATGCAGCGGACCCGCCTGTACCGGGGGCTTCGCAGGTTTCGCCTGCCTGGTTACAAGGAAAATACGGACGCCGCGCGAAGGCGCTGTAACCAGGGAGCCGTCCCGCACGACAGAACCAGTGGCAATTGCGGGTCCGAAAGGCCCAAGACCGGGATGCCGTCGATGCACATCGCGTCAGCCACGCGGGAATGTCCGATCCTGTCCATCGTGGTTCCTCCACTCGACGAGGCTGCCGGGATCGTCGACATGCTGCGATCGCTGCAGGATCTGCGCGCGCGGCGTGGAACTGGTCCTGGCCGACGGGGGCGGCATCGATGGCACCCGCGCCTGCGCGTCGCCATGGGTCGACGCCGAATGCGCCGCCCCGCGCGGTCGCGCATCGCGCGTGAACGCCGGTGCCCGGCTCGCGCGCGCCGACGTTCTGCTTTTCCTGCATGCCGATACGCGGCTGCCGCCCCCGGCCGATGCCCAAGCGCACGCGGCCGTGGGGGGCGGCGCCTGCTGGGGCCGCTTCGACATGCGGATCGCGGGCCGGGCGGTGATGCTGCCGACGATCGCGGCCCTGTTGAACCTGCGTTCACGGCTGAGCGGCATCGCGACGGGAGACCAGGCGATCTTCGTCACGCGTGCAGCATTCGAGCGCGTCGGCGGATTTCCGGTGCAGCCGCTCATGGAAGACATCGAGATGTCGCGACGCCTGAAGCGGCTCGGTCGTCCAGCCTGCGTGCGCGCGCGGGTCACGACGTCGGGCCGCCGATGGGAACGCCGGGGCGTCTGGACGACGATCGTCCTCATGTAGTGGCTGCGCTGGCGCTATTGGCGCGGCGAAAGCCCCGAACGTCTCGCGGAACCCTATCGATGACGACTGCAGTCGTGATCTTTGCGAAGGCGCCGGTGCCCGGTCTTGCCAAGACGCGACTGGTGCCTGCCCTGGGCGCGGCTGGTGCTGCGGCGTTGGCCGAGCGGATGCTTTGCCATGCGCTGGTGCAGGCGGTGGCCGCCGATATCGGTCCGGTCGAACTCTGCGCGACGCCCGATTCGCCGGATCCGGTTCTTCGGACGATGGCGGCGGCCCGTGGCGCCGCGCTGGTCGCGCAAGGCCCTGGCGATCTGGGGGTGCGCATGGCCCGCGCGCTTCGCCGCCAGCTGCGGCGATGGCCGCGCGCGCTCTGGACGACCACGGCAGCGTCTTCGTGCCGACGCATGATGGCGGCCATGTGCTCGTCGGCCAGCGACGCCCCGTCGACGCGCGATGCTTCCGCGGCATGACCTGGAGCCATCCGCGCGTCATGGACGAGGCTCGTCGGCGTCTCGCCGCGTCAGGGGTACGCTGGGCCGAATTGTCGCCCGTTCGCGACGTCGACGATCCTGCGGACCTTGCATCGCTGCCGCCGGAGTGGCGCACTGCACTGCACTGCCGGTCGT
>JBIKLI010000002.1:0-39159 GCA_044359885.1 Alphaproteobacteria bacterium | reverse complement strand
TGATCGGTCACCCAGACGCGGCCGCTGAAGCCGCTGCCCGACCCGGCGCTGCGCTCCACCCAAACCCGTGTCGTGTCGAGCCCGTTGACGCGCTCGCGCCCTTCGCGCAGTTGAATGACGCCGCCCCCGCCGTTGCCGTCGAGCACCTGCAGCGGCAGATCCAGCGCCGACAGGTCGCTCTCGATCGCGATGCCGAGATCGGCCAGCGCCAGCCAGCCGATGTTGCGATCCAGCCGCACGATCAGCGTCTGCGTCTGGCCCTGGCCGCTTTCGTGGCGCAGCGCCCGGCCGGCGCGCCACAGCCGGCCGCGCGGCGCGTTGTCGCCGGCCCCCAATACGCTGGTCGCGCTGTAGTCGACCTTGAGGGCGAAGATGTCCGCCTGCGTTCCGGCGGCCTGGGCCCAGGCCCGGCCGGGAAGAAACGGCGCGGAGAAGGCCGGCGCCAGAAGCCTGGCGAGCGCGGCGCGGCGGGTGATGCGCATCCGGTCGACGCTCCGGGATCGGTGTGGCGACACTGTGGCACAATCGCGGCCGCGCGCGCTATCCTGCGGCACGCTTTGCGAGGGAGAAACATCGTCATGGCCGGCCAGATCGACGCGCGACTCGCGGAACTCGGAATCGTGCTCCCCAATCCGGCGGCGCCGGCCGCGAATTACGTCCCGTTCGTGCGCACCGGCAGTCTCGTCTTCACCGCCGGCCAGGTCACGTTCGACGCGTCCGGCAAGCTCGCCTATGTCGGCAAGCTCGGACGCGAATTCGGCATCGAGGAAGGCTATCAGGCCGCGCGCCTGTGCGCGATCAACGTCCTGGCGGCCATGCGCCGCGCCTGCGACGGCGACCTCGACCGTGTCCAGCGCTGCGTGAAGCTCGTCGGTTTCGTCAACGCCACGCCGGATTTCGCGGATCATCCCAAGGTCATCAACGGCGCCTCCGACCTCGTGGTCGCGGTGTTCGGCGACAAGGGCCGGCACGCGCGCTCGGCTGTCGGCATGGGATCGCTGCCGCTCGGCGTCGCGACCGAGGTCGAAGCGGTGTTCGAGATCGCCTGACGGCTGCGCGCGGATGACCGGCGGGGCGGACGGCGCCGGGCTCTCGGTCGTCGACTCCATCGCGCGCGTCCCCGCCGCGCAATGGGATCTATGCGCAGGCGAGGCGAATCCCTTCGTCGGCCATGCCTTCCTGTCGGCGCTGGAGGACTCCGGCTCCGTCGGCGAACGGACCGGCTGGATCCCGCACCACGCCGTTCTTCACGACGCCGCGGGTCGCTTGCTGGCCTGCGCCCCGCTCTACATCAAGACACATTCCTACGGGGAGTATGTCTTCGACCATGGCTGGGCCGAGGCCTATGCGCGGGCCGGCGGTCGCTACTATCCGAAGCTGCAGCTGGCGGTCCCGTTCACGCCGGTCCCGGGCCCGCGGCTGCTGCTGCGCGACAAGGGCGACGACAGCGTGCGCGCCGCCTTCGCCCGCGGCCTCGTGGCCCTCGCCGAAGCCGCCCGGGTCTCCTCGCTGCACGCGACATTCTGCGAACCGGCGGACATCGACGCCTTCGCCGCCGCCGGGATGGCCGTGCGCACCGGCTTCCAGTTCCACTGGGAGAATCGCGGCTATGCCGATTTCGAGGCGTTTCTCGCCGCCCTCAGCCACGCCAAGCGCAAGGCGATCCGCAAGGAGCGGCGCGACGTCGCCGCAAGCGGCGTCGAACTCGTCACCCTGACCGGCGACGCGCTGGAGCCGGCCCACTGGGACGCGTTCCACGAATTCTACCTGTCGACATCCGACCGCAAATGGGGACACCCCTACCTGACCAGGGCCTTCTTCGCACGGCTGCACGAGACGCTGCGCGACCGGGTCGTCCTGGTCCTGGCGCGGCATCGTGGAGAATGGGTCGCGGGCGCGCTCAACCTGCTCGGCGCGGACACGCTGTACGGCCGCAACTGGGGCGCCAGCGAGGCCTTCAAGAACCTGCATTTCGAGGCCTGCTACTATCGCGCCCTCGACTTCGCGATCGCCCGCGGCCTTTCCCGCGTCGAGGCCGGCGCCCAGGGCGAGCACAAGCTGCAGCGCGGCTACCTGCCGGCCGCCACCCACAGCGCGCATTGGATCCGGGACCGCGGCTTCCGCGAAGCGGTCGTGGATTTCCTCGGCCGCGAGACGCCGGCTGTCATCCGCGCGATGGAAGAACTGCGCGCGCACAGCCCGTTCAAGTCGGCGGCCGGATGATCAGGCCGGATCGAGCCGCAGGATGGCGCCGTCGGCGGCATCGACGGCCAGATGCAGACGGCCATCGGGGCCCTGGCGCACGTCGCGGATTCGATGGCCCAGGTTGCGCAGCAGTCGTTCCTCGCGCAGGACACGTTCGCCGTCCAGTTCGAGCCTGACCAGCGCCTGACCGGCCAGCGCGCCGACGAACAGGCTGCCGCGCCAGCCGGGATAGGCGGTGCCGGTGTAGAAGGCCATTCCCGACGGCGCGATCGACGGTGTCCAGACCCAGAGCGGATCGACCATGCCGGGAAGGCTGCGATGCGGCGAGATCGCGGCGCCCGAGTATTCGACGCCATGCGAGACGCGCGGCCAGCCGTAATCGGCGCCCGGGACCAGCCGGTTGATCTCGTCGCCGCCGCGCGCGCCGTGTTCGTGCGACCAGAGCGTACCGGTCTGCGGATGGACGGCCAGCCCCTGCGCGTTGCGATGGCCGAGGGTGAAGATCTCGCCGCGGGCGCCGGGGCGACCGACCAGGGGATTGTCGGCGGGAATGCTGCCATCGTCGCGCAGGCGCAGCGTCTTGCCGCGCAGATCCCCGGGGTCGCCGGCCGCGGCCCGGGCGACCATCCGGTCACCGACCGTGGCATAGAGCATGCCGTCGGGCCCGAAAGCGAGCCGGCAGCCGAAATGGAACCCGTTTGCGACCGGCGGACCGGCATCCAGCATCGGCGTCAGCCCCGAGAGCGCCGGACCGGGGCGCAGTTCGGCGCGGGCGATGCGCGTCGTGGCGCCATTGGCGACCGGCGCCGCGTAGGCGAGATAGACGATCGCATTGGTGGCGAACCGCGGATGCAGGCAGATATCGAGAAGGCCCCCCTGCCCCATCGCCCAGACCGCCGGCACCCCGGCGACGTCCTCGCGGCTTCCGTCGCGTGCGAAGATCCCGAGCCGGCCATGCCGCTCGCTGGCCAGAAACCGCCCGTCCGGCAGAAACGCGATCGACCAGGGATTCTCGAGCCCTGTCGCGACAGGCGTCGCCCGCAACCGCGGCGACGCGGCGCGCGCCGTCGCGGTCCCGACGAAGAGGCCGGCGGCGGCACCCACGAGGGCCCGACGGCGCGCGATCCTCATGGGACTGGGTATCTGCGCGCTCAGTCGACCAGCAGCTTCTCGGTCGGCTTCGGCAGCGCCGGCGGCGTCGACGGGCCGTAGTCGAAGCCCAGCCGCCCGTTCTCGACCTTCACCCGGACGCTGCCGCCCTTCGCCAGCCGGCCGAAGAGAAGCTCGTCCGCGAGCGGCTTCTTGATGTTCTCCTGGATCACGCGGGCCAGAGGCCGGGCGCCGTACAATTCGTCGTAGCCCTTCTCGGCGAGCCAGGTGCGCGCCTCGTCCGACACGGAGATGGCGACCTGGCGGTCGGCCAGCTGGCGTTCGAGTTCGAGCACGAACTTGTCGACCACGCGGTGGATCGTCTCGGGCTTGAGCCGGCCAAAGGCCACGACCGAGTCGAGACGGTTGCGGAACTCCGGCGTGAACATCCGGTTGATCGCCTCGACGTCGTCACCGACCCGTGCCTCCTGGCCAAAGCCGATAGCGGGCTTCGCCATGTCGGCGGCACCGGCATTGGTCGTCATGATCAGGATGACGTTGCGGAAGTCGACGATCTTGCCGTTGTGGTCCGTCAGCTTCCCGTGATCCATGACCTGCAGCAGGATGTTGAACAGGTCGGGATGGGCCTTCTCGATCTCGTCCAGCAGCAGCACGCAATGCGGGTGCTGGTCGATCGCGTCGGTCAGCAGCCCGCCCTGGTCGAACCCGACATAGCCGGGCGGCGCGCCGATCAGCCGCGAGACGGTGTGCCTCTCCATGTATTCGGACATGTCGAAGCGCTTGAGTTCGACGCCCAGCGTGCGCGCGAGCTGGCGCGCGACTTCCGTCTTGCCGACGCCGGTGGGGCCCGAGAAAAGGTAGGAGCCGATCGGCTTCTCCATGTCGCGCAGGCCCGCGCGCGACAGCTTGATCGCGGCGGCCAGCGCCTCGATCGCCGCGTCCTGACCGAAGACGACGCGCTTGAGTTCGGCCTCCAGGTTCTGCAACACCTCGCGGTCGTCGGTCGAGACCGATTTCGGCGGGATGCGCGCGATCTTGGCTACCACCGCCTCGACGTCCTTGACCGCGATCACGCGCTTGCGCTTCGCGGGCGGCAGCAGCATCTGCGCCGCGCCGACCTCGTCGATGACGTCGATCGCCTTGTCCGGCAGTTTGCGGTCGTTGATGTAGCGCGCCGACAGTTCCACCGCCGCGCGCACCGCCTCGTTCGTGTAGCGAAGGTTGTGATGCTGCTCGTAATAGGGCTTCAGCCCCTTGACGATGCGGATCGTGTCCTCGACCGAGGGTTCGTTGACGTCGATCTTCTGGAAGCGGCGAACCAGCGCGCGGTCCTTCTCGAAATGCGTACGGTACTCCTTGTAGGTCGTCGAGCCGATGCAGCGCAGCGTGCCCGAGGCCAGCGCCGGCTTCAGCAGGTTCGAGGCGTCCATCGAGCCGCCCGACGTGGCGCCGGCGCCGATGACGGTGTGGATCTCGTCGATGAACAGGATGCCGTTGGGTTGCTGCTCCAGTTCGGACAGCACCGCCTTGAGGCGCTCCTCGAAATCGCCGCGGTAGCGCGTGCCGGCCAGCAACGTGCCCATGTCCAGCGAATAGATGACGGCCTGACGCAGCACCTCCGGCACCTCGCCCTTGACGATCTTGCGGGCCAGGCCTTCGGCGATCGCCGTCTTGCCGACGCCGGGATCGCCGACATAGAGCGGGTTGTTCTTGAACCGGCGGCAGAGGATCTGGATCGTCCGCTCCACCTCGGCGGTCCGGCCGATCAGCGGATCGATCTTCCCCTGCGAAGCCTTCTTGTTGAGATTGACGCAGTAGGCGGCCAGCGCCTCCTGGGTCCGCTTCTGTCCGCCCTGCCGCTCGCCCGCGCCCGGGCGCTCGTTCGCAGCGTCGTCTTCGGCGCCCCGCACCCGGCGCGTCTCCTGGCGACCGGGCACCTTGGCGACGCCGTGGGAGATGTAGTTGACGGCGTCGAGACGCGACATGTCCTGCTCCTGCAGGAAATAGACCGCGTGGCTCTCGCGCTCCGAGAACATCGCCACCAGGACGTTGGCGCCGCTGACTTCCTCGCGCCCCGAGGACTGGACATGGATGGCGGCGCGCTGCAGCACGCGCTGGAAACCTGCCGTCGGCTTCGCCTCGCCGCCGCGATCGGAGATCAGCCCCTTGAGCTCGTTGTCGAGATAGGCGCGCAGATCCGATTGCAGCCGCTTGATGTCGACGCCGCAGGCGCGCAGGACGGCGATCGCGTCCTCGTCCTCCGCGAGCGCCAGCAGCAGATGCTCGAGCGTCGCGTATTCGTGGCGCCGTTCGTTCGCAAGGGCGAGAGCCCGATGAAGCGTCTGTTCGAGATTGCGCGAGAGCATTCCGGTCAGGCTCCGATTTCGGGGCGATGCCGCCGCGATGGCGACGAAACGCCGACCCGGCTGTGGACTCTATCAGAACATGGGGCGCGGGGGGCGCGCGAAAAGTGCGGTCCCGCAGGAACCGGAAGCCGAAGGCCGCAAGGCGCGGACCGGCTCAATCCTTCTCCATGGTGCAACGCAGCGGATGCTGGTTGCGCCGCGCGAATTCCGTGACCTGATTGACCTTGGTCTCGGCGACTTCGTAGGTGAAGACGCCGCATACGCCGACGCCGCGGCGATGGACGTGCAGCATGATCTGGGTGGCTTCCTCGCGGCTCTTCGAGAAGAAGCGTTCCAGCACGTGGACGACGAACTCCATCGGCGTGTAGTCGTCGTTCAGCATCAGGACTTTGTACATCGACGGCTTGCGTGTCCGCGTCTGGGTCTGCAGCGCGCCGCCGCCACGGTCCCTGTCGTCGCGATCGGAATCGTCGTCGCTCATTGTCCGGAACCTGCACCCATCTGCGCGATCATATTGGACGCGACATGGCGATGAAAAGGGGCAGTCCCGCGACCAGGGCCAAAAGAACAGGGCCCGGGTCGCGGACGACCCGGGCCCTCGGCCGTGCTCGCGAAAGACGGCTCAGGCCGCGACCGGCTTGAACATCTTCTCGACATTGACGTTCATGCGAGCCGCCAGCGGCTCCATGGCGTCGTTGGCGACCTTGACCATGGTCTCGGAGACCTTGGTGCTCTCGGCGACGAACTTGTCGAAATTTCCCTTGGCCAGGTCGGTCTGCAGATCGACCGCCTCGCGCAGGCTCTTCACGCCGACCAGCGCCTTGGTGGTGGTCGCGGCGTTCTCGATGGCTTCCTGGGCCAGACCCATCCAGGCCTTGCCGATGATCTCGGCGCCCTTGGCCCAGATCTGCGAGGAAGCGACGAAGGCGTCCCAGTTGTCCTTCTGCAGCTTCGAGATCTCCTCGAAGGACTTGTACGCGTTCTGGTGAGCCTTCTCGAACTGCTCGCGAGCAGCGGTGCCGACGGCGTCGAAGGAAGTGTTGGTCATGGCGGCTTGTCCTTTCGGAGGAAGGGATTCGGGGAGGGATGACGGCTGGAGGGTCATGGCCGGCTTCCGTGTGGCTGCGGCGCGTCGTTGAGCGCGATCATTCGTGGCCATCCAGGTCGCTCCTTGCTGCGTCTTGTGCGGTGCAACAAACTGAATATAGGCGATGCAGCATGGACGTCAAGGCACTTTTGTGCGATGCACAAAATCACCAGAGCGGCGGCAGTCCCCAGAGCCGCCCGGCACGGATGACCAGCGTGAAAGGCGACGAATCCGGCTGCCCGCCCTCCCCCGACCCGCCACCATGGCTGTAAAGACGGTGGGACGGATCGATCGCGCGGACAGGGTTCACAGGGATCCCGGTCGGATCGAGTTCGGCCAGCAACCGGGCGAAGGACAGCTGCGCAAAAGCGGGATCCTGGCGCCGCCAGGCATTCAGGTGCCACGCGCCGTCGACGCAGCCACTCACCAGCCAGTAGAAGTCGCCGGACAGCAACCGAGTGCCGTCCGCCGGGACGCCAGCGAAACCGGCGCCGGCCAGCGCCGCGACGAGATGGCGCATCTGCTCGGGGGACAGCCTCGTCTCGGCCACGCGGCTGGCGCCGGGATCGAAAACGTAGCTCTGCAGCAGGCGTGGCGCCCCCCGGATGACCGTCGCGCGCAGCGCCGCACCCTCGCCGGCCGTGTCAGCCACCACTTCGTAGAGACGGACCTGCTCTTCCCAGACCGCGTTGTAGAGGAAGCGATACCGGGCGGGCGCACCCGGTACGCAGGCCATCCGCAGATCTTCGCCGCCGGCGATCGCGAACCAGCTCGCGCTGCGCCGCAGGGGATCGCTCGCGGCGCGGTCGTCGCCGGCACAGCCGACAAGCGTCGCGGCAAGAAGAACGGCAAACACGGCACGCATGGGCATCCCCTGGCTGGCGAAGCCGCACGGCTGCGCACGGGCGCGCCGGCGGGTGGGAGTTTCTCCTGGACAAGGCCGAATCCCGGACTTTAGTTTTCCACAGAAGCGGACGAGATTTGCGGCAGGACGGTGGCATTCGTGAGGTCGACACAGAGAATGACATCGACGTTCCGCGCCCTGGCCGCCCTCGCGCTCGGCGCGATCCTTGCCGCCGCGATCGCCGAGCCCGCACTTGCCGCCGCCAAGGCGCGAAATGCCGCGAAACCTCGCTACGCGGCGATCGTGGTCGACGCCCAGACCGGCGAGATCCTCCATGCAGACCATCCTGACGCCCTGCGCTACCCGGCCTCGCTGACCAAGATGATGACCCTGTTCATGATCTTCGAGGCGCTCGATCGCAAGCGTATCCGCCTCGACACCGAGTGGAAGGTATCGGCCTTCGCGGCGAGCCAGAGCCCGACCAAGCTGGGTCTGCAGGCCGGCCGGACGATCCAGGTCCGCGACGTGGTCCTGGGTCTGATCACGAAATCGGCCAACGACGCGGCCGTGGTCGCCGCCGAAAACCTCGCCGACAGCGAACCCGCCTTCGCCGCCCAGATGACCGAGCGGGCGCGCAAGCTGGGGATGAGCCGGACGACGTTTCGCAACGCCTCGGGGCTACCCGATCCGGGCCAGCAGAGCACGGCTGCCGATCTGTCGCGGCTCGCCCGCGCCCTCATCCGAGGCTTTCCACATCACTACCAGTTCTTCTCGACCAGCCAGTTCAGCTTCGCGGGCAACGTCCACCACAACCACAACCGCTTCATGCAGTGGTACGACGGCGCGGACGGGCTGAAGACCGGCTATATCCACGCCTCGGGCTTCAACCTGGCCGCTTCCGCCGTGCGCAACGATCGCCGCCTGATCGGCGTGGTCATGGGGGGGCCCTCGGCCGGCTGGCGCGACGACCGGATGGGCGAGATCCTCGACGCGGCCTTCGCCCGCCGGGTGCGCGAACGCAGGCCGCCGGCGCCCGGCCTGGAAGCCGGGCTGCCGGGAGATCGCAGCGGGCAGCCGCACGGGGAACTGGTCGCCCAGGGTTCGACCGCGGCGGCCGTCATGCCCCGGTCGGCCGAAACATCCGGTGGCGTCGGGACCCGGCCGGCATGGTCGATCCAGGTCGGTGCCTATGCCGAGGCCGAACAGGCGCAACGGGCTATCCAGCAGGCCCGAAAACTGGCGCCTGTCCTGCTCCAGTCGGCGGCGAGCGACGTGCAGCGGGTGGGTGGTGCCGGACGCGACGCCAGCCGGATTCGCGCCCGCCTGACCGGGCTGGGCGCAGCGACCGCCCGCGAGGCCTGCGAGGTCCTGCGCGCGCGGCGGCTGCCATGCATGGTCGTCGCCCCCGCCCCGCAGCCCCGCAGCCTCGCGGCCGCGCCCGCGCCCTGATCAGCCGCCCGAGGCGTTGCGCTCGGCGATCAGCTCGGCGATGAATGTCTTTTTATGGGTGATCACCCAGTTCGGGTAGCTCCACGTCCCGGGTTCCGGGTGCAGCGGGCTTTCCGGCGCCGGCACGAACACGAGCGCCTCGCGCGCGCCGTTCGCGACATAGGCGTTGACGCGCATCAGCTGGAAGAACGGGCCCTCGTACGCGACCAGCGCGCGCCGCGCCATCGTGTCCAGACCGCTCACGATCATGCCGTTGACATGCTCGCCGGGCCTGGGCTGCACGATCGGATAGCTGACCCCGCTGGTCGCCCGCCGCTCCCAGTCGAACAGCACGGCGTCACGCACATGGACGCTGAGAGAAGTCTCGCGGCCCAGCACGATGGCCCGGACATCCGGATCCATCAGCGTTCCATAGAAGAAAAACCGCATCGATCCTACAACTCCCCCGGTGCATCGATACCGCTCCGGCTCAATTCTGCCACCAACGCCGCCTTGAGGCGAGACAGTCCCGCATCGTCGCCCGACTCGCAACGCGCGACCAGGACGTCCTGGGTGTTGGAGGCGCGCAGCAACCACCAGCCATCCGCCGTGCTGACCCGCACGCCGTCGACGTCGACCATCACGGCGCCGGCGGTGCGCAGCCGGCCCTTGACCTCGTCGACGACCTCGAATTTGCGCGACTCGTCGACCTGGAACCTCAATTCGGGGGTGTTGACGACCGAGGGCAGGCGATCGCGCATCGCCGCCAGGCTGTCGGGCGAGCGGGCGACGATCGACAGGATCCGGATGGCCGCATAGAGCGCGTCGTCGAAGCCGTACCACCGGTCGGCGAAGAAGATATGCCCGGACATCTCGCCCGCGAGCGGCGCCTTGGTCTCGTGCATCTTCGCCTTGATGATCGAGTGACCTGTGCGCCACATCAGCGGCTTGCCGCCAAGCCGCGCGATCTCGTCGAACAATGTCTGGCTGGCCTTCACGTCGGCGATGATGGTGGCGCCGGGCCGCTCGGCCAGGACCTCGCCCGCGAACAGGGCCATCAGCTGGTCGCCCCACAGGATCCTGCCGCGCCCGTCGACGACGCCGATCCGGTCCGCATCGCCGTCGAAGGCGACCCCCAGATCGGCGCCCTCGCGCAGCACCGCCTCCTGCAGCTGGACCAGGTTCTTGGCGACGGTCGGATCGGGGTGATGCGCCGGAAATGTCCCGTCGATGGTCTCGTTGAGCAGCACATGGCGCCCCGGAAGCCGGCCGGCCAGCAGCCGCATGATCTCGCCACCGGCGCCGTTGCCACCGTCCCAGACCACGGTCAGCGCGCGGCCCGGGCGATAGTCGCGCAGCAGTCGCTCGAGATACGCGGCGGCGACATCGGTCGCGGCCACGCTGCCCGTCCCGGTCGCGAAATCGCCGGCCGCGCAACGCTGGCCCATGCGGCGGATGTCGTCGCCCCAGAAGCTCTTGCCGCCGATCAGCATCTTGAAGCCGTTGTATTCGGACGGGTTGTGGGACCCCGTGACCTGGACGCCGGCGTCGACGTCGAGGGTATGGGCCGCGAAATACAGCATCGGCGTCGGGCCGAGGCCGACATCGACCACGTCCAGCCCGGCCGATGTCAGCCCTTCGATCAAGGCCAGCTGGAGCGCGGGCGAGTGCAGCCGCCCGTCGCGCGCGGCGGCGACCCGCCGGCCGCCGCGCTCGCGCACGGCGGTGCCGAAGCCGCGTCCGACCGCGCGGGCGTCGTCCGGCGACAGCGTCCGCCCGACGATTCCGCGAATGTCGTATTCGCGCAGGACGGATCGATCGAAGCGATGGGGGGCCGGCAGGCTCATGCGGATCTCCGTCACGCAGCGCCGGATGGACGGCCGACCGAGTGATAGTCGATGCCGGCCGCCGCCATGTCGGCGGGCGAATAGACGTTGCGCAGGTCGATGACGGTCGGGCGACGCAGCAATTGGCGGATACGCCCGGGATCGAGAGCGCGAAACTCGTTCCACTCGGTCAGCAGGGTCATGGCATCGGCTCCCTGCATGGCCTCGGCCGCGCTGGTGCAGAACTCGACCCCGGGCAGCATCTGGCGCGCTTCCCCATGCATGCCTTCGGGATCGTAGGCTCGCACCCGCGCCCCGGCCGCGAGCAGCGAGGGCAGGATCGCGAGGCTCGGCGCGTCGCGCATGTCGTCGGTATTCGGCTTGAAGGTCAGGCCCAGGACCGCGATCGTCTTGCCGGCGACGCTGCCGCCGCAGGCCCTGACGATGCGCTCGGCCATCGCGGCCTTGCGCTTGTCGTTGATGTCGACGACGGTCTCGACGATGCGCAGCGGGCTGCCGTGATCCTGCGCGGTCTTGACCAGCGCCAGCGTGTCCTTGGGAAAGCAGGAGCCGCCATAGCCGGGCCCGGGATGCAGGAACTTGCGACCGATCCGGCCGTCGAGACCGATCCCCTTCGCGACGTCGTGGACGTCGGCACCGACCTTCTCGCACAGATCGGCGATCTCGTTGATGAAGGTGATCTTCGTCGCCAGGAAGGTGTTGGCCGCATACTTGATGAGTTCGCTGGTCTCCAGCGACGTGAAGACGATCGGCGTCTCGATCAGATAGAGCGGCCGGTAAAGTTCGCGCATGACCGTCCGCGCCTGCTCGCTCTCGGCCCCGATCACGACCCGGTCGGGGCGCATGAAATCCGAGATCGCGGCGCCCTCGCGCAGGAATTCGGGGTTCGAGACGACATCGAAACGGGCGTCCGGCGCGACCGCGCGAATCCGCCGCGCCACTTCCCGGCCGGTGCCGACGGGCACGGTGGACTTGGTGACGACCACCGCGTAGCCGGCGAGCGCGCGGCCGATCTCCTCGGCGGCGGCGTACACATAGGACAGGTCCGCATGGCCATCGCCACGGCGCGACGGGGTGCCGACGGCGATGAACACCGCGTCGGCGCCGGGAACCGCCTGCTTCAGGTCGGTGGTGAATTTCAGCCGGCCGGCGGCGACGTTCTTGGCCACCAACTGGTCCAGACCGGGCTCGAAGATCGGCATCTCGCCGCGCAAGAGACGGTCGATCTTGGCCGCATCCTTGTCGACGCAGGTCACGTCGACCCCGAACTCGGAGAAACAGGCGCCGGTCACGAGCCCGACATAGCCGGTGCCGATCATCGTCACGCGCATGGAGCAGACCTTCCCGCGGGCTGTGGTCGAAGCGTCAGATATAGGGCTTCATCGCCGCTCGTGCGGCCGCGCCGATGTCGGGGCGGGCCAGGGCGAAGGCGAGGTTGGCCTCGAAGAAGCCGACCTTGTCGCCGCAATCGAAGCGCGTACCGGCGAAGCGAAGCCCATGGAAGGGCGCGGCGCCGATCATCGCCGCCAGCGCGTCGGTCAGCTGGATCTCGCCGCCGGCGCCGCGCGTTCCCTTGCCGAGATGCCGGAACACCGTCGGCTCCAGGATGTAGCGGCCGATCACGGCACAGGTCGACGGCGCCTTGTCCGGGGCGGGTTTCTCGACCAAGCCCCTGACCTGGACCAGCTTGCCGTCGTCGCGTCCGGGATCGACGATGCCGTAGCGCTTGGTGTGGTCGCGCGGCACGTCCATGACCGCGATGACGTTGCCGCGGACCTCGGGATAGGCGTCGACCATCTGGGCAAGGCAGGATCGATCGGCCAGGATCAGGTCGTCGGCCAGCAGCACCGCGAAGGGTTCGTCGCCGACCAGGTCGCGCGCGCACCAGACGGCGTGCCCCAGCCCCATCGGGGCCATCTGCCGGGTATAGGCCACCCGGCCGGGCTTCGGCAGCCAGCGGCGAAGTTCCTCGAGCTCGGCGGTCTTGCCCCGCTCCTCCAGCGTCTTTTCAAGCTCGAAGGAATGGTCGAAATGGTCTTCGATCGCGGTCTTGCCGCGCCCGGTGACGAAGATGAATTCCTCGATCCCGGCCGCCTGCGCCTCCTCCACCGCGTACTGGATCAGCGGCTTGTCGACGACGGGCAGCATTTCCTTCGGCATGGCCTTGGTCGCGGGAAGGAACCGCGTCCCCAGGCCACCGACCGGGAAGATCGCCTTGCGGATACGAACGGACATTCAGGTTCTCGGCAACTGGCGAGCGGGACGAGCCGCTCGGGACTCCGCACTCAAACGTTCCGTGGCGACGGCTTGTTCCGCGCGGCGGCCAGCTTTTGCCACAGGCCCGGCCACCCCGGCAAGCGCCCGGCCCCCGCACGTCGGGACTAGCCCAGCAGCGTCTCCTTGGCCTCGTTGATGCGCGCGGCCAGGTAGGCCGACCCGCCCTGGTCGGGGTGGTTGCGCTTCATCAATTCCCTCCAGGACCGAAGGATCTCCTCCCGTGGCGCATCGAGGGCGACCCCCAGGATCCGGGCGGCCTCGTCGCGATCCATGCGGCCGCCCGCCCCACCGACTCCCGCCGCCGCGTGCCCGCCCGGTCCGGCCTCCTGCGCCTGGCGCCAATCCGGATGCAGCGCGTCGAGATAGCTCTCCAGCAGCGCGGCCGAGTCCGGATCGGCGACCCGAAGCTCGGCGAGCAGATCGAGGAGCTGCGCGGGCGCGAGTTCGGCGAGCCGGCGGCCCTTCTGGGCACCAGCCAGGACCAGACCGTCCATGGCACCGCTCTGATGATCCAGGCTCATGCGCAGCCAAGCCGTCTCGACGTCGGAACTCTGCCCGGGCGGCGGCGGCGCCGACGCGACGTGACGCTGCCACCAGCGCTGCAGGAAGGGCAGGAACGGCAGCACCAGGAAAAGGACCTGGAACATGCGTCCGGTCGCGATCAGCCACAGGGCGGCAAGACCGCCGCCGCCGATCGCGGCCCAGCGCAGTCCGGCCGCGACATGCCGGACCGGCATGCGGCTGTACCAGCGCGCGGCGGCGAGAATCCCAAGCAGGATCGCGCCGCCGATCAGGAGGTAGATCAGACCCATCAGCGCCCCCTTGGTCGGCCGAGCTGGGATGTCAGCAGCGCCACCGGACCGCCGCGGCGACGGGAGAAATCCTCCAGCGCCGGCCGCCCGCCCGCCGCGTAGGTCGCGACCGCGGACAGCAGGTCGCGCAGGGTCTGGGGGCTGGCTGCGTCGAAAGGCGCGAAGGCTCCGCCGCTCAGCCTTGCGATCCGTTCGAACCCGATCCGGGCGACCTCGTCCCTCCCCTCGAGAAACATGAAGCACGGAAGGCCCATCAGCCCCAGCGCCCCAGCCCGCTTCGCCAGCAGGTCCAGGCTCTCCTCGACCGCGTCGCCGACGAAAACCAGCGCCGCGACCTTGCGCTGCCGGGTCTCGGTCGCGGCATGGCCGAGCACGCGCTCGATCTGGGTCTCGCCGGGCGCACAGGCGACGCTGCGCATCGCCGCCAGCAGAGGCTCGGGTCGCGCGACGAAGGGCGTGGCCTCGAAGAAACCGATGCCGGCGTACCAGGCAAGCTGGATCTCCAGTTCACCGACCTCGTTGGCCGCCCGGAACATCTCGGCCTGCAGCGACCGGGCCCGTTCCCACATCGGCTCGCGCGAGGCCGTGGCGTCCAGCGCGAAGATCAGCCGACCTGGACCGCCGCCGGCACGCACGGCCGGCAGGCTCTTGGCCTTCGCCAGGAAGGCGGCCACCTTAGTCGAGACGGCTTTGGCCGGCAGCTTGGACATGGGGGATCAGTTAGGCACCGACGGCGGGCGGCGCCAGGGGCATCGGATCGACGCGCCACGTTTGCCCGCTCGCCATCGCCTTCATTAACATGACGGTCTCTTCCGGAGGGAACCCAGACTGCTGACCCCAGCCAGCGACCATGCCGCGCTCGCCGCCGGTTTCCGGTGGGGGATCGCGCCGCGCTACAATATCGGGGTCGACGTCGCCGATCGCCAGAGGCCGGATGCCGACGCCCTGATCCTGGTCGACGCGGATGGCCGCGCCGAGCGCCGCAGCTTCGGCTGGGTCGCGCGGCAGTCGAACCGTCTTGCCAACGTCTTCGCCGCCGCCGGGATCCGGCGCGGGGACCGGGTGGCGATCCTGCTCGGTCAGTCGCCCGAGACCGCGCTCGCCCATGTCGCCGCCTACAAGCTGGGCGCGATCGCCGTTCCCCTGTTCGTGCTGTTCGGCGAAGAGGCGCTCGAATACCGGCTCGCCGATTCAAGCGCCGGGCTGCTGGTGACCGATCTCGCCAACTGGCCAAAGGTCGCGGCGCTGCGTTCCCGGCTGGGCGCGCTGCGCACCGCCCTGGTGATCGACGGCCAGGGGATCGACGGGACGCTCGACTTCGCCGCGTCCTGCGACGCCGCACGCGACGATTTCGCGCCCGCCGACACCGCCGCCGAGGACCCGGCGATCATCATCTACACCTCCGGCACCACCGGACAGCCGAAGGGCGCGCTGCACGCCCATCGCGTCCTGCCCGGCCACCTGCCGGGCGTGGAACTGCCGCAGCGCTTCTTCCCGCAGCCCGGCGACCGGTTCTGGACCCCGGCCGACTGGGCCTGGATCGGCGGCCTGTTCGACGTGCTGTTGCCGGCATGGCACCACGGCATCCCGGTCGTGGCGCGGCGCAGCGCGAAATTCGACCCCCTGGAGGCGTTCGGCCTGATGGCGCGGCACGGCGTGCGCAACGTCTTCCTGCCGCCGACCGCGCTCAAGCTGATGCGCCAGGCCGGCGCGGCGGCCGCACGGGACGTTCGGCTGCGCTCGATCGGCTCGGGCGGGGAGACGCTGGGCGCCGAACTTCTCGACTGGGGCCGCGAGGCCTTCGGCGTCACGATCAACGAGTTCTATGGCCAGACCGAATGCAATCTGGTGGTCGCCAACAACGCCGACCTCATGCCCGTACGCCCGGGCTCCATGGGCCGCGCCGTGCCGGGCCACCGCGTCGCGGTGATCGACGCCACCGGTGCCGAGCTGCCCGACGGGGCCACCGGCGAGATCGCCATCCGGCGACCCGACCCGGCGATGTTCCTCGGCTACTGGAACAACCCTGCCGCGACACGCGACAAGTTCGCCGGCGAGTGGCTGCGCACCGGCGACATCGGACGTCGGGATGGCGACGGGTATTTCTGGTACCAGGGACGCAGCGACGACGTGATCACCTCGGCCGGCTACCGGATCGGCCCGGCGGAGATCGAGGACTGCCTGCTGCGCCATCCCGCGGTCGCCATGGCGGCGGCGATCGGCGTGCCCGACCCGGTCCGCACCGAGATCGTCAAGGCCTGCGTCGTGCTGAAGCCCGGTGTCGAAGGCGACGCAGCACTGGCAAGCGCCATCCAGGACCATGTCCGCACGCGCCTCGCCGCCCACGAATATCCGCGCATCGTCGAATTCGTCGATGCGCTGCCGCTGACGGCGACCGGAAAGGTGATGCGGCGCGTGTTGCGCGACCGCCATGCCGCAGCCGGCGCGAAAGGAGCCGAGCCATGAACATCCTCGAAATCCCCCCGGGCGAGGATCCGCCCTGGGACATCAACGTCGTCATCGAGATCCCGCAGGGCGGCGTGCCGGTGAAGTACGAACTCGACAAGCGCTCCGGCGCGTTGCGGGTCGACCGCTTCCTGCACACCGCGATGTACTATCCCGGCAATTACGGGTTCATCCCCGGAACCAGATCGGACGACGGCGATCCCTGCGACGTCCTGGTCGTCGGGCAGGTCCCGGTCGTGCCCGGCGCGATCGTGCGGTCGCGACCGATCGGGGCGCTGCTGATGAAGGACGAGTCCGGCCAGGACGAGAAGATCATCGCGGTGCCGGTGGACAAGCTCCATCCCTTCTACCGCGCGGTGAAGTCCTTCCGCGACCTGCCCGAGATCCTGTGCGAGCAGATCGCGCATTTCTTCCAGCACTACAAGGATCTGGAGAAGGGCAAGTGGGTGACGGTCGTGCGCTGGGCCGATCCGGCCGAGGCCGCCGACCTGATCCGGGCGGCGATCGCCCGCGAACGCGGCGCGGAACGCAAGCCGACGAAGCCCGCCCGCGCGTCGCGCCGTCAGGGACGCCGGAAGAGATAGCAACCGCCGGCCACCGGCCGGTGCATCTCGGTGCGCAGCGCCACCTCGGCTTCGTGGACAAGCGCGAAACCGGCTGCGGCCGCCGCCGCGCGCACGAAACCGTCGCCATGCGCGTAGCGGCCGCTGGCGCCCAGCGCATAGCCCTCGCCCGCGTGCCGTTCGACCGTGAAGGCGAACAGCGCGCCCGGCTTCAAGGCCGCCGCGACCGCCGCGAAGGCCGGCGCCAGCTCGCCGAAATAGCAGAACACGTCGCAGGCGACGGCCAGGGTGTAGCGCGCGCGACGCGGCGCCAGGAACTTTCCGATCTCGCCCTCGTGGAGCGCGTCGTAGCCGCCGCGCGCGCGCGCCTTCTCGAGCATGCGCGGCGACAGGTCGACGCCCTCGAGCCGGCGGGTCATCGGCCGCAGCAGCGGCGCCGCCAGACCCGTGCCGCAGCCCAGGTCGATCGTCGACGCCGTGACCGCGCGCTCCCCGAGCGCCGCGCGGACGGCCTCGGCGACGAGCTGCGGCGCGCGATAATCCAGCCAGTTCGTCAGTGTCGCGTCGAACTGGTCCGCGAAGGCGTCGAATTCCTGGCGGACATAGTCCTCCGACGCGCGCTCCGGCCGCGCGTCGCCCGACAGTGCGGCGACCATATGGGCGATGTCGGCGCGTCCCGGCGCGATGCGTTCGAGCCGCCGGTAGGCCTCGAGCGCCTCCGCCTTCCGCTCCAGCCGGCGCAGGCACTGGGCCATCGCCTCCAGCAGCCCCGCGTCGTCGGGCGAAGCCAGCAACGACGACCGCAATCCGCGCAGCCTCTCCTCGTCCTTTTCGCGCTCGCGCAGCCGCGACAGCCTTATGGCGGCCGGGTCGGCCGGCGCCGCCAGCATCTTCTCGACCGCCGCGAAATCGGCCCCCCCCGCGGCACGGATGCCGAAGCCCCCCATGATCGCGTCGCCGAGGGACGCGGCCCCGGGGGCCGGACGGCGCGCCGCCGGCGGAACATTCTTCCTCATGGTATCGCAGTGTAGCCGCGCGGCGGGGGTTTCCAAGCCTTCCGCGCCCGTCGCTTTCCGGATAAAACCCCAGCGTGCGTCAGGAGGGGTCCATGGATCCGAGAGCCGTCCGAACCGTCGAGGATGCGCGCATCATCGTTCGCGAGCGCAACCTCTCCCACGTCAAGGTCGGCGTCCACGACGTCGACGGCATCCTGCGCGGCAAGTATCTGCACCGCGACAAGTTCTTCTCCGCCCTCGACGGCGGCTTCGGCTTCTGCGACGTCGTGCTGGGGTGGGATTCGAACGACCAGCTCTACGACAACGTGACCTACACGGGCTGGCATACGGCCTATCCGGACGCCGCGGTCAGGATCGTTCCCGAAAGCTGCCGCGACCTGCCGTCGGAGCCCGGCGGCCTCTTCTTCCTTTGCGAGTTCGCGCCGCCGGCCGAGGCGATCTGCCCGCGCGGCACGCTGCGCCGGGTGATCGAGCGCGCCGGCCGGCTCGGCTTCGACATCAAGGCCGGGTTCGAATACGAGTTCTTCGTCTTCGAGGAGACGCCGCACAGCATCCGGGAAAAGCGCTATCGCGACCTCAAGCCGATCAGCCCGGGCTTCTTCGGCTATTCGGTGCTGCGCAACTCCGTGCACGCGGACTGGTATCGCGACCTGCTCGACAAGTGCGAGGCCATGGACATGGGCCTCGAAGGCCTGCACACGGAGACCGGCGCCGGCGTGCTCGAGGCTGCCTTGCGCGTCGACGACGCCCTGTCCGCGACCGACAAGGCAGCCCTGTTCAAGACCTTCGTCAAGGTCTTCGCACAGCAGCGCGGATGGCTCGCCACCTTCATGGCGAAGTGGTCCAAGGACTGGCCCGGCTGCGGTGGGCATATCCACATGTCGCTCTGGGACCGCGCGCGCGGCGTCTCGGCCTTCCACGACGAGGCCGGCGCGCATCGCATGTCGCGCACCATGCGCCAGTTCGTCGCCGGCCAGCAGGCGCTGATGCCTGAGATGCTGGCGATGGTCGCCCCGACGGTGAATTCCTATCGCCGCCTCATCCCCGGCTTCTGGGCGCCGACCCAGGCCGCCTGGGGGGTGGAGAACAGGACGACGGCCCTGCGCGTCATCCCGGGTTCGGCGAAATCGACGCGCGTCGAGTACCGCGTCGCCGCCGCGGACGGGAACCCCTATCTGGCGCTGGCCGCGGCGATCGGATCGGGGCTCTGGGGCATCGAGAACGATCTCGATCCGGGCGAACCGATCCGCGGCAACGCCTACGAGATCAAGCGACCGGCGAGACTGCAGCTGCCGCGCACGCTGACCGAGGCAGCCGGACGGCTCAGGGGCTCGAAGGCCGCGCGCGGACTGTTCGGCGACGCCTTCGTCGATCACTACGCCGCCACGCGCGAGTGGGAAGAGCGCGAATTCCGCAAGCACATCAGCGATTGGGAACTCGATCGCTATTTCGAGATCATCTGACCATGACCGGCATGCTGCGCTGCTTCTCCCCGATCGACGGCCATCTCGTCGCCGAGCGGCCCCTCGCCTCCGCCGCCCAGGCCGCCCGGGCCGTCGAGACCGCGCGCCGCGCCCAGGCCGAGTGGCGGGGCGTTCCGCTCGCCCAGCGCATGGCGATCTGCGCCGCCTTCGCCGACATCATGACCGCCGACAAGGCGCGGCTCGGCGCCGACCTGACGCTGCAGATGGGGCGGCCGGTCCGCTACACCCCCAACGAGATCGGCGGCGGGCTCGCCGAGCGCACGCGCAAGATGGTTGAGCTGGCACCGTCGGCGCTGGCCGATCTGCCCGCCGCGCAGAAACCCGGCTTCACGCGCTTCATCCGCAAGGAACCGCTTGGCGTGGTCTTCGTGATCGCGCCATGGAACTACCCCTACCTGACGGCGGTCAACGCGATCGTGCCGGCGCTGATCGCCGGCAACGCGGTGATCCTCAAGCATTCGCATCAGACGCCGCTGGTCGCCGAGGCGTTCCGGGACGGTCTGGCGCGCGCGGGCCTGCCCGAGGGCGTGTTCCAGATCCTGCATCTGGGCCACGCGGATACCGAAACGCTCGTCGGCCACGACGGCGTCGACTTCGTCGCCTTCACCGGTTCGGTGCCGGGCGGGCATGCGGTGACGCGCGCGGCGAAGGAGCGGTTCATCGGCCTGGGGCTCGAGCTTGGCGGCAAGGACCCCGCCTATGTCCGCGCGGACTGCGATCTGGGACACGCGGTGGAGAACCTCGTCGACGGCGCGTTCTTCAATTCGGGCCAGAGCTGCTGCGGCATCGAGCGGATCTACGTGCATGCCGAAGTCTACGACCGCTTCGTCGACGGCTTCGTGGCGCTGACGCGCGCCTACGTCCTCGGCGATCCGCGCGACGCCGCGACGACGCTGGGCCCCATGGTGCGGGCCGCGGCGGCCAGCTTCGTGCGGGACCAGATCGCCGAAGCCGTGGCCGCAGGGGCGCGCTCGCTGGTCGACCCGAAGGGTTTCGCCGCCGATGCGCCGGGCACCGCGTATCTGGCGCCGCATGTGCTCGTCGATGTCGATCATTCCATGCGCGTCATGACCGAGGAGAGCTTCGGGCCGGTGATCGGGATCATGAAGGTCGCCTCGGACGACGAAGCCGTGCGGCTGATGAACGACAGCGCCTATGGCCTGACCGCGGCGATCTGGACCTCGGATCCCGACGCGGCGATCGCCATCGGCGATCGCGTCGCCACCGGCACCTGGTTCATGAACCGCTGCGACTATCTCGATCCCGAGCTGGCCTGGACCGGCGTCAAGGATTCGGGGCGCGGCTGCACCCTGTCGCGCCTGGGCTACGACTATCTGACCCGGCCGAAATCCTTCCATCTGCGCACCGCGACGACCTGACCGCGAACGAGCGAGGCCACCGTGACGATCGAACTCAAGGGCAACTGGAATTTTCCGACCGCGATCCGCTTCGGCGCCGGGCGCATCGCCGAGCTGCCGCAGGCCTGCGCGGCCGCACGGATCGCGCGGCCGCTGATCGTCACCGACCCCGGCCTCGCGCGGCTGGACATGTTCGCGCGGATCGTCGGGATCTGCCGCCAGGCAGGCCTGGGCGACGCGGTGTTCAGCGACGTGAAGCCCAATCCGGTGGCGCGCAACGTCGCGGACGGGCTCGCCGTGCTGCGCGCCGGCGGGCATGACGGGGTGATCGCGATCGGCGGCGGCAGCGCACTCGACTGCGGCAAGGTCATCGCGTTCATGGCGCAGCAGACCCGGCCGATGTGGGATTTCGAGGATGTCGGCGACTGGTGGACGCGCGCCAATCCCGACGGCATCGCGCCTGTCGTCGCGGTCCCGACGACCGCCGGGACCGGATCGGAGACCGGGCGCGCCGGCGTGATCACCAACGAGGAGACGCGGACCAAGAAGGTCATCTTCCATCCGAAGATGATGCCGGCCGTGGTCGTCGCCGATCCCGAACTGACCGTCGGCCTGCCGCCAAAGCTGACCGCCGGCACGGGCCTCGATGCCTTCATCCATCTGCTCGAGGCCTATTGCGCGCCCTTCCATCATCCCTACGCCGACGGCATCGCGGTCGAGGGCATGCGGCTGGTCAAGGAGAACCTGGCGCGCGCGGTGGCCGATGGCGCCGACATCGAGGCGCGCGCGCATATGCTCGCCGCCTCGCAGATGGGCTCGACCGCGTTCCAGAAGGGGCTGGGCGCGATCCATTCGCTGTCGCACCCCGTGGGCGCTGTCCTCGACACGCATCACGGCCTGACCAACGCCGTCGCGATGCCCTATGTGCTGATGTTCAACCGGCCGGCGATCGAGTCCAAGATCGTGCGCCTGTCGCGCTATCTCGACCTGCCCCGGCCGGGCTTCGACGGCTTCATGGACTGGGCGCTCTCCCTGCGCCGCGAAGTCGGAATCCCGCACACGCTGGCCGAACTCGGCGTGACGCCCGCGCATCTCGACCTGTTCTCGCGCATGGCCGCCGAGGATCCGACGGCGGGCGGCAACCCGGTCCCGGTCGGCGTGGCGGAGATGCGCGCGATGTACGAGGCCGCCCTCGCCGGACGGCTCTGAAAGCACCGGCTCCATGCTGCGCGACCCCGATTTCACCCGCTTCGAGGTCGCCCCGCTGACCGGCGTGCTCGGCGCCGAGCTGCGGGGCGTCGATCTCGCCGCCGACGACGACCCCGCGACGGTGGCCGAGATCAGGCGCGCACTCGATCGCCATCTCGTGCTGGCGATCCGGGACCAGCGTCTCGATCCGCCAAGCCTGCATCGGCTTGCCCGGCGCTTCGGACCCTTCAGCGGCAACCCTGTCCACACGCCCCTGCCCGGTCTCGAGGACATCGTCGCCTTCGTACGCGAGCCCGGCGACGGCGACGCGGTGGTCGGCGACCACTGGCACATGGATCTCGCCTGGATGGAAAAGCCGCCCGCCATCGTCATGCTCTACGGCGAGACCATCCCGCCGGTCGGCGGCGACACCTGCTTCGCCAGCCTGGTCCAGGCCTGCCGCGCGCTCTCGCCAGGCATGCGACGGCTTCTGCGCGGGCTGACGGGTGTGCACAGCGCGCGCGGCGTCTATGCCGTGAACGCGCGCTCCGGGCGGCTGGGGCTTAGCGCCGATCGCGACCGGCTCGACGTCGTCGAGGCACGGCACCCGGTCATCTGCGAACAGCCCGGCACCGGCCGCAGCTATCTGCTCGTGAACCCCGTGATCAGCCGCTTCGACGGCCTGACCGAGGCCGAGAGCCGGCCGATCCTCGATCATCTGCTGGCGACGGCGCTGCGCCCGGAATTCACCTGCCGCGTGCGCTGGGCGCAGGGCACGTTGCTGCTCTGGAACAATCCGCTGGTGCTGCACACCGCGATCGACGATTACCGCGGCTATCGCCGTGTCACCTATCGCACCACCGTCGAGGGCTGGACGCAGATCGCGGCCGGCGCCTGAACCCGGCCGGCCACGCGGCTCACCCCGCCGGCTCCGGCGACACCCGCACCAGTTGCTTGCCGAGATTGGCACCGGACAGGACGCGCAGAAGCGCGCCGGGCATCGCCTCGATCCCCTCGGCGATGTCCTCGCGATAGCGCAGCCGCCCCTCGCGCAGCCAGGACGCCAGCCGCGCCAGCCCTTCCTCGCTGCGATGGACATAGTCGGTGTAGAGGAAGCCCTGCCAGCGCGCACGCTTGACCAGCATCTGGCGGTGGTGACGCAGACCGACATCCGGTTGCCCGGGCCGGTTGTAGGTGTCGATGGTGCCGCACTGGACGATCCGCGCGCGCAGGTTGATGCGCTCCATCACGGCGTCGAAGATCGGCCCGGCGGTGTTGTCGAAATAGACGTCGATCCCGTCCGGCGCAGCGTCCGCCAGCGCGGCGCGCAGATCCCCCGCCTTGTAGTCAACGCCGGAATCGTAGCCGAGCTCGCGGCACCACGCGATCTTCTCCGGTCCCCCGGCGATGGCGATCGTGCGGCAGCCCATCAGCTTCGCGATCTGGCCGACGACCTGGCCGACGGCACCGGAGGCAGACGACACCGCCACGACGTCTCCCGGCCGCGGCGCGCCGACGTCCAGCAGCGCGAAATACGCCGTGAGCCCCGGCATGCCCAGCACCCCCAGGGCGTGGCGCATCGGCCCCAGGGCCGGATCGACCTTGCGCGTTCCCGTGGGCGGCAGCAGCGCGTAGTCCTGCCAGCCCCAGCCCATGCTCTCGACGATGTCGCCAGGCCGCAGTGCCGGATTGCGCGACGCCACCACGACGCCCACCCCGCCGCCCTGCATCACCTCGCCGGGCTCCACCGGACGGGCATAGCTGGGACCCGCCGAGATCCGGCCGCGCATATACGGGTCGACCGACAGCCAGCACGCGCGCGCCAGTACCTGGCCGTCGCCTGGCTCGGGAACCGGCCCCTCGACCATCTCCCAGGTGTCGGCCGCCGGCATGCCGGCCGGCCGCGCGCGCAGGCGCCACTGACGGTTGACCATGTTCATCCTCGTCGTCCCATCGTCCGGAAGGAATGCAGGTTTAAGCAGGATATAGAAATTCTTGTTCGCGTCCGCCTTTGTCTTCTGGCACACCTGATTCGTCGACCCTGCCTCGCCAGGCAACGCGATCCGGGCGGAAATCGGAAGGACGAGCAAATGAATACAGCCCTCGCCATCGTCTTCGGCATCGCGACGATCGCCGCTGCGGGGGCTGCGGCGGCGCAGACCCTGGCGCCGCCCAGCGGGGCGACGCTGAGCGCGACCTGCACGGGCTGCCACGGCCCCAACGGGCAGAGCGCGGGGGCGATCCCGTCGATCAACGGCCGCTCCGAGACGGAGATCCTCGAAGCGATGCTCGACTTCAAGAACGACCGTCGCCCGGCGACGGTGATGAACCGCCACGCCAAGGGTTTCAGCGACGAGGAACTCGCCCTGATGGCGCGCGAAATCGCCAGGAACTGGCGTTGAGGGAGGCGACGATGTCACGCAACGGATTGACCCGCCGCGCCCTCGCCGGCGCCGTGCTCGCCGCCGCGCCGGTCGCCAGCATGGTTTCGGCCCAGCCGGCGCGCCGGCGGGTCGTCGTGATCGGCGGCGGCTTCGGCGGCGCCACCGCGGCCCGGAACCTGCGCCTCGCCGATCCCGCGCTCGATGTCACCATGATCGAGCCGAAATCCGAGTTCCAGACCTGCCCCTTCTCGAACTACGTCCTGGCCGGGTTCAAGACCATGGCGGACATCACCCATGGCTACGGCGTGCTGACGGCGCGCCACGGCGTCACGCATGTGCGCGACACCGCCGTCGCGATCGATCCCGCGGCCAAGACCGTGCGCGTCGCCGGCGGCCAGACGATCGGCTACGACAAGCTGGTCGTGTCGCCGGGGATCGACATGCGCTGGGGGGCGATCGCGGGCTACGACGAAGCCGCGACGACGTCGATGCCGCATGCGTGGCAGGCCGGGCCGCAGACGACGCTCCTGCGCAGCCAGCTCGAGGCGATGCCCGATGGCGGGCTCGTCGTCCTCTCGATCCCGGGCAACCCGTTCCGCTGCCCGCCGGGCCCCTACGAGCGGATCGCGATGATCGCCCACTATCTGAAGCAGGCGAAGCCGAAGTCGAAGATCCTTGCCCTCGATGCCAAGGACGCGTTCTCGAAGCAGAGCCTGTTCCAGGACGGCTGGAAGCAGCTCTACGGGGACATGATCGAATGGGTGCCGCTGGGCCAGGACGGCCGCGTCGTCCAGGTGATCCCCGGCGAGAAGACGCTGGTGACCGAGTTCGGGCAGCGCCATCGCGCGGATGTCGCCAACGTGATCCCGCCGCAGATGGCCGGGCGCATCGCACGCGACGCCGGCCTCGCGGCGACCGAGGGCAGCCTCGCAGGCTGGTGCCCGGTCGACCCCTTCACCTTCGAGTCGACGCGCGCCAAGGACATCCATGTCATCGGCGACGCCGCGATCGCGTGGGCCATGCCCAAATCGGGATTCGTCGCCTCTAGCCAGGCGAAATTCGTCGCCCGTGCGATCGCCGCCTCGCTGGCCGGACAGCCCGCGGAAATGCCGGTCTTCGCCAATACCTGCTACTCGCTGATCGCGCCCGACTACGGCATCTCGGTCGCCGACATCTTCCGGGCCACCCCGAACGGCATCGTCGCTGTCCAGGGCGCCGGCGGGGTCAGCCCGCGCACGCCCCCCGACGCGGCGCAGTTCCGCGACCGCGAGGCGCATTATGCCGAGGGCTGGTATGCCTCGGCGACGAAGGAGATCTGGGGCAGCTGAAGCAGCGCGCGATCCTCAGGTCACGCGCACGCTGTCGCTGCGCCGTTCGCCGCGATTGTCCAACCAGGTGACGCTGATCGTGTCACCGGCCCTCCCCCCCCTGATCTTGAACGACAGATAGGGATTCCGGGCGATCGACGGTCCCCATTGGGCAGCCAGGACCTCCCGGTCGTTGAGCAGGGCCGCCACTTCCTGGATGAACCAGGCCGGGACCAGCGCGCCCGCCCCATCCCGGCGCTGCCCCGTCTCCATCTCGTGGCTCATCAGGATCCTGACCTCGGTGATGCCGTCCTTGCTGACGGCGCGGATACGCGTCGGACTTGTCATGGACCTGTTTCCCTCGAATGCGGCTGGCGAAGGCGGCGCGGCGGTCAGCTGCCGCAGCCGCCCAGCGTGACCTTGATTTCCCTCGCGGCGCTGAAAATCCTGCCACCGGCCCAGACCACGGCAACGACCTGCGACGTCTGCATCATCTTGATGCGCGTGGAAATGTCGGCGATCAGGTCGGGCCCGATCTCGAACACCGCGGCGAGCAGGTTCGGGTTGTTTTCGACGAACAGCGCGATGCGACCGGTGCCGGGAAGGCGGCTGACGATCTGGACCGGCACCACCGCGCCGTTGTCCGCGATGTCGGCGGCGACGATCTGCACGTCCCCGCTGCGCGCGGGTGGCCCGGCGCCGAGCGCTGCCAGCGCCTCCTGGATCGACGCGCTCTGGAATGCCGCCCTGTTCCAGGCCGCTCGCGCCCGGCCCGGGGGCGCGAGGCCAGCAGCGACGAGGGCCGCCGCGATCGCGCCCCCCTTGAGGACCCGGCGCCTGTCGATCTCGGTCTTGGTGGTGTATCCGTCGGACATCGTCGCGATCACCGCCTGTGTTGCGTTTGAGTCCCTGGATGGTGTCGGCATCCACACCGGGACAGCAAAGATGAAGGCGCCCCGGGCACCGACGAGATCAGGCTTCCTTCACCGGGATCTTACCGTGCGTGCGGGGGAACGCAGGCGGCTTATCGCCGTCTTCCGGACGATCCTGTCGATAGCTGCTTCGATCTTGTCGGACAACTTCAGCGCGGCCGGCACCGCTTCCGCCCGGGACGGCTGATGAAGGAAAGGCCGACCGGTCGCACCCGGGACCGCATGGCAAAGAAGTTCATGCCAGACGATCTCGCTTCGATTGGCGCGCACGACCTGTTCGACTGAAAGTTTCGCGCCCGCATAGGCGCCGTCGTCGACCATGAGGCCTGCAGACTTGATGTCCGCCTCGTCCATCGTACGATACGCAACCGCGAAAGTCGGGGCGTTCTGGTATGTGGCCAGCAACATGTGCGGCACATTGCTGCGCAGATTCTCGCCGAGTTTCGAGAGAAGTCTCCGAGGCGCGGCGGTGCGACCCGCTTCAGCCGTGTCCAGACCGAAATACCCGATGTCGAATTCGAAACCCTGATACAGAAACTTCCTGGATCCGCCTTTTTCGAAACGCAGGATGAGGATATCGGCGTGGATCGCGTACTTGGTCAGTTCCACCTCCATCAGGCTTTCACTCGCCAGATCCCCGACCTGCTTTGGAACGCTACCGATCATCGCGATCTTCTGACCGGCTCCATAGGCAGCGAGTTCGGGTGAAAAGCCGAGATCGAGGTCGTCGACCACGTCGTTGAAGACGCTGCTCGGAACCATGATCCGGCCCGTCGGAACCGTCCCGACATAGCCGAATGCAGGATGTCCGCCGCTGCCGTCGCGATGCTGGTACTGAGCCCGGGCCGGTCGTGACGAACCTGCGTCGCGCCATTCCCCCCGATCTGAACCCATGCCCGCCTCCAAACCCGACCGGTGCCCAACCGTAACTAGGCAGGCGCATTATCGGCGGCAAGCCGCCGAACAGGAAAATGGCCGGTCGCGGCCCGGCTGCCGTGCCGGGTACGAGGCATCGACGCGACCGGCGACAGCGCATGTGGCGGACCCGGGTCGCCGGCACGCTTGCGCAATCATCCGTCGCCGCGGGATCATCGTGTTACGGAGGGCGTGTCCGCCGACAGACGCGTCGCAGACCCGGGATTGAGGGCGAATTTCGGCATGCGACCCGCGAGGATCGCCGCGACCTGTTCGACCGTGTCGGCCGCCTGCGCGGTCATGGCCTCGGGCACCAGCCCGCCGATATGCGGCGCCGCGACGACATTCGGCAGCGCGCCCAGCGCCACCGGCGGCACGTCGTCCGGATCCGATCCGACGTCGAGCGCCGCGCCAGCGATGGTGCCCTCGCGCAGCGCCTCGGCGAGCGCCGCCTCGTCCACCACGCGGCCACGCGACGGATTGAGGAAGAAGGCGCTGCGCTTCATGCGCCGGAAGGCCTCGCGGTTCATGCTCTGGTCCGTCTCGGCATTGTGCAGCGCGAGGCAGATCACGAAGTCGCCCTCCGCCAGGACCGCGTCGCGACCGGCCGCCTGGGCCGGCGGTGCCACGGCGGCGACGTGGGGATCGTGGACCAGGACGCGCATGCCGAGGAAGCCCAGCACCTCTGCCATGCGCCGGCCCAGATTTCCGTAGCCGATGATGCTGGCGGTCCGGCCGGCCAGCTGGATGCCGGGCCGTCGCGCGGGCATGCGGCCGGCGCGATAGGCGATCACGCCGTCGCTGAGGCCGCGCGCAAGATCGACCATCTGGCCCAGCAGCAATTCGACGACCGCGTCCCGGAATCCCGGACCCGCACGGGTGACCAGGATGCCGGCGGCGGACGCGGCCGGGATGTCGATGTTCCGCACGTCCATCGCCGCCCGGACCAGCGCCTTGCAGTCGCCGAGCCGCGCGATCGTGCCGGCATCGAAGGGCGTGTTGCGGTCGGCGACGATCGCCACGCAGCCCCTGGCCGACGCGACGATCTCGTCCGGCGTCATCGTACGCGCCTGCGGATTGACAACCACCTCGCCCAGACCGCGCAGCGCCTCCAGCGCCGCGCCGTAGCGCACCGCGACTTCGTCGGCGGGATAGGTCACAAGAATGCGCTGCACCGGCCGCTCTCCTTCACAACAGACAGAGGTTGCGCAGTTCGGCGACCATGGCCGCCGGCATGCGGGCGACATCGCCGCCAGCCTCGCCAAGATCGCCCGGCGCGTCCCCGGGCGCGAGATATCGCCAGCCCTGGAAGGGCCGCATCGGCTTGGGCAGGGTCCGGACGAGATCGAGGTCCAGCGCGAGCGTCGCGCAGCTGGTGCCGTCGTCCATCGTCCCCGGCTCCACCGCGACCAGAGCCTGGCGCACGCGGATCACGCCCTTGATCACCCAGTAGAGCGAGCCGCCATCCAGCAGCTCGTCCTGGCGCTTGGGCATCATGCGCGTCCGGTGGATGCAGGCATGGCGCTGGCCCGCGGCCTTGCGTTCCGCGGCACGGCGCGCCTGCCAGTCCGCCAGATCCTCGACGTCGTCGACCCCGACGCAGAGCTTCACCAGATGCAGCGTCATGATGCCGGCCTGAACACGAGCAGGTCGCTGCCCTCGGCGACCTGGTCCCCCGGCCCGTAGCGCAGGGCTTCAACCGTGCCGTCGGCGGGTGCCAGGATCGCATGTTCCATCTTCATCGCTTCCAGCACGACCAGCACCTGGCCGCGCGCGACGCGATCGCCGGCAGCGCATCGCACCGCCACGATCTTGCCCGGCATCGGCGCGGCGAAGCGTCCGCCGGAATCCTCCTCGGCGCCGCCGGCGGCCAGGGGATCGGCCAGCGTCAGTCGCCACGACCGCGCACCGTCGTCGATCGCCAGTACCGCCCCGATGCGCGCGACGCTGGCCTCGGCCACGCGCCCGCCCAGATCGGCGCGCACGCGACCCGATGACGCGGCGAGGCCGCGGACCGGCATGGTCCCGCCGGGAAGACCCAGCCGGTAGCTTCGCGGCTGCGGCAGCGCGACGGCATCGACGACATGCCGCGTCTCCCCGTCGACGAATTCCAGCCGGCGCGCCGCCGCCCCGCCCAGCCGCCAGCCGTCGCGTGCTCGCCACGGGCTCCACGGATCGGGATCGGTGGCAGCGCCGCGCGCAGGCGCCTCGTCGAGGACCGCCAGCGCGGCGAGGGCGAGGGTGGCATCGTCCGCGCTGGCGGGCGCCGGCACCAGCGCGGCGCGGTGGCGCGCGATGAAGCCGGTGTCGATCTCCGCCGCGCCGGCCGCGAAGGCGGGATGCGCGGCGACCCGGCGCAGGAACTCGAGATTGGTGACCGCACCCGCGATGCGCGTCGCGGCCAGCGCGCCGCGAAGCCGCGCGAGTGCAGCATCGCGGTCGTCGCCCCATACCACCAGCTTCGCGATCATCGGATCGTAGTCGATCGCGATCGCGTCGCCTGCGGCGACGCCGGCATCGATGCGCGTATGCGCCGTGCCCGGCGGCGTCTCGAAGGCGGCGAGCGTGCCGCCGGCCGGCAGGAAGTCGCGCTGCGGATCCTCGGCATAGATCCGCGCCTCGAAGGCATGACCACGGAACTGGACCTCGGCCTGGGACAGCGGCAGCCGCTCGCCCGCCGCGACCCGCAGCTGCCACTCGACCAGATCGAGGCCGGTGATCATCTCGGTCACCGGATGTTCGACCTGCAGCCGCGTGTTCATCTCCATGAAGAAGAAGCTGCCGTCCTGGTCGGCGATGAACTCGACCGTGCCCGCGCCGGCATAGCCGACCGCGCGTGCGGCGCGCGTCGCGGCCTCGCCCATCTGCGCGCGGCGCTCGGCCGTCATGCCTGGCGCCGGCGCCTCCTCCACCACCTTCTGGTGGCGGCGCTGCAGCGAACAGTCGCGCTCGAAGAGATGGATGCACGCGCCATGGCCGTCGGCGAAGACCTGGACCTCGACATGGCGGGGGCGGCGCAGATAGCGCTCGATCAGCAGCCGTTCGTCGCCGAAGGCAGAGGCCGCTTCGCGGCGCGCCCCGGCCAGCGCGGCCGCAAGATCGCCCGCCGCCTCCACGACGCGCATTCCCTTGCCGCCGCCGCCCGCCGCGGCCTTCACCAGGACCGGATAGCCGATGCGCGAAGCCGCGTCGGCGAAGACCGCGTCGTCCTGGCCAGCGCCGTGATAGCCGGGCACGACCGGAACGCCGGCCGCCTCCATCGCCGCCTTGGCGGCCGATTTGTCGCCCATCGCGCGGATAGCCCCGGGCGGCGGCCCGACGAAGACCAGCCCCGCAGCGGCGCAGGCCTCCGCGAAGGCCGCGTTCTCCGACAGGAACCCGTAGCCCGGATGGATCGCCTGCGCGCCCGAAGCGCGCGCGGCTTCGATCACCGCGGCGATGTCGAGATAGCTCTGGCGTGCCGGCGCCGGGCCGACGCGCAGCGCCGCGTCGGCCATGCGCACATGCAGCGCGTCGCGATCGGCATCGCTGTAGACCGCCACCGTCGCGATCCCCAGACGCCGTGCCGTGCGCATCACCCGGCAGGCGATCTCGCCGCGATTGGCGATCAGGAGGCGGTCGAACATCGCGTCCCTCACCCGCCGGCGACCCAGCCGGGCTTGCGCTTCTCGAGGAAGCTCGCGATTCCTTCCCGGCCTTCCGCACCGGCCCGGATCTCGGCGATGCGCGCCGCCGTCTCGGCGGCCAGCGCGTCGTCGACCGGCGCATGCGCGACGCGGCGGATCATCCGCTTGGCCGCGGCCAGGGCCTGCGGCCCATTGGCCACGATCAGGTCTGCCAGGCGGTCGACCGCCGGACGCAGCTGGTCGGTCGCGACGACGCCATGGACGAGCCCGATGCGTTCGGCCTCGCGCGCATCGAAGCTTTCCGCGGTCAGGAAATAGCGCCGCGCGTTGCGCACGCCGATCGCCGTCACCACATACGGCGAGATGACGGCGGGAATCAGCCCCAGCCGCACCTCCGAGATCGCGAAGCTGGCGCGCTCGGCGGCGAGAGCGATGTCGCAGCACGCCACGAGGCCGCAGCCGCCGGCCACGGCGGGCCCATGGACGGCGGCGATGGTCGGCTTGGCCAGTTCGTCCAGCGTGCGCATCAGCAGCGCCAGCGCCTCGGCGTCCCGGCGGTTCTCGGCCTCCGAATAGAGCGCCATGCGCTTCATCCAGTTGAGATCGGCCCCGGCGGAAAAGCTGCGCCCCGCCCCGGCCAGCACGACGACCCTGACCGCCGGATCGGCCTCCAGCGCGCGCAGCGCGGCCGCCAGATCGGCGATCAGCCGGTCATCGAAGGCGTTGTGCAGCGCCGGCCGGTTGAGCGTCACGGTCGCCACCCCGCGGCGGTCGATCTCGGTCAGCAGGGCGTCGCCCATGCGCAAGCCTCACATCCGGAAGACGCCGAAGCGCGTGGGCTCGATCGGCGCGTTGAGCGCCGCCGAGATCGCGAGCCCGAGCACGTCGCGCGTCTCGGCAGGATCGATGATGCCGTCGTCCCACAGCCGCGCGGTGGCGTAGTAAGGATTTCCCTGGGTCTCGTACTGGGCGCGGATGGGCGCCTTGAAATCCTCCTCGGCCTCGGGGCTCCAGTCCCGGCCCTGCGCCGCCAGCCCATCCCGCCGCACGGTCGCCAGCACCGACGCCGCCTGCTCGCCGCCCATCACCGAGATGCGGGCGTTTGGCCACATCCACAGGAAGCGCGGCCCGAAGGCGCGGCCGCACATGCCGTAATTCCCGGCGCCAAAGCTGCCGCCGACGATGACGGTGAATTTCGGCACCCGCGCACAGGAGACCGCCATGACCAGCTTTGCACCGTCCTTGGCGATGCCGCCGCTCTCGTATTTCCGCCCGACCATGAAGCCCGAGATGTTCTGCAGGAAGACGAGCGGGATGCCGCGCTGGGCGCAGAGTTCGATGAAATGCGCGGCCTTGAGCGCGGACTCGGAAAACAGGATGCCGTTGTTGGCGACGATGCCGACCGGGTAGCCGTGCAGCCGGGCGAAGCCGGTGACGATGGTCGTCCCGTAGAGCGGCTTGAACTCGTCCAGTTCGGAGCCATCGACCAGCCGCGCGATCAATTCGCGCGCGTCATAGGGATGGCGCAGATCGGGCGGAACGACGCCATGGATCTCGTCGGGGGGATAGAGGGGCGCGCGCGGCGGCGCCACGTCGAGCGTGGCGCGACGGGACCGGTTCAGGTTGGCCACGCAGCGCCGGGCGATCGCCAGCGCATGGGCGTCGTCGCGCGCCATGTGATCGGCGACGCCGGAGATTCGCGCATGCACCTCGGCACCGCCCAGATCCTCCGCCGAGACGATCTCGCCGGTCGCCGCCTTCACCAGCGGCGGACCGCCCAGGAAGATCGTGCCCTGTCCCTTGACGATGATCGCCTCGTCGGACATCGCCGGGACATAGGCGCCGCCCGCCGTGCAGCTGCCCATCACCACCGCGATCTGCGGAATGCCCGCGGCGGACATGGTCGCCTGGTTGTAGAAGATCCGGCCGAAATGCTCGCGATCCGGGAAGACCTCGTCCTGGTTGGGCAGGTTGGCGCCGCCGGAATCGACGAGGTAGACGCAAGGCAGCTCGTTCTCGCGCGCGATCTCCTGGGCGCGCAGATGCTTCTTCACGGTCATCGGGAAATAGGTGCCGCCCTTGACCGTGGCGTCGTTGCAGACGACGACGCATTCGCGACCGGCGATCCGTCCGATGCCGGTGATCAGGCCGGCGCCGACCACGTCGTCGCCGTACATGCCGTGACCGGCGAGCTGCGAGAACTCCAGGAACGGCGATCCGGGATCGAGCAGCAGCGCCACGCGCTCGCGCGGCAGCTTCTTGCCGCGGCGGACATGCTTCTCGCGCGCCGCCGCGCCGCCGCCTTCGGCCGCGGCCGCGGTCAGGCGGCGCAACTCGGCGACAGCCGCGCGCATCGCGTCGCGATTGGCGCGGAATGCATCGCCGGACACGTCGATGGCGCTGGAGATCGCGGGCATGGCTCGCGATCAGTAGCAGGGAACCGGCCCGGCGGCCAAGGTCACCCCCGCGCCGGCACGCCCTCGGGCGGCTCGGGCGGCTCGGGGGGACGCGGGGGGTCGATGCGTTTCTGGATCTCCACGCGGTGCGGATACGGGATCTCGATCCCCGCCCGGTCGAAGGCGTCCTTGATGCGCTCGTTGTAGATCCGCCCGATCCGCCACTGACGGCCCGGCCGCGTCTTCACCCGGGCCCGGACCACGAGGGCGAAATCGCCGAAGCGCTCGAGGCCGAAGACCTCGAGCGGTTCCAGGACGTCGGCGGCGATCGCCGGGTCGGCGCGCGCGTCGGCGTCGACCGCGCGCAGGACCGCGACCACGCGCTGGAGTTCGGTCTCGTAGGCGACGCTGAGGTCGAAGACGTAGAATCCGAAATCCTTGGTCATGTTCTTGATCGTGCCCACCTGGCTGAACGGCACCGTGTGCTGGGCGCCGGTGACGTCGCGCAGGCGGATGGACCGGATGGACAGGGATTCCACCGTGCCGGCATGGCCGCCGTCCAGATCGACCACGTCGCCGACATTGACAGTGTCTTCGAACAGGATGAACAGCCCGGTGATGACGTCCTTGACCAGGGTCTGGGCGCCGAAACCGATCGCGATGCCGACCACGCCGGCGCCGGCCAGCAGCGGCGCGACATTGACCCCCAGTTCCGACAGGATCGACAGCACCGCCACGCCCGCGACGACGACGAAGGTCGCATTGCGCAGCAGCGGCAGGAAGGTCCGCAGCCGCTGGCCATGCGGCCCGCGATCCACTTCCATGTCCAGCCGCCGCAGCCGCCGCTCGATCAGGGCGCTGGCCAGTTCCCAGACGATCGCCGCCGTCGCCACGACGATCGCGATCGACGCCAGCTTGCCGACGAACAGCCGGCCGATATCGGTGGTCAGCCAGGCGAAGCCGCGAAGGCCCCAGGCCTCGAGCACGACGGAAAGGGCGATCACGGCGATCACCGAGTCGAAGAAGAGGCGCAGCACGGGAAGGTAGCGGTTCGCCCGGGCCTCCAGCGTCGGCATGCGCGCCGCCAGATCGGCCGAGATGCGGAAGAGCTTGGCAAGGCCGCGATGCTGCCAGCCGGAGGTGAGGCGCGCGGCGACGACCGCGGCCACGCTCGCCAGGGTGCCGCGCAGCAGGAAGGCGCCGCCGCCGTCGACCGCCAGCGCCCAGACCGCATAGCCCATCACCAGATAGCCGATCGCCAGGATGTGCCACAGTCCCGCCGCGTAGCCGCGAATCGCGTCCAGCAGCCGCGACGCGCGCGGCGATCCTGCGCCGCCATCGGGTCCCCGCCGCTCGGCGCCGATCCATGACGCGACCGCCTCGCGGCTCTGCAGCACCACCACGGCCGCCAGCAGCACCAGGACCAGCCCCAGGACCCGCAGCATCAGGTCGTGCACGCTGCGCGGCATGCCGAGCGGCTGCAGCGCCGCCAGCAGCGCCACGCCGTACACGCCGATCGCGGTGAAGCGCCCGACCCAGACGTGGATATAGGCGCCGCTTTCCGGATCCAGTCCCAGCAGCGGACGCCGGTCGCCGCCCGGCGCGAAGGCCAGTGCCGATACGCCGTTGGCGAAGCGCGCGATGGCGTAGCCGATGACGATCGTCGTCGCGGCCACGGTCTCGAGCGGCCGCGCAGACATCGCCGAACCGGCGATCGCGGCCGCCATCGCGAAGGCTGCCAGCGGCAGCGCCGTCAGCATCGCGGCGCCCGTGAACCGCAGCAATCGTGCGCCGGCGCCGGCCGGCCCGCCAGTCGCCAGCCGGTCGAGCGGACGGCGCAGCGCCGCGCGCGCAAGCATCTCGGCGACGGCGCCGGCGACCAGGGCGGCAGCCAGCTTGCCGAGGAAGCCGAGCAGGCGATCGCGTTCGGCCGGGTCGCTGGCGATGCGGTCGAGCCAGACATGCATCGCCTCGGCGATCGCCATGGGCCGCAGCGCCGCCAGGATCCGATCGATCCGACCTGCGAGATCGTCCGCGATCGCGCCGAAGAAAAGGCGGCCGACCCCGCCAAGCCCGTCCGCGGTCGGGGCTTCGCCCTGGGCCTTCAGCAGCAATCGAAGCTGCTCCACCAGACGGGTGCGCTGCGTCTCGTCCTCGAGCGTCGCGATCAGGGCTTCGACCTGAGCGCGCTCCGCCACGGCGAGACCCGTGGACGATTGCGGCGCCGCGGCCGTCACCGCCACCGGCGCCGCCAGGGCCGTCAGCAACAGGGCCGCCAGCAGGAACGCGCGCCGCAGGAGGGGCGCAAGGCCGGACGCGAACATCGTCACCATCCGCCCCGCGCGAGCCATTCCTCGACCTGCCACAGACGATCGGCGCCCCAGAAGGCTTCGCCGTCGACGACCACGTAGGGCGAACCGAAGACGCCGCCGGCGATCGCGGCATCGACCTCCCGGCGCAGGCGCTCCTTCACCGCCGGCGACGCGATCGCCGCGCGCGCCGCCTCCGGCGCCACGCCAAGCCCGGCGGCGACGGCGACCACGCCATCCGGCGATCCGATGTCCTGCTGCCGTTCCCAGGCCGCGGCATAGGCGGCCCGCGCGAACGGGACGGCGCGCGCCGGATCGGTCTCGTCCAGCCAGTAGAACAGGCGGCTGGCCGCGACGCTGGAGAACGGGAACACCGGCGGCATCGCCAGCGACGCGCCCCACAGGCGCGCGAAGCGCGCCATGTCGTGGCGCGCATAGTCGCCCTTCATCGGAATGCCGAGCAGCGGCTGCTGCCCGGAGACCTTGAACACGGCCCCGAGCAGGACCGGCTTCCAGTCGACGCGCCGCCCGTGCCGCGCGCCGATCGCCTCGATGCGCAGCGAAGCCAGGAAGCCATAGGGGCTGGAGAAGTCGAAATAGAACCGGAGCGGCGCGGACATGGTTCCTCCTGGCTTGCGCGGCGATGCGCCTCAGCCCTGGGCCAGGGCCCGGGCGATCACCAGCCGCTGGATGTCGGACGTGCCTTCGTAGATCTGGCAGACGCGCACGTCGCGATAGATCCGCTCGACCGGGAAATCGGCCAGATAGCCATAGCCGCCATGGATCTGGATCGCGTCGCTGCAGACCTGCTCCGCGATCTCCGACGCGAAGAGCTTGGCCATCGAGGCCTCGGTCAGGCAGGGCCGCCCGGAGTCGCGGCGGCGCGCCGCGTCGTGGACCAGCAGCCGCGCCGCGGCGATGCGCGTCGCCATGTCCGCCAGCCGGAAACCGACCGCCTGATGCGCGACGATCGGCTGGCCGAAGCTGCGCCGGTCGCGGGCATAGGCGAGCGCGGCCTCGAACGCGGCGCGCGCCATGCCGACCGCCTGCGCGGCGATGCCGATGCGCCCGCCCTCGAGATTGGCGAGCGCGATGCGGTAGCCCTCGCCTTCCGCGCCCAGCATCATGTCGACGGGCACGCGCAGGCCGTCGAGCACGATCTGGGCGGTATCGGAGGAACGCTGGCCGAGCTTCTCCTCGGTCCGGGCGACCCGCCAGCCCGGCGATGCGGTCGGCACCAGGAAGGCCGAGATGCCGCGCTTGCCCCGAGCCGGATCGGTGACCGCGAAGACGATGGCGAGATCGGCCTGCGCCCCCGAGGTGACGAACTGCTTGGTGCCGTCGAGAATCCAGACATCGCCGTCGCGCCGCGCGCGCGTGGCCAAGGCTGCGGCATCGGACCCCGCCTGGGGCTCGGTCAGGCAGAAGCAGCCCAGCATCGCGCCGCGCGCCAGCGGCCGCAGGAAGCGTTCCTTCTGCGCGACGCTGCCGAAGCGCAGCACCGGCAGGCAGGCGACCGAGTTGTGGACGCTCATGATGGTCGAGCAGGCGCCGTCCGCCGCCGCGATCTCCTCCAGCGCCATCGCATAGGCGAGATGGCCGGCGCCGGCCCCGCCCCATTCCTCGGGCACCAGCATGCCCATGAAACCGAGCGCGCCCATCTCCGCGATCTCCGCACGCGGGAAGCGGCTTTCGCGGTCGCGCGCGGCGGCGCCCGGCGCCAGCCGCGTGCGGGCGAAATCGCGCGCCGTGTCGCGGATCAGCGCCTGGCTCTCGTCGGGTTCCATCGCGTCACCAGGCGATCTCGGCGCCGTCATGGTTGAAGAAACGACCGCTCTTTTCCGGCGTCAGCCCGAGGACCACCTCCGACAGCCCGGCGACCGACTGCGCCGGCGTCAGCGTCGCCCGCGGCCCGCCCATGTCGGTCTGGACCCAGCCCGGATGGACCGCGATCAGCGTGACCCCGCGGGGCTTCAGGTCGATCGACAGGCTCCTGGTGACGGCGTTGAGCGCCGCCTTGCTGGATCGGTAGACCACTTCGCCGCCGCCCGCGTTCTCCCCGATCGACCCCATGCGGCTCGACATCATCACGATCTGGCGCCGCGCGCTCGCCGCGACATTGTCGGCCAGCGCCTCGACGCAGGCCATCGGGGCGAACACGTTGACCCGCATCACCTCGGCCCAGAGATCGTAGTCGACGCTGCCGATTCCCTGCTGGCGCTTGCCGAACATGCCCGCGTTGCAGAACAGCACGTCGATCGGCTTGCCCTTGAGGTCGCGCGCGAGCCGCTGCAGCGACGCGCGATCGGAGATGTCGCACAGGAAGGTCTGGCTGCCGCGCGGCATGCCGGCCCCCTTGGCGAGGTCGCGGACCGTGCCCAGCGTCTCCCAGCCCAGTTCGACGAAGCGGCGGGCCAGTTCGAGGCCGAGCCCGCGCCCGGCTCCGGTGATCAGGATCGTGGGCATGGTCCCTTCATTCCTTCCTTCGCTTCGCCGTGACTTCGATCTCGATCTTCATGCGCGGATCGATGAAGCCCGTCACCAGGGTCGTATTGGCGGGCCGGATCGCGGCGAATTTGCGGCCGATCACGCTGCGCTTCACCGCATCGAAGGTCTCGACGCGGTCCACGAAGATGCGCACGCGCACCGTGTCGGCGAGATCGGCACCCGCCTCGGCCAGCGCCGCCTCGATGTTGCGCAGGCATTGCTCGGTCTGCTCGACGGGATCGTCGCTGATGGTCATGCGCGCGTAATCGAAGCCCGTGGTCCCGGAAACGAAGATCCAGTCTCCGTCGACGACGGCGCGGCTGTAGCCGAATTCGTTCTCGAAGCTGGAGCCGGAAGAGATCAGGCGGCGCGGCATGGCGGTCTCTTTCCCCGGCCTCAGGCCGTCTCGGCGAAGATCTCGCGCCCGATCAGCCAGCGCCGGATCTCGCTGGTCCCGGCGCCGATCTCGTAGAGCTTGGCGTCGCGCAGCAGGCGACCGGTCGGATAGTCGTTGATGTAGCCGTTGCCGCCAAGCAGCTGGATGGCGTCGAGCGCCACCTGGGTCGCCTTCTCGGCGGCGTAGAGGATGGCGCCGGCGGCGTCCTTGCGCGTCGTGCGGCCGGCGTCGCATGCCCGCGCGACAGCGTAGACATAGGACTTGCAGGCGTTGGTCGTGGTGTACATGTCCGCGAGCTTGCCCTGAACCAGCTGGAATGCGCCGATCGGCTGGTCGAACTGCCGGCGCGCATGGA
>JBIKLI010000400.1:0-3826 GCA_044359885.1 Alphaproteobacteria bacterium | reverse complement strand
CTTCGCCCGCCCGCCCGCGGCGACGCCCACCGACCCGGAAGAGGATCTCTATGGCGGCTTCGTCGGCGACGCGGACCGGCGCCGGCTGGAGGCCTTGCGCACGCAGCCGCCGGAACGCCTGGCCCGGCCCATCGCCTTCGACGATCCGCGCCTGGACGAATTGCTGTTCCGGTTCCGCGCCCGGAACTTCCCCGACACGCTGGACGCGGCGGAGCACGCGCGCTGGGCGCGGCATGTCCATGCCCGGCTCCACGAGGGCGCCGGCGGCGTCAAGACGCTCGCGCAGTTCCACGCGCAGGTCGACGCGCTGGCCGGGGCCGCCGCCGAGCGCGACGATCACCGGGCGCTGGAACTGCTGGAGGCGCTGGTCGACTGGGCCGAGACGATCGCCTGAGCGCCGGATCAGCTCCCGGACCGGCGCGCTCCGGCGCCTGAGCGGGCCACGCGGTCGATCGACCAGGACCCGTCGCAGCGCATGAAATCGGTCACCCAGGCGACGAGCGCCGCTGCCAGCGCCAGGCCCTGCTTCGCCGCCGCGAGATGGGACCGCATCGTCCGGCCGAGGGACATTGCCGGCTGGGGCTCTCCGTCCAGGCCGGCGAAGACGGCGGTCGTCGCCGGGGGCCGTGGACGACCCAGCCGGCGCCGCCGTCCATGGCGGCGATCGCGCGGGCCCGCCGGCGCAAGCCCAGCCGCAGCCCGGGTCAGTGCGCGCGCAGACGCGCGATCAGCCGGCGCAGCGGCCCGGCGACGAAGGTCTCGAAGGTCAGGCGACGAAGCGCGATCTGCAGGTCGCCCTCGGCGATCGCGCCCGCCTGGAAGCGCGCGATCTCGCCGCGCGCCGCGCGCAGCTCGGGCCGGTCGCCGGCGTGGTCGTCGCCGCGGCGGCTCGCGGGCGCAAAGACCGCCCGGATCCGCTCTGGTCCGATCCCGCCGGCTTGCGACAGGATGTCCAGCCGGCCATCGTGCTCGATCACGTTCATGAAGCGACTCCTCGGGTTTGCAGGAGAAGCCTAGGCGCGATCGCGCCGGCCGCGTGTGAAGCGGCTCACCCCGGTGCGCGGCGGGGCCTGCCGGCCGTCGCTAGGCCGGAAGCTCGATCCAGGATCCGCCGGCGCGCAGGCTCTTCGCGATCGCCTCCAGGGTCATCATGGTGTCGACGGACTCGGCCTCGCTGGCGCCGTTCCAGCCGCTGCCGGCGCGCACCAGCCGCGCGAAGCTCTCCGCTTCCAGCCGGAAGCCGTCGCCGCCCGGGACCTCCTCGACGGCGAACGGCACCGTGTTCGGCACGCCGCGCTTGACGCGCAGGGCGAGCGACCCGGCCGGGGCGTGGTTGGCGTAGCCGGTCTCGATCACGCCATTCTCCCCGACGACGACGGCGTGGCGGTGAAAGCTGGTCGACAGGCTGGTGGTGATCTGGCCGACCAGACCGGAGGCGAATTCGAGCGTGGCGGCGACGGTCTGATCGACGCCGCCCGCGGTGAAGCGTCCGGTGGCGATCGCGCGGCGCGGCCGCGCGCCCGCGACCAGCCGCACGAAGCTGGCGGCATAGGTGCCGGCGTCGTAGAGGGCACCGCCGCCGCGCTCGGGCAGCAGGCGGATGTTGCGTGGATCGGCGACCGGTGCGCCGTCGGGCGTGGCGATGCCGAAGCCGAAGCTGGCGGTGACGAGCTGGATGCGGCCCAGTTCGCCCGCCGCCAGGATCTGGCGCAGGCGCAATGTCTGCGGCTGCGACATGTAGGGATAGGCCTCGGCCAGATGGCGGCCGGCCGCGCGGGCGGCGGCGTACATCTCCTGCGCGTCCGACCCGGTCATGCATAGCGGCTTCTCGCACAGCACATGCTTGCCCGCCGCCAGCGCCCGCATCGTCCACACCTTGTGCAGGTCGTTGGGCAGCGGGTTGTAGATCGCCTCGACGGCGGGATCCGCCAACAGCGCCTCGTAGCTGGCGTGGTGGCGGGGAATCCCGCAGGCCTGGGCGAATGCGGCGGCCTTGTCCGCGCTGCGGCTGGCGACGGCGACGACGGCGATGCCGGGCGCGCCGGCGACGCCCTTGCAGAACTGGCGGGCGATGTTGGCGGCACCGATGATGCCGAAGCGCAGCGGATCGGGCATTGCGGACTCCTCGCGGGTGGGACGACCTTATCGCGTCCCGCCGGCCGGGCGGCACAAAAGCGGCCTGCTGCAAAACCCATCTTCGTCATGGATCGGCCTCGCCGGTGCCTGCCCCCTCTCGCGGTCAGGCCCCCGGCTGCAACGGTCAATCCTTCACGAAATACCGGTCGTGCTCGATCCGGGTCGCCTCCGCGTAGCCCAGCGCGCGCAGCCGCGAAACCGTTCCGTCGCCCTGGCCCGGCAGGATTTCGATCTGGAGCACACCGCGCGACCGTGCGAGCAGCGTGGTCATCCCGGCGACGACGTCGTCCTCCGCGCCCTCGACGTCGATCTTCGCTGCGATCCGGTGCGCCGGCGGCAGATCAAGGGCGTCGATCGCAACGGCATCGACCCACTCCCCTTCGGCCTCGTCCGGCGGCTCCTCCGTCGGAGAGGCCGTGCGGGTTCGTCCGGTGGAACGGTCGGACGCCCGGACCAATCCGATCCGGCCGCTGCGCCTCGAAACCGCCATCGGTATCGTTGCGATCCGTCCTTCGAGCCCGTTCACCAAGACGTTCGCGCCGAGCTGCATGAAATTTCGAGGATCGGGTTCGAAGGCCCAGACGGGGCAGCCGTAGCGCTGCGCGACCATCAGGGAGTAGAGCCCGAAATTCGCTCCGATGTCGAAGAACAAATCGGGCGGATGCTGGTCGAGCAGGCCGAGCAATGTCGCCCGCTGCAGCGGTTCATGTCCTCCCGGCTCGAGATGCCTGCGGTCGACATGGTTGCGCGGCGTTACCAGCCACGTGAGCCCATGGCGACGCGCCAAAGTCCACTGCCCGGGCACCCGCCACCCGTACACGGCGCGCACCAGGCTCGGAACGAGGCGCTTGAGTAATGGCGCATCGCGCAAACCCACTGATCGTTTCTCCTGCCAGGGAACGGGCGCCAATCCTGCAGCGCCCGACACGTTGGGCCTGATGGCGCGGTGCCGATGTCGCGTATGCCTGAAGACGGGTCGACGCGACCTGAACCGCACGCACAGCGGATGTTCAAGGTCGATGACGGACAGGTCAAGCGACCATGTCGAGGCAGGCCCGGGAAACTCGTCGGCATCCATCCGCGCGCGGGCCTCGTGCGCTTGCACCCGCGTCGCCCGCCAGCGGCTCGCTCCGGGCGGTCGCCATCCTCTGTCGGCGGTGGACGGGCCGGCCTCCAGGGTCAGTCGAGAACGGCAAGCCGGCGAAGCGCGGCCGGTCGTCGGCGCTCCCTCCCGCGGAATCCGCCTTGTGGAGACGGCCGTATCGCACTACCCCTTTGTCCAAGAACAACTCCAGAGCCGGTCCGATGAAGCTGAGCCAGTCCGCTTACGACCATTACTGGGCAGAAGGCTGGACGGTGGTCGAGGGCGTGTTCGCCCGGGACGAAGCCGAGGCCCTCGCCGGGACCGCGCTTGCGGTGGCCGAAGCCGAGCTCGCCGTCGACGCGTCTGCCTTCACCGCCGACCATGCCGCCGACGGGGCAATCGCGCCGCGAAAGATCGCCTCCCCGTTCACAAAGCACCCGGCCTTCGCCGCCTTCGCTCTCGACCAGCGGCTGCGCGGCCTGGTGGGGGCGCTGCTCGGCAAGCCCGGATTGCTGGCCATCGACCAGATCTTCATGAAGCCGCCGCGCTTCGGGACCGCGAAGCCCTATCACCAGGACAATTTCTACTTTCGCCTGGACCCGGCCG
>JBIKLI010000399.1:0-3831 GCA_044359885.1 Alphaproteobacteria bacterium | reverse complement strand
ACGGCGGCGTGGCCCGGTCCGCCAGCGCCGCTTCGCGGCCGACAAAGCCGGGCTTGTCGTAGGCGACGAAGCGGTCGAGGCCGCATTCCATCGGCGTGTAGTCCGGGCGGAACTCGCGCAGGAACGCGCCATAGGCCTTTTCCAGACGCAGCGACATGAGGGCGCGATTGCCGAAATGCCGCAGCCCGAGATCGGCGCCCGCCTCGGCCAGCGCTTCGTGCAGCGCCATCTGGAAGTCCGGGGTCACCCAGATTTCGTAGCCGAGATCGCCGGTATAGCTCGCCCGGGCGACGATCGCGGGCACCATGCCCACCGCCATCTCGCGCACGGCGAAGAAGCGGAACGCCTGATTGGACAGGTCGTCGCGCACGAGTCGCTGCAGCAGCGCGCGCGATTTCGGTCCGGCGATCATGAAGCCGGTCAGTGCGCCCGGCATCGGCCGGACGGTCACCCCGAGCGGGATGCCAAGGTGCTCGAACCAGCGCATGTGGAAGTTCTCGGCGACGCCCGAGCCGATCATCAGGAAGCGCTCGGCCGAGAGCCGGGCCAGCGAGAAATCGCCCATGATCGTCCCGCGCTCGTTCAGCATCGGCGCCAGCACCATCCGCCCCGGCTTGGGGATCCGCGCGGCGAGGACGCGGTCGAGCCACGCCTCGGCGCCCGGGCCGAGGATTTCGTATTTCCCGAAGCCCGAGATCTCCATGATCCCGACGTCGTTGCGCACGGCGAGACATTCCTCTCGGACCACCGGGAAGGCGTTCGAGCGTCGATAGGTCGGCGTCTCGGCGGCTTCGGTTCCCGGCGGCGCGTACCACAGCGCGGTCTCGAGACCGAACGTGGCGCCGAATACCGCGCCGCGCGCCTTGAGGCGGTCATAGACGGGCGTGCGTCGCAGCGGCCGCGCCGCCGGCAGTTCCTCGTTGGGAAAGGCGATGCGGAACCGGCGCTGGTAGTTCTCCTGGACCTTGATGTGGGTGTAGCGCGGCGTGGCGTAGGTGCCGAAGCGGGCCACGTCCATCGCGAAGAGATCCGCCCCCGGTTCGCCATGCGCCATCCAGCGCGACAGCGCGAGGCCGACGCCGCCGCCCTGCGCGAAACCGGCCATCACGCCGCACGCGCTCCAGAAATTGCGCAGCCCGCGCACCGGACCGACCAGCGGGTTGCCGTCGGGGGCGAAGGTGAAGGGGCCGTTGACGACCTTCTTGATGCCGGCGCGGCCGATGGCGGGGAAATGCCGGAAGCCGATCTCGAGATGCGGGCTCAGCCGCTCCAGGTCGTCGGGCAGCAGCTGCATGGCGAAGTCCCAGGGCGTGGTGTCCGGGGACCAGACGCGGCAATCGCGCTCGTAGGTCCCCATCAGCATGCCCTTGCCTTCCTGGCGCATGTAGATCTCGCCGGAATAGTCGGTGGTGGGCAGGATCTCCCGCTCCAGCGCCTTCACCTCGGGCATCTCCTCGGTGACGATGTACATGTGCTCCATCGCCAGCACCGGCAGGTCGATGCCCACCATGCGCCCGACTTCGCGCGCCCAGAGCCCTGCGGCGTTGACGACATGTTCGGCGATCACGTCGCCCTTGTCGGTCACCACGCGCCAGGAACCGTCCGGGCGCTGGTGCAGTTCCTTGACCATCGTGAAGCGATGGACTTCGGCGCCGGCCTTGCGGGCCGCGATCGCATAGGCCTGGGTGACGCCGTTGGGATCGACATGGCCGCCGTCCTTGCGCCAGAGCGCGCCGAGGAACTCGCCCGGATCGATCAGGGGATTGAGCTTCTGCGCCTCCTGCGGCGAGATCAGCTCCATCTCGAGGCCGAGATACTTGCCCCGGCTGTACATCATGCGGATGTTGTCGAGGACCGTCGGCGTCGCCGCGACCACCATGTTGCCGGTCGCATGGATCCCGCAGGACTGGCCGGAAATGGCCTCGATCTCGCGATAGAGGTCGATCGTGTATTTCTGCAGCTTCGAGACGTTGGCGTCCGAATTGTAGGTGTGCACGCTCGCCGCCGCGTGCCAGGTCGAGCCCGAGGTCAGCTCGTGCTTCTCCAGCAGCATGACGTCGGTCCAGCCGATCTTCGTGAGATGGTAGAGGACGCTGGCGCCGACGACTCCGCCGCCGATCACGACGGCACGGACATGCGATTTCATGTGTTCAATCCCCTTGCTGCGCGGCCGGATCATGGAACAGATCCACCGTCGCCGGAAAGGGTTTCGGCAGCGGCGGGGCCGTCCGGAGACCGCGACAAGCGCCGGTCGTCTGGGCTAGTCTCGCAGCGCTTCGTTTCGAACCGCAGCGGGATCGACATGTCCGACGAACTCGACCTGAACGCGCTGGGCGACGACGATCTCGTCCAGCAGATGCACGACGATCTCTACGACGGGCTGAAGCAGGAGATCGAGCAGGGCGTGCGCATCCTTCTGGACCGCGGCTGGACGCCCTATGACGTCCTGACCAAGGCGCTGGTCGAAGGCATGCGCATCGTCGGCGAGGATTTCCGCGACGGCATCCTGTTCGTGCCGGAAGTGCTGATGTCCGCCAACGCGATGAAGGCCGGCATGTCGATCCTGCGGCCGCTGCTGGTGGAGACCGGCGCGCCCAAGATCGGCAAGATGGTGATCGGCACCGTCAAGGGCGACATCCACGACATCGGCAAGAACCTGGTCTGCATGATGATGGAGGGCGCGGGGTTCGAGGTCGTCGATCTCGGGATCAACAACGCGGTCGACCGGTATCTGGCCGCGATCGAGGAGCACCAGCCCGACATCCTCGGCATGTCGGCGCTGCTGACCACCACCATGCCCTACATGAAGGTGGTCATCGACACGCTGCGCGAGAAGGGCATCCGCGACGACTACATCGTGCTGGTCGGCGGCGCGCCGCTGAACGAGGATTTCGCCCGGCAGATCGGCGCCGACGCCTATTGCCGCGACGCCGCGGTCGCGGTCCAGACGGCCAAGGACCTGATCGCGCGCCGGCACAATCGCCAAGCCGCTGGATGAGCGCGCCCGCCGGGGCGCCGCCACGCACGCTGGTCGTCGCCTGCGGCGCCCTGGCGCGCGAGATGCTGGCGGTGGTCGAACTCAACGGCTGGACGCATGTCGACGTCGTCTGCCTGCCGGCCAGCCTGCACAACACGCCCGCCCGCATTCCCGACGCGGTCACCGCCAGGATCGCGTCGGCGCGCGAGGGCTACGCGCGCGTCCTGTGCCTCTACGGCGATTGCGGGACGGGCGGCGCGCTCGACAAGGCGCTTGCGGCCATGGGCGTCGAGCGCATCGCTGGCGACCACTGCTACGCGTTCTACGCGGGGCTGGAGACGTTCGCGGCCCTGCATGACGCCGAGCCCGGCACATTCTACCTGACCGACTACCTGGTCCGGCATTTCGAGACGCTCGTCGTCCGTGGCCTCGGCCTCGACCGGCACCCGGAACTGCTGCCCGACTATTTCGGCAACTACCGGCGCGTCGTCTATCTCGCCCAGGTCCCGGATCCGGAACTCGACGCGCGCGCCGCCGCAGCCGCGGCCCGGCTGGGGCTCGAGTTCGAGGTCCGGCGCACGGGGCTTGGCGGCATCGCGCGGTTCGTCGCCGGAAAAACCCTGGGGGAGGGGGCCGCGTGGCGCAGCTGACGGTCATCTACTGGCGCGACATCCCGGCCCAGGTGATCGTGCGTGCCGGCCGCGCCAGCGCCAAGCGCGAATTGCCGGCGCGCTTCCAGGAGGCGATCGACCGCGCCGCCATGCGCGGCGGGGCGCGCGAGACGGACGCCTATCTGGCTGCGTGGCGACGTGCCGAGCCCGTGGCGTGCGGCGACGATCTGGAGGCGGCGGCCG
>JBIKLI010000088.1:0-13541 GCA_044359885.1 Alphaproteobacteria bacterium | reverse complement strand
CGACCACCCGCGATTGAATTCGCTCTTTTCCAGGCCTAGCTTTCTCCGGACCCGTCGCGCCTGCGCGACGCCAGCCACCGGAGGCCGTCCGATGAATCGCACGCTGTTCACCAATGTCGGCATCTGGGACGCCACCGGTGCCGCGACCTATCCCGGCGAGGTGCTGATCGAAGGCAACCGCATCGCCAAGGTGTCGAAGGGCGGAAGCCGTCTGCCACGCGACGGAGCCGAGGTGATGGACGCGGCGGGCGCGACCCTGATTCCCGGCCTCTGCGAAGGCCATGCCCATCCGAGCTTTTCCAACGCGGCGTCGACGGTCGAGATCGGCGACATTCCGCCCGAGGAGCACGTCCTGGTGACGATGCACAACGCGCGCGCGATGCTCGACGCCGGCTTCACCTCGCTCTACGGCGCGGCGTCGGCCAAGGTCCGTCTGGACGTCGTCATCCGCAACGAGATCGACGCCGGGCGCATTCCCGGGCCGCGGCTGCGCGCGGCAAGCCCTGAGATCACAGTGACCGGCGGCCTGGGCGACGAGCGAAAGATGCACATGCATCGCGAGAGCTTCGCGCTGATCGCCGACGGCCCGGACGAGGTCCGCCGCGTCACGCGCATGTGCGTGCGCGAGGGCGTCGACAACGTCAAGATCAACATCTCCGGCGACGACTTCATCAAGTCCGCAAAGGCCGCGATGACCGTCATGAGCGACGCCGAGATCCGGGCCGCGGTCGAGGTCGCCCAGGCCTTCGGGCGGCGCGTCAACGCGCATTGCCGCGCCGGCGAGTCGGTGAAGGCCGCCGTACGCTGCGGCGTCGACGTCATCTACCACTGCGAATTCGCCGACGACGAGGCGCTGGACATGCTGGAGCGCGAGAAGCACCGCGTCTTCGTCGGACCCGCGGTGGGCATCCTCTACAACACGGTCTACTACGCCAATCGCTGGGGCATCACCGAGCAGGTCGCGACCGACATCGGCATCAAGCGCGCGCTGGAGGCGTGCTGCGCGACCTACGACAAGCTGCGCCGCCGCGGCGTGCGCGTCGTCCCGGGCGGCGACTACGGCTTCGCCTGGACGCCGCAGGGGACGAACGCGAAGGATCTCGAGCTCTTCGTCAAGCTGTTCGGCTACGGCCACGGCGAAGCGCTGATCTGCGCGACCCGGGTCGGCGGCGAGATCATGGGGATGCCCGACCTGGGCCAGATCCGCCCGGGCTTCCTCGCCGACCTGTTGCTGGTGGACGGCGATCCGTCCCAGGACGTGACCATCCTGCAGAACAAGGACCGGCTGCTCGCCATCATGAAGGACGGCGCGTTCCACAAGCGCCCGCGCATCGTCGCCGGCGGTCGCCAGGCCGCCGAGTAAAGGGCACGCCGCGCGGGAAGACCCGCGTCAGCCGTCGCGCGCGCCGAGCGCGCGGCCGATCCGCGCCAGCCCCTCGGACAGGTAGTCGTGGGGCAGGCCGAAGCTGATGCGCAGATGGCGGTCATGGCCGAAGTGGTCGCCGGGCACGATCAGGACGCTCTGCTCCTTGCGCAGCCGCTCGACCAGCGCCGTCGAGCCGACGTCCAGGTCGTAGCGCAGGAACGCGATGGCGGCGGCCTGCGACGGGAAGAGCTGGACCCGGTTGCCGAGCTTCGCCACCCAGTCGCGCAGCACCGGGTAGCCGGCGCGAATCAGGCCGCGGGTGCGCTCCAGGATCTGCGGCCGGACCTGCGGCGACAGCGCCAGCGTCGCCAACCGGTCGGAGAGCATCGTGCCGGTGATGGTGACGTAGTCGTGCCGCGCCCACATCTCGTCGAGCAGCGCTGGCGGACCGACGACCCAGCCGGTGCGCAGCCCCGGCAGCCCATAGGCCTTGCTCATGCTGCCGACCGCCAGGACCTTGTCGTACATGCCATAGAAGCTCGGCGTCGCGATGTCGGTCTCGCGCTCCGCGCCGGCGTAGACCTCGTCGGCCAGGATCCACGCCCCGACCCTCGCTGCGGCGGCGACGATCGCCGCCATCTCCGCCGCCGTCAGGATCCTGCCGGTCGGATTGTTGGGGTTGCAGACCGCGATCAGCCGCGTGCGCGGTCCGACCGCCCTGGCGAGCTGGTCGAGATCGGGCGCCCAGCCCGTGGCCTCGACGAGGTCGAAATCCTTGACCGGCACGCCGCGATTGCGCGCCACGCCCCAGACCTGGAGATAGTTGGGTCGCATCACCACCGCCTCGTCGCCGGGCCCGAGCAGCGTGTTCACGACAAGGTAGTTCGCCTCCGCCGCGCCGGTCGTCACCAGCACGTTGTCTTCGCCGGCCCCGTCGTACAGGGCCGCGATGGCGCGACGCAGGCCCGGCGTGCCGTTGGCCTGGGGGTAGTTGAGTTCCACCGCCGCGAGCGCATCGACCGATTGCCCGGCGAGCGCCATCAATTCGCCGAGCCGGAGCGGATGGACGCCGCTTTCGGACAGGTTGTAGCGGACGGCGTTCTCGAACTTGCCCATCATGCGTTCGAGATCGAAGGGCTGGAAATCGGTCATGCGTTTCTCCCGGGATGCGCGTCCTCAGACGGTGCTGCGCCAGCGTGCGACGGCCATCATCGCGAAACCGGCCAGCAGACCCCAGAACGCGCCGCCGATCCCGAACAGCGTCAGGCCGGAGGCGGCGGTGAGGAACGTCACCGCCGCCGCTTCGCGATCGGCAGGCTGCGCCAGCGCGGCCGACAGCGAGTTGGCGAAGGCGCCGAGCAGCGCCAGTCCGGCCACCGCCTCGATCAGCACCGGTGGCGACAGGGCGACCAGCGCGCTCGCCGACGTCGCGAGCAGGCCGAGCACGACATAGCCGCAGCCCGCGACCACGGCCGCGATCCAGCGCCGCCCGGGATCGGGATGGGCATCCGGGCCGGCGCAGATCGCGGCGGTGATCGCGGCAAGATTGACCGCATGCGATCCGAAGGGAGCGGCGAGCAGCGAGAAGAGGCCGGTCGCGCGGAACAGCGGACCGGGATCGGGGCGGTAGCCGTTGGCGTTCAGCACCGCGATGCCCGGGATGTTCTGCGAGGCCATCGTGACGATGAACAGCGGCAGACCGATGCCGATCAGCGCCGCCAGGTCGAGGCGCGGCATCGCCGCGACGGGTGCCGGCCACAACGTGCCGAAGCCGCCCGGAGGCGCCGTCGTCGTCGCCGCGATCAGGATCGCCGCCAGCCCGACCGCGACCGGCATCGCGTGCAGGCGGCTGACCCGCAGCATGACGGCCCAGGCGAGGATCACGGGCAGGGCGAGCAGCGGGATCTGCGCCACCGCGCGCAGCGGGGCGAGGCAGAGGCCCAGCAGCACGCCCGCCAGCATCGCGTTGGCGAGCGGCGGCGGGATCGCCGCCACCCAGCGCCCGAGCGGCTTCCAGGCGCCCGCCGCGAGCATCAGCGCCCCGCAGAGCAGGAAGGCGCCGACCGCGCCGGCGAAGCCGGTCTCGGGCATCGCCGAACTGGCCAGCAGCGCGGCCCCCGGGGTCGACCAGGCGATGGAGATCGGCATGCGCCGGCGCAGGCTGAGGACGATCGCGCAGAGCCCCATCGCCACCGAGACGGCCATCAGCCCCGACGCCGCCTGCGCGGGCGAGGCGCCCATCGCCGCGAAGCCCTGCAGCACGACCGCGAACGAGCTGGCGAAGCCGACGAAAGCGGCGAGCAGCCCCGCCGCCACCGCCGGCCACGGGCCTCCGGTTTTCGGTTTTCCGGCGCCGTCCGCCATGCGACTCCTTGCGCGTTCTGGTCGCGACACTCGGGGGAAACGCCCATGGCCGCAAGGATCTTCGTTCTCGGCAGCTACATCACCGACATGATGATGCGCACGCCGCGCCTGCCGCGGCGCGGCGAGACCATCTTCGCCGGCCCGTTCCAGACCGGCCCCGGCGGCAAGGGCTCGAACCAGGCGGTCGCGGCGCGGCGCGCGGGCGCAGAAGTGCTGTTCTCGACCCGGGTCGGCGACGACGCGCTGGGCCGCGCCGCGCGCGGCATGTTCGAGGCGGAAGGCATCGATGCCCGCTTCGCCTTCGTCGACGCCGACGGCGTGGCCACCGGGGCCGCGCTGATCATGGTCGAGGAAGCCACGGCGGAGAACATGATCACCGTCGCGATCGGCGCCTGCGCGCGCTTCACCGGCGCCGAGGTCGATGCCGCGGTCGCGGCCGCGGCCGCGCGCGGCTGCGCCGTGGCGCTGTTCCAGCTCGAGACCAATCTGGAGGCGACGCTGCACGCCATCCGCGGCGCGAGGGCGGCGGGCATGCGCACGCTGTTCAATCCGGCCCCGGTCCAGAGCCTGCCGGACGACATCTTTCCGCAGGTCGATTTTCTCACCCCGAACGAGACCGAGGCGGCGGCGCTCACGGGCATCGCGACCGCCGACGATGCCGGGGTGCGCGCCGCCGCCGCCGCGCTGCGCGCCAGGGGTTGCGGCGCCGTGATCGTGACGCTCGGCGCCAAGGGCGTCTTCGTCGACGCCGCCGCGTTCACGGGCATGGTCCCCGCGGCCACCGGCATCGTCCCGGTCGACACGACCGGGGCCGGGGATTCATTCGCCGGCTGCTTCGCCTGTGCGATCGCCGAGGGCATGGATCTGGTCGCCGCGCTGCGCTTCGCCAATGCCGGTGCGGGCCTCTCGACCACGCGCATCGGCACCGCGCCTGCGATGGCGCGGCGTGCCGAGATCGACGCGAAGCTGGCGAGCTGGCGATGAGCGGCGCACCCGACATCGCGGCGCTCGACGCGCTGGTCGCCGCCGCGCGCCGCACGCTGGCCGGTCGCATCCCGGACCACCCGCGCCTCGCGCCCGGCGCACCTCCCGGCACGATCGAGCCGCCGCCGGGCTATCGCGCCGATGCCGACCCGCTGTTCTGGACCGACCTGACGCTGCTCAAGCCCGAGGCGACCGGCGCCGAGATCGATGCGCTGGCCGATCGCGCGCGCGCCGCCCACGCGGCGGCCGCCTGCGTCAATCCGGGGCTCGTCGACCGCGTCGCGGCGCGGCTGGCCGGCTCGACCACGCGGCCGATCTGCGTCGTGGGCTTTCCCTTCGGCGCCTGCCGGCCGGAGAGCCTGGCGCGCGAGGCCGCCGACGCGGTCGCCGCAGGCGCGCGGGAGATCGACATGGTGCTGGCCTACGGACGATTGCGCGGCGGCGAGTTCGCGGCCGTCTACGCCCATGTCCGCGCCTGCGCCGGCGCGGTGCAGGTGCCGGTCAAGGTGATCCTGGAGACAGCGGCGCTGTCGGACGAACAGATCGCCCAGGGCGCGCTGATCGCCGCCGCGGCCGGGGCGGCTTTCGTGAAGACCTCGACCGGTTTCGGTGGCGGCGGCGCCAGTACGCACCATGTCATGCTGATCCGACGCGCCGTCGGCGACGCGATCGGCGTCAAGGCCTCGGGCGGCATCCGCGACGCCGCCAGCGCCCACGCCATGCTTCGCGCCGGCGCCAACCGCCTCGGCGCCAGCCGGATCGAGCCGGGCGGCGCCCAGCCGACGAAAGGCTATTGAGATGCGCCGTGTCGCCGCCGCCATTCTGGGAGCCCTGCTGCTGCCCCTCGCCGCCGCCGCCCAGCCAGGCGCCCATGACATGCAGACGGTCGACGGGTTCCGCATCGATCGAACGGAAGTGACGATCGGCCAGTTCCGCCGCTTCGCCGAATCCACGGGGCTGGTCACCGCGGCCGAGACGGCCGGCGGCGGGTTTCAGTTCCGCGCCGGCTGGGAGCGCATGGCCGGCTGGACCTGGCGCACGCCCTTCGGCCGTCCCGGTGCAGAGGACGAACCGGCCGTGCATCTGACCTGGCACGAGGCGCAGGCCTATTGCCGCTGGGCCGGCCTGCGCCTGCCGACCGACGCCGAATGGACGCGCGCGGCCTATGTCGAGACGCGCACCGATCCGCCCGCGCCCTTCCAGCGCGGCCGCACCTATCCCTTCCCCACCGGCGAGTCCGGCGACGGCGCCAACCATCTCGATCGCCCGAAGGGCACGCTTGGCCGGGACCTGGGCCGCGGGGCCGGCCATGTGCCGGTCCGCACCACGCAGCAGGGCGTCAACGGTCTCTGGGACATGGGCGGCAATGTCTGGGAATGGGTCGACCACGAGACCGCGGCCGGCAAGCGCACGCGCGGCAGTTCCTGGTGGTACGGCGCCGCCCAGCTGCGCGCCGACAACCTGGCCGAAAAACCCGCCGACTTCCCCGCCGTCTATATCGGCCTGCGCTGCGCCGCGGGCGGGTGACGAAACGGACCCTCCGCATCTGCGGCGTAGCGCCGAAGATGCGACGCGCATTGCACCCGCGCCCGCCAGCCTCGCCGGAACGGCTGCGGGCAGGTGGAGATGGCCGGCGGAAACACCGACGATCTCGCGCGAAGCCGCGAAGGGCGCAAAGCGCAAGGCGATGTCGATGAGCCATCGGCGATCGTCGCCGATCGCGCGTTCCACCTGCATCGGGACCTTGGCCCGGGCCTGCTGGAGACGGTCCATGAAACGGTTCTCGCCGCGACCCTGGCGGAACCGGGACTGCGGATCGAACGGCAGAAGGCGATCGCCTTCGAATGCAGGGGGGTCCGTTTCACCGACGGCCTGCGCGTCGATCTGCCCGTCGCCGACCTGCTGGTCGTGGAACCGAAATCCGTGGAAACGCTGGGCGCGATCCATGGCAAGCAGGATCCGAGCCATCTGCGGCTGTCGCGTCCGCCGCTCGGCCTGCCGATCGATTTCGGCGCCGCCCGCTTCGAGGACGGCTGCAGGCGCATCGTCAACGATCATCGCGACGTCGCCTTCTCGCGCCTGAGGCTCCGGGAACAGGCGTCTCACGCGACGCCGCCAAAGACACGCGGCGATGTCGAAACACCGACGCCCGGGATGTGCCGGCCACGGACCGTTGGCGGGGTGGCCGGCAGATCCTCTGCGAGACGAAGCGCCCGCGCGGCGTCAGTACATGTGCTGGCCGCCGTTGATCGACAGCGTCGAGCCGGTGATGAAGGCGCCCTCGTCGGCGACGAGGAAGACGACGCCGCGGGCGATCTCCTGGGCGAAGCCAAGGCGGCCGACCGGGATGCGGGCGATGATCTTCTTCAGGACGTCCGCGGGAACCGCCTGGACCATCTCGGTGTCGATATAGCCGGGCGCGATCGCGTTGACGGTGATGCCCTTGGACGCACCTTCCTGGGCCAGCGCCTTGGTGAAACCGTGGATGCCGGACTTCGCCGCGGCGTAGTTGACCTGGCCGTACTGGCCCATCTGGCCATTGACCGAGCCGATGTTGACGATGCGGCCGAAGCCCTTTTCCAGCATCGAGTCCCAGACGCATTTGGACAGGTTGTAGCAGCTGCCCAGGTTGGTATCGATCACCTGGTCCCACATGTCGCGCGACAGGCGCTTCATCGTCGCGTCGCGGGTGATGCCGGCGTTGTTGACCAGCACCTCGATCGGTCCGATCTCGGCCGAGATCTTCGCCACCGCCGCCTGGCAGGCGGCGAAGTCGCCGACGTCGAATTTGTAGGCGGGAATGCCGGTATCGGCCGTGAAGGCCTGGGCGACCGCGTCGTTGCCGCCGTAGCTGGCGACGACGCGGTAGCCGGCCTTCTTGAGGCCCTCGCTGATGGCGCGGCCGATGCCGCGGGTGCCGCCGGTGACGAGTGCCACGCGTCCAGTCATGTCTTCCTCCCTGCGATCTCTCTGACGTTCCGGTTCAGCGCTCGACGCACATCGCGATGCCCATGCCGCCGCCGATGCACAGCGTGGCGAGGCCCTTGCGCGCGCCGCGCCGCTGCATCTCGAACAGCAGCGTGTTGAGCACCCGGGCCCCCGACGCGCCGACCGGGTGGCCGATGGCGATGGCGCCGCCATTGACGTTCACCTTCGACACGTCCCAGCCCATGTCCTTGTTGACCGCGCAGGCCTGGGCCGCGAAGGCCTCGTTGGCCTCGATCAGGTCGAGATCGCCGGCCTTCCAGCCGGCCTTCTCCAGCGCCTTGCGCGACGCCGGGATCGGGCCGGAGCCCATGATCGCCGGATCGACGCCGGCGGTCGCCCAGGAAACGATGCGCGCCAGCGGGACGATGCCCCGCCGCGCCGCCTCGGCCTCGCGCATCAGCACCGCCACGGCCGCGCCGTCGTTGATGCCCGAGGCGTTGCCGGCGGTCACGGTCCCGGCCTTGTCGAAGGCCGCGCGCAGCTTCGCCAGCGTGTCCAGCGTCGTGCCGTGCTTGGGATATTCGTCGTCGGCGACGACCACGTCGCCCTTGCGCGACTTGACCGTCACCGGAACGATCTCGTCCTTGAACCTGCCCGCCTTCTGCGCGGCCTCGGCCTTGTTCTGCGAGGCGACGGCGAACCGGTCCTGCTCCTCGCGGCCGATCTGCCAGTTGCGGGCGACGTTCTCGGCGGTGTTGCCCATGTGATAGCCGTGGAAGGCGTCCATCAGCCCGTCGCGCAGCATCGTGTCGACGAGCTCGGTGCCGCCCATCTTCACGCCCGCGCGCAGCTGCACGCAATGCGGCGCCTGGGTCATGCTCTCCTGGCCGCCGGCGACGACGATCGCGCTGTCGCCGTTGCGGATCGCCTGGAAGCCCAGCGCCACCGCGCGCAGGCCCGAGCCGCAGAGCTGGTTGATGCCGTAGGCGGTCTTCTCGGCCGGGATGCCGGCCTTCATCGCCGCCTGGCGCGCCGGGTTCTGGCCGGCCCCCGCGGCCAGGATCTGGCCCATCACCACCTCGTCGACCTCGGCGGCCTCGACCTTGGCGCGGCGCAGCGCCTCGCCGATCGCGATCGCCCCCAGATCATGGGCGGCGAGCGAGGCGAAGGCCCCGTTGAAGCTGCCGACCGGCGTACGCGCGGCGGCGGCGATGACGATATCGGTCATGGCGATTCCTCTTCTGGATGGCGCGCAACTAGCCGCCGACGCTTACATGTAGCTTACGGCACCACGCAAGCGAGCCCGCGTCAGGTTGCCGCATGGGCCCGGATCCAGCCGACCAGACCGGGCCAGAGCAGCGACGGTGCGCGCGCCGAGGCCATCATGCCGACATGACCCAGCGGCGGCACCATCGACGCCGCCCCCGGGATCGATGCGGCCAGGGGCAGGGCGGCGGGCGGCGGGACGATCCGGTCCTGGGCCGGCACCACGACCAGGGTGGGCAGCGCCAGGTCGGCCGGGGCGACCACCCGGCCGCCGATCCGCCAGTCCCCGCGCGCGGTCGAATTGTCCCCGTACCAGCCAAGCAGGCATTCGCGCGCCACGCGCGCCGCCAGCGGCACGCCGTCGTTGAGCCAGTCCTCCAGCGCCACGAAATCGCGCGCGGCCGCTTCGCCGGCGCGGGCGAAGGCGACGTATTTCCGCAGCGCCAGCAGCGGGTCGAGAGCGGCGAACAGCGACTGGATCGCATCGACCGGCAACTCGCCCGCCAGATCCGCCCCCGGCAGCCAATGCCGTGCCAGCGCCGCCAGGGCGCGGGCCAGATCCGGCCGCTCGGCATGGAAATCCCAGGGTGTCGCGAGCAGGACCAGGCCGGCGAGGCCGGCGCCGCGCTGCAGGGCCAGGGGCAACGCCAGCAGTCCGCCCATGCAGTAGCCCAGCAGCACCGGCCGCCGGCCGGTGGCGGCGACGACATGGCCGAGGCACCGGGCGAGACGGCCGGCGATGTAGTCCTCGAGACCCCAGCCGCGCTCGGTTGCGCCGGGCCGGTCCCAGTCGACCAGCATCGGCCGCAACCCGGCCTGCGCCAGCGCCCGCAGGAAGCTGCGATCCGGCAGCAGGTCGAGGATATGCGCGCGGTTGACCAGCGACGGCACCAGCAGCACCGGCGCGCCGTCGCTGCCGGGCGCCCCGTCGAACAGCCGGGTCGTGCCCTCGCGCCAGATCTCCGGCCAGGGGGCGGCCGGGCGGCGCCAGGGATGGGCGCGATAGCGCGCGATTCCGTCGGCGAAGGACGCGGCGCGGGCCAGGATCTCGCGCCGCAGCGCCGCGGCGAGCGCCTCAGGCTCGGCGCTTGCGAGCGCCGCGGCGAGCTCCGGATCGGCCGCCGCCAGCCGCTTCGAGAGCGGCGACCCGGGCTTCGAGTTCGGCAACGCGCCCGGCGAGGCGAACAAGGTCGTCGCCGCCGCGGCCAGATGCAGCGCCAGCGGGCGCGGCGCCATGCGGCGGAACGGCGGCGGCGGAGGCGGCGGGATCATCGCGTCGTCCATGCTGGAACCCCGGCACCGGCCCTGTCCAGAGCGCCGCCCAGGCGGCCGGCGCCGCGGCCAGGCGCTGCATCATCTCGGCGAGCGCAGGATCGGCGGCGGCCGCCGCGACCTGTTCCTGCCACAGATCGAGAAAACGGCGCGCGAGCGCCGCGGGATCGTCGCTGTCGGTCATGGGCCGGGGGCGTTCGGGAGGCGGCGCTTGCGGGAAGACGGGTTCGGGTGCAGCATACAGCCATGACCGCGAGGGACAAACCGGCGGATCCGCCGCCCGCGGCGACAGCCGGCGGGGCGAGCGACGACGCCAAGCGCGTCCGGGTGAAGAAATACGCCAATCGCCGTCTCTACAACACGGCGACGTCCACCTACGTGACCCTCGAGGATCTTTCGGCGATGGTCCGGCAGGGGATCGACTTCGTCGTCCACGATGCCAAGACCGGCGAGGACATCACCCGCGCCGTCCTCACCCAGATCATCGTCGAAGAAGAATCCAAGGGCGGCCAGAACCTGCTGCCGATCGGCTTCCTGCGCCAGCTCATCGGCTTCTACGGCGACAATCTGCAGGCCGTCGTGCCGCGCTATCTCGAGGCCTCGATGCAGGCCTTCGCCCACAACCAGGAACAGTTCCGCGACTCGCTGCAGGCGGCCTTCGGCGGTTTCTTTCCCTTCGGCCCGCAGCTGGAGGAAGCGAGCAAGCGCAACCTGTCCCTGTTCCAGAACGCCATGACCCAGCTCTGGACGCCGTTCGGACAGGCTCCGCCCGCGGGCCAGGGCGAGACCCCGGCTCAGGACCCGGCCGCGGCGGGCGCGGGCGCGACGCCGGCCGAAGCCGCCGCCCCGGCTGCGTCCGCCGGAACGACGCCAGCGGGACCGGCCCCGGCACCCTCGCTGCAGGATCTGCAGCGGCAGATGGAAGAGATCCAGCGCCAGCTGGCCGCCCTGACCAGGCGCTGAGCCCGGCTCAGAGGGCGGAGCGTCCGCCGTTGACGACCGTCAGCTTGGGGCCCGCCATCTGGGCGGCGGGCGAGCCGGCCGCGCGCGCCTCCGGCGCCCATGGCCGGTCCAGGCTCGGCTTGCCGAAATACCAGCCCTGCATGAAGCGCACGCCGCGCCGGCCCAGAAGCGCGGCATCGCCTTCGTTCTCGACGCATTCGGCGACCGCGAACAGGCCCAGGCCCTCGGCAAGCCCGATCAGTGTGCGCACGAAGAGCTGGTTGTCGATGTTGTCGGACAGGCCGCGCACGAAGGACCCGTCGATCTTGACGCAATCGACCTCCAGCGCCTTGAGGTTGCGGAAGCTGGTGTAACCGGCGCCGAAATCGTCCAGCGACACGCGGCAGCCCAGGTCGCGCAGCTTGCGCACGAAGCGGGCGGTCTCGTCGATGTCCTGCAGCGCCACGGTCTCGGTGATCTCGACGGTCAGGCGCTGGGCGACCTCGGGGATGCCGCGCACCAGCGTCCCGAGGGTCCGCAGCCAGTTGCGGTCCGAAGTGGTATGGCCGGACACGTTCACCGCCAGCCGCAGGTCGGGATAGGCGCTCAGTTCCTCGATCGCCAGTTCGACCGCGCGGCGGTCGACCTGACGCATCAGGCCGGATTGCTCGACCAGCGGCACGAAATTCCCGGCCGTCACCACCTGTCCGTTGCGCCGCCGCAGCCGGATCAGGCACTCGTAATGGTCGGGCCGCTTGGTGAGCGCGTCGACGATCGGCTGGTAGGCGAGCATCACCCGCCCGTCCTTGAGGCCGGACTGGACCTCCTCGACGACCCACATCGCATGGCGCCGCTGCTCGCGATGCGTGGGCCCGTCCTGGTACAGGGCGAAGCAGTCGCGGCCCTGCTGCTCGGCGCCCTGAAGCGCGGCCTCGCCGCGGCTCATGATGTCGGCGACGGCGGGCGGGTCGTCCTGGAACGCGACCCCGCCGATCGAGACGGTGACATGGAGCTCGCTGCCCTCGGCTTCGATCCGCGCCAAGCGCACGGCCGCGAGGATCTTCTCGGCGGTGATCGCCAGATCGACGACCGGGGAGTGGCTGAGCACGACGCCGAACCGGTCGGGACCGATCCTGCCGATGATGTCGGTGTTGCGCAGGCTGCGATCGAGCACACGCCCGATCGCGATCACGATCGCATCCGAGGCCTCGATCCCGAAGGCTTCGCCGATTCCCGACAGACGATCGATGCCGACCACGAGATAGGCGCCCGCGATCCCGTAGCGCCGGGCCGCGCCCAGCGCGTGGTCCAGCGCCTCGCGCAGCCGGCTGCGATTGTAGTGCCCGGTGAGCTCGTCGTGGTTGGCGAGATATTCGAGTTGCGCTTCGCGCGCCTTGCGCGAGCCGATCATCCGCATCACGCCGGTGATGCGGGCGGGCTGTCCGGCGGCGTCGTAGATGGCGATGCCGCGATCATGGACCCAGACCGGATCGTCATGGTCGTCGCGGACGCGGAACTCGCATTCGAAGGGCTCCGAACCCGACCGGGCCAGATGGCGGGCGATCGCCGCGGAGCGCGTCGTCGCATCCTCGCCGTGGATGCGGGCCGCCAGCGCGTCGGCGGTCCGGATCGCGGCGAATTGCGACCCGAGACCGGACGCATCGGACAGCCAGTCGATGGCGCCGGACTGGACATCCCATGAATAGGCGATGTCGGCGGCGGCGCCGAGCGCCGCCAGCAATCGTTGCCCTTCTGGCACCGAATCTCGCATCGGACGAATGGTCCCTGGTTGGCGAGGCATTGCTCACGGCGCGCCCCCTCGCGAGTCGCGCCGCAACCCCACATTTTTACAAGGATGAACGCTAACGCGCCGTAAACGCGCCCGAGTTCACCGACGTGTGGATGGTTAATGATGTTAACCGCGATTTTCAATGATTTTTATCTAGTCGCTTCCTAACCTACCGGCTTCGCATGTCGTCGCTGCAGTCGCTCGCCATCACCGCGCTCTCCTCCCGGTACGCCCCACGCGGGGCCGAGCGGGTCGAGATCCTGCCGCCGCGCGAGGCCGAGCGCGACGCCGCGCGGCGTCGCGACGACGGCGAGGGCTGGTCGCAATGGCGCGACCGGCGGATGGCCCAGCGGCCGGCCGCGCCGTCGATCCCCTCCGGCTTCATGGCGCAGTTCCTCGCCCAGCACGATCCCGGGAAGGGGGCGCATGTCGAGGACTGGCGCAGCGCGCGCGGCGCCTATGCGCGCGCCGACCGCCTTTCCGCTTCCGGCGAGCGTGGGTTGTCGATCATTCTGTAGCCGGCCCGCGGCGCGGGCGCGAACAGGACAGGACGCCCCATGCAACGACAGCCGATCGAGATTCCCGACACCATTTTCGCCTTCGCCGCACCGCTGCTGCCGGCGCGCGACA
>JBIKLI010000087.1:0-13548 GCA_044359885.1 Alphaproteobacteria bacterium | reverse complement strand
GCGAGGCGCTGGGCCTTCCCTTCCATCTCCACCGTCTCAACCGCGCGGCCAGCCTGCTGGCGATCACGGTCTGGCCCGCCGCGGCGGTCGTCGCCCGCCGGTACGGGTGGCGGCGCGGAGCGCTGCTACCGGCCTGGGCCATCGCCATCCTGCCTGCCTTCGACAGCAACGCCGCCCTGCTGGCGTCGGCCTGCGGACTCGCTGCCGCCCTGCTGGGCGCCGTCCTGTTCACGGCGGGCAGGCCGGCCGCCCTGCGCGCGACCCTGATGGGCGCCATCGCGCTGGGCTTCGCGCTGATGCCGCTGCTGCCGAACTGGGGACCGTTCCACGACCGGTTCACCGCGCGCAGCCTCAACGGTTCGGTCTGGCACCGGGCGGAGATCTGGTCCTTCGCGGCCGACCGCATCGCCGAGCGGCCGCTGCTGGGTTGGGGGCTGGGCTCGGCACGCGCGATCCCCGGCGGCGACGCGTTCATCCAGCCCGGCGTGCATCGCCTTCCCCTGCATCCCCATAACGGCGTCCTGCAGCTTTGGCTGGAGCTGGGGGCGCTGGGCGCCGCGTTCGGCGCGGCCGCAGCCCTCCTGGTTGTCCGGCGCGTCGCGGCCCCCGGCATCGATCCGCCGGCCGCGATCTGCCTGGCGGCGGCCCTGGCGGCAGCGCTGGCAGTGCTGCTGACCGGCTACGGGATCTGGCAGGGCTGGTGGGTGGGGGCGCTGTGGATGATCGCCGCGGTCACCCGAGCCGTGCTGCCGGCGCGGGGCGACGTCCCGGCATGAAGATCTGCCAGCTCTGCGCCGTCGATTTCACGCTCTACCATTTCCTGCTGCCGCTGATGCGCGCGCTGCGCGCGGCCGGGCATGAGGTGGTCGGCGTCTGCGCGCCGGGGCCGCTCGCCGACCGGGTCCGCGAGGACGGGTTCCGGGTCGAGCAAGTCGGCTTCGCCCGCAACCTCGACCCGCGCGCCCATGTCCGGGCCTATCGCGAGGTCTCGGCGCTGTTCGGCCGCGAGCGCTTCGACCTCGTCCATGTCCACACCCCGATCGCCGCGCTGATCGGACGGCTGGCGGCCGGCCGCCACGGCGTCCCGCGGATCGTCTACACGGCCCATGGGTTCTATTTCCACGAACGCATGGCGTGGCCGTCCTGGACGCTGTTCGCCGCCCTGGAGTGGGTCGGCGGTCGCTTCACCGACACGCTGTTCACCCAGGCCGAGGAAGACGCGGCGACGGCACGGCGGTTGCGGCTGTGCCGCCGTGGCGGGACGATCGCCGCCATCGGCAACGGCAGCGATCCCGGGCGTTTCCACCCTGCTCGCGACCCCGCGGCGCGCGCGGCCCTGCGCGCGCGGCTCGGCCTTGCCTCGCCGCGTCCGGCCATCCTCTGCGTCGCACGGCTGGTCGCGGAGAAGGGCTATCCGGAACTGTTCGCCGCGATGCGGCATGTCGATGCCGACCTCTGGGTGGCCGGCGAAAGGCTGGCGAGCGACCACGCCGGCTCGATCGCCGCGGACATCGCGGCGGCCGAGCGCGATCCGGCCCTGTCCGGGCGGGTGCGGTTCCTGGGCTACCGGACCGATGTGCCGGATCTGCTGCGCGCCGCCGACGTCTTCGTCCTGCCGTCGCACCGCGAAGGGATGCCGCGCTCGATCATCGAGGCGATGCTGAGCGCCCTGCCGGTGGTCGCCACCGACATCCGCGGCGCGCGCGAGGAGGTGATCGAGGGCGAGACCGGGCTGCTGGTGCCGGTGGCCCAGCCCGTGGCGCTGGCCGCCGCGCTCGGCCGGCTGGCCACCGATCCGGCGCTGCGCACACGGCTAGGCGACGCCGGCCTTCGCCGTGCACTCGATCTCTATGTCGAGGAAAAGGTTATAGAAAGACAGATTATCTCGCTTGGGTTGCCGTCCGGCTGAGGGGGCGAAGATTCTTGCAGGGGGGCCCGGATTAAACCGGATGGTTGATCCGTTTTCGGGTTATGGACACTCGGACCCCTTCTGCCAGCGATCTGGCTCGCCTCAGGGTGCGGCCATGATGCCCGACAGCGGCCGCGGCCTCGGCCTGCCGGCCGAGAGCGCCAGCTTCCAGCCGGACCGGGCGGAGACGGACGTCATCCCCAGCCTTCCGCCCTCCGGCCGGCGCATTCCGATGGCGGAACCGGTTCTGGGGGGGCGCGAGCTCGAATATGTCACGCAATGCGTGACCACCAACTGGATCTCCTCCCAGGGCAGCTTCGTGAAGCGGTTCGAGGAGATGCTGGGCGCTCTGATCGGCGCCGAGCATGTCGTCTCCTGCTCGAACGGGACGGCCGCGCTGCATCTCGCCCTGCTGGGCTACGGCATCGGGCCCGGGGACGAGGTGATCGTCCCGGACCTGACCTTCGCCGCCACGATCAACACGGTGGTCCATGCCGGCGCGACGCCGGTCATCGTCGATGTCGACCGCCGCACCTGGAACATCGATCCGGAGCGCGTCGCCGCCGCCGTCACCAGCCGCACCCGCGCGATCATGCCGGTCCATCTCTACGGCCAGCCGGCCGACATGGACGGGCTGGACCGCATCGCGCAGCGGCACGGGTTGCGGATCGTCGAGGATGCCGCCGAGGCGATCGGCGCCACCCATCGCGGCCGGGCCTGCGGCACGATCGGCGATGCCGGCACGTTCAGCTTCTTCTCGAACAAGGTCATCACCACCGGCGAGGGCGGCGCCGTCGTGTTCCGCGACGCCGAGGCCGCCCAGCGCGCGCGTCGCCTGCGCGACCACGGCATGAACCCGGAGAAGCGCTACTGGCACGACGAGGTCGGCTACAACTACCGGCTCACCAATCTGCAGGCGGCGATCGGCTGCGCCCAGCTGGAACAGGCGGAACGTTTCCTCGCGCGCAAGCAGGCGATCGCGCGGCGCTATCGCGACGGGCTCGCCGGGCTGCCCGGAATCGAATTCGCCCCCCGGCTTGCCGGTCGGCGCAACAGCTACTGGATGGTCTCGGTGATCGTCGATCCCCGGTCCAGCGGCGTGGCGCGCGACGAGATGATGCGCTGCCTGGGCGAAGCCGGGATCGACACGCGGCCCTTGTTCTATCCGCTGCACGAGATGACGCCCTACCGGCCCTATGCCGGTGGCGGCAACTTCCCCGCGACCACCGCGCTATCCGCGCGCGGCTTCAGTCTGCCTTCCGGCGTCGGGCTCACCGATGCCGAGATCGACTATGTCTGCGCCGCGATGACCCGGCTGCTGGCGCCTCGGCGCTAGCCCCGCACGCTGGACGCGGCCGATTGACATCGGCCGCGCGAGGCGGCGACCGTCAGCCCGCGAAATCCCGCGCCAGCGCCTCGCGCGCGGCGGGCGACAGCACCGCCATATGGCTGTACTCGGGGTGATCGATCCCGACGACGATCTGGTGGGCGGTATCGCGGAAGCGGGCGATCTGCGCCGGCGTGAAGTCGAAATGCACGAAATGCACCGAGCTGGTCTTGCCGTCGGCCTTCGTGCGCTCGACCTCGCCCTCGGGACGCGCGGCGATGCGCTCGCCGCCGACGCTGACGAAGATGTGGCGCTCGATGCCGCCGAGCCGCGCAAGCGCGCGCGCGCGACGAACGGGATCCTCGATCTCCAGCATCACCGTCGCCACCAACTCGCTGCCCTTGGGGATCAGCGGATTGTAGGCGCTGAGTTCGTCGTCGATCTGGCCCTCGCCGCCCTTCTCGATGAACAGCATCTCGTGGACCTGATGCCACATGGTGCGATAGTTCTCGAAATAGAACGTCGCGAAGGGTCCGACGCTGACCCGGCGCAGCTTCTTCATCTCGACGACATCGGCACGCAGCGCCCGGCGCTCGCGGCCATAGACGTCTGCCGGCAGGATGTCGGCGCGGGTGATCTCGGTCTTGGTGGCGGCAATCATCTCGACCTCGGGGTTGGAGGGGGGAAGGCGCGGCTCACGCCAGGCCGTAGGCCTTGGCGAAGATCTCGATCGGGTGCTTGGGCTCGGGTGCCGGACCGCCCTCCCCCAGGCGATCAATGATCTGCGCCAGATGGTCGCCGGCGAGCGGGCATTCGGAGGCCAGATGCGCCTTGCCCGCCTTGGCCGCGGCCCTGGCCGCCGGCTTGCCGACCTTCACGGCGGTCTCGAAATTCTCCTTCATGATGCCCCAGCTTCCGCCATGGCCCGAGCAGCGCTCGATGACCTGGACGTCCGGCTCGGGGATCAGACGCAGCATCTCGGCCGCCTTCGGCCCCATGTTCTGCGCGCGCGCATGGCACGCGATATGGACGGCAACACCGCCCTCCAGCGGCTGGAGTCCGGGGGCAAGGCCGTGCTTCTTGTGGATGTCGACGACGTATTCGGTGATGTCGAAGGTCGCCTGGGCGAGCTTCTTCACCAGCGGATCGTCGGGCACGATCAGCGGCCACTCGAACTTCAGCATCAGCGCGCAGGACGGCACCAGCGCCACGACGTCCCAGCCCTGGTCGATCAGCGGCGCGAAATGCGCCGCGGTCGCCTTGGCGGCCGCCGCGACCTTCTCGATCTCGCCGCGCTCGAGCTGCGGCATCCCGCAGCAGCGCGGATATTCGACCCGGGTCTCGACGCCGTTACGCGCCAGCACCGCGCGCGCGGCCATGCCGATCTCGGGATCGTTGTAGTTCACGAAGCAGGTGGCGTAGAGCGCGACCTTGCGCTGGCCGAAGGCCGGTGCGTCGCGGTTGACCTGCGCGGGATCGCCGCGGTCGCGCATCTTGAAGGTCGCGGTGTTGAATTTCGGCAGCCGCGCCTCGCGATGGACGCCCAGCGCCTTTTCCATCAGCGGACGGGTGAGGCCGTTGCCTTCCTTCGAGGCCCAGTTCGCCACCGGCGAGACCAGCGCCGCGAGCTTGCCGTTGCGGTCGGTCTGGGTCAGCGCGGCCTCGTTCCACTTGACGCCGTTCTTGCGCGCCTCGATCGCGCGCGCCCGCAGCATCAGATGCGGGAAATCCAGGTTCCACTCGTGAGGCGGCACGTAGGGGCACTTGGTCAGGAAGCACATGTCGCACAGCGTGCAGCCGTCGACGACTTCCTGGAGCTGCTTGGGCGTCAGATCCTCGACGCTCTCGTTGGGGGCGTTGTCGACGAAGTCGAACAGCTTGGGAAAGGAGTCGCACAGGTTGAAGCAGCGCCGGCAGCCGTGGCAGATGTCGTAGACGCGACGCAGCTCGGCCTCGAGCTTGGCTTCGTCCCAGAAATCCGGGTTCTGCCAGTCGATCGGGTGCCGGATCGGGGCCTCTAGACTGCCTTCGCGCATCGCCATGTCCTCGAATGATCGCTCGCCTGGAAAAGGGCCGGCGCGGCGGTCCCGGCGCGAAGCCGGAACCGCCGCGCCGTCGGCATCACTTCGCCATCTCGTTCAGCGTGCGCTGGAACTTGCCGGCGTGGCTCTTCTCCGCCTTCGCCAGGGTCTCGAACCAGTCGGCGATCTCCTCGAAGCCCTCTTCGCGGGCCGTCTTGGCCATGCCCGGGTACATGTCGGTGTACTCGTGCGTCTCGCCCGCGATCGCGGCCTTCAGATTGTCCGAGGTCGTGCCGATCGGCAGGCCCGTCGCCGGGTCGCCCGACTCCTCGAGGAACTCGAGATGGCCATGGGCATGGCCGGTCTCGCCCTCGGCGGTGGAACGGAACACGACCGCGACGTCGTTGTGCCCCTCGACATCGGCCTTTTGCGCGAAATAGAGGTAGCGACGATTCGCCTGGCTTTCGCCGGCGAACGCGGCCTTCAGATTGTCCTCGGTCTTCGTTCCTTTGAGCTTCGGCATCGGCATGTCTCCTGCAGGTTGGCCGCGCGGCGCCCGGTTCTCGCGGGCGGCGTGCGGGACCAGGGAGTTAGGTCCGGCACCCGGGGGTGTCAATAGTCTAGAATATTTCTAGACTGAGTTTTTTGCGTCTGCGGCCTTGGCGACCCGCAAGATCACGTCGACGCGGCGCAGCGACAGGCCGGGCGGCAGGTCCGGCAGCGCGGAGACCCGGACATGGCTGGCCGGGACATCGACCAGTTCGCCGGTCGGCTCGACCAGCAGATGATGATGTTCCGCCACGTTCGTGTCGAAATAGGACCGGCCGGCCTCGACCACGACCTCGCGCAGAAGCCCGGCGGCCGTGAACTGGTTAAGCGTGTTGTAGATCGTCGCCAGCGAGACCGGCACGCCCGCGGCAGCCGCCTCGCCACGAAGCTGGTCGGCGCTGACATGGCGGTTGCCGCGTTCGAAGAGCAGCTTGACGAGCGCCAGGCGCTGGCGCGTCGGGCGCAGGCCATGGCGTTTGAGGCGGTCGAGCGCCGAGGCGAAAGGACGGGCGGACATGGGTCTAGATATGCGTGGTCCAGACGAAAAGTCCAGAGTTCGCAGCGGCTTTGGCTCGATCCTGGAACTGCTACAAGGCTTGGGGTCAATCGCCGGTCGCGATACGGTCCACCAGTTCGCGGACCGTCGGGATGAAGCCGTTGGCGTAGAACGGATCCTCGGCGAACCGATAGGCGTTGTGGCCGGCGAACATCAGCTGGGTGTCGACGTCGTCGGTATGGGCGATGTCCTGCAGCGTCTTCTGGATGCAGAAGGAACGCGGATCGGCCTTCTTGCCGGTCGTCCCCTCCTCGTTCTGGGCCCAGTTCGAGAACATGCAGGCCGACAGGCAGCCCATGCAATCCACCTGGTCGCGATGGATCCTTTCGGCGCGCTCGCGGGTGACGAAGACCAGGGTGGAATCCGGCGTGCGCAGCCCCTCGACATAGCCAGCCGCGATCCAGCCTTCGGCATGGGCCTTGTCCGCCGCCGTCACGAACACCTTGCGGCCGCGCGCGCCGATGGCGAGCGCCTCGGTCATCTCGCCGACCGGGGCCGAGGCATAGGGGATCTGCCGCTTCGAGCGCGCGTCGAGTTCCGCCAGGAAGGGGTTGATCACCGCCGACGAATAGAATCCCGTCGGCGAGAAGCGGTGCAGCAGGATGTCGCCCTTGCGCAGCTTCAGGAGCCGATCCTTCCAGGCCTGGCTGATCGGGCTCTCGCGCGTCAGCAGCGGACGCGTCCCGAATTGGAACGCGATCGGCCCGACATCCGGGTTGTCGAGGAAATCCTGCCATTCGCGCAGGAACCAGACCCCGCCCGCCATCACGATCGGCGTCTGCTGCAGGCCGAACTCGTTCATCTGCCGGCGCAGTTCGACGATGCGCGGCAGCGGCGGCTCGGGCCTGCGCGGATCCTCGGCGTTCGACAGGCCGTTATGCCCGCCGGCCAGCCACGGATCCTCGTAGACCACCGCGCCGAGGCCGTCGCGGAACTTGTGGTAGGAGCGCTTCCACAGGGCCCGGAAGGCGCGCGCCGACGAGATGATCGGGTAATAGTAGACCCCGTAGCGCGCACAGATCTCGGCCACCTTGTAGGGCATGCCCGCCCCGCAGGTGACGCCATGGATCATCCCCTCGGCACCTTCGAGGATGCCGTGCAGGATCCGCTCGGCCGCGGCCATCTCCCACAGGATGTTCATGTGGATGCGGCCCTTGCCGCCGGACGTCTCGTGGGCGATCCGGGCCTGGGCGATGCCGCCGCGGATCGAGAAGGCGATCAGTTCCTCGTGGCGCTCGCGCCGGGTGCGGCCGTGATAGCGCTGCTCGTAGAGCCCGCCATCGTCGTCATAGGAATCCGCGTTGACGCCCGAAAACGTGCCGACCCCGCCGGCTGCCGCCCAGGCCCCCGAGCTTTCGCCGTTCGAGACGGAGATCCCCTTGCCCCCCTCGACCAAGGGCAGGACTTCGCGGCCGGAGATGACGAGAGGCTTCAATGCCAGCATCGAGAAGGCTTTCGGGTGCCCGGCGATGCGCCGGGGGCGATGAAGCGCGTTGCCGCGCGGGGCTTCGTACCTAGCGCAGCGCAACCGTCATTGAAAGGCCGGAGCGGAACGACGCCCCCCGGAAGACCGCCATCGGCGGGCGCGCCGGGGTCCGCGCTCAGGGGTCTGACCCCGCGGCGTCGGACCCCGCGGCGCCCGCCAAGCACCCTGGGGCGGGGGCGAACAGGGGCGTCAGGCGATCGCGGCGGCGATGATGGCGGGGGTATCGGTGATCAGGCTGTCGACGCCCCAGCGGTGCAGTTCGATGGCGCGCGCGGGGTCGTTGACGGTCCAGGCCAGCACCGGCAGCCCGGCGGCGCGGGCTTCCTCGACCTGGGCGCGTGTCAGGCGGCTGAACCCGGGATGGATCGTTGCGCAGCCCAGGTCGCGGGCATCGGCGAGCCAGTCGCCCGCCAGCCGTTCGGCGAGATAGCCGCGCGGCAAGGCGGGCGCCGCCTGGCGCGCGGCCTCCAGCGAGGCGCGCTTGAAGGACGAGACCACCGGCAGCGCCGCGCCGGCAGGCCAGACCCGCGCCACGACCGCCAGGGCGGCATGGCTGGTCTCGACCTCCAGCCCGGGGCAGGGCTTGACCTCGAGATTGAAGCCCATGCCGAGGTCGCGCAACAGCAGCAGCGATTGCTCGAGCGTCGGGATGCGCTCGCCGCGGAAACGGTCGCCGAACACGGCCGGACACCCGGCATCGACGCGGTCCAGCTCCGCGAGCGTCAGGTCGCGCACCGCGCCGCGCCCGTCGGTGGTGCGCTCCAGGGTCTCGTCGTGGATCAGGACGGGGATCCCGTCGCGCGTCAGCTTGACGTCGAACTCGACCCAGCTCGCGCCCTCGTCATGGGCCCGGCGCAGCCCGGCAAGCGTGTTCTCCGGCGCGTTGCTCCGAGCGCCGCGATGGCCGATGATCGCCGGTATCTTCATGACGTCCGTCCTGTCGTCGCGACATCCGCCCGCATCTGTCACGATCCCGTAACACATTGCCGCGCGGGCAATGAATGTATGATGCAGCCTCCACGCGGAGAGTTCCATATGCGAGTCGTCTGTCTCATCGTCGCGGCCGGGCGCGGAACGCGCGCCATGGCGGCCGACGGCATCGCCAAGCAATACCAGCATATCGGCGCCGTCCCGGTCCTGACCCGGACGCTGCGCGCCTTCGTTGCCCATCCCCGGATCGCGCGCTGTCTGGTGGTGACGCATCCCGACGACCGCATGGCCTATGCCGCGGCCACGCGCGGACTCGCCGCGCATCTGCTGCCGCCGGTCGACGGCGGCGCCACGCGCCAGGCGTCGGTGCGCGCCGGGCTCGAGGCCCTGGCCGGGCCAGACGCGCCCGATCTGGTCCTGATCCACGACGCCGCACGGCCCTTCATCCGGCGCGACCTGATCGACAGGGTGCTGGCGGCGCTCGACGACCATCCCGGCGCGATCCCCGCGCTGGCGGTGGCCGACACGCTCAAGCGCAACGCAGCGGGGATGGAAGTCGGCGCGACGGTCGCGCGCAACGGGCTTTACCGCGCCCAGACCCCGCAGGGCTTCCGCTTCGCCGAGATCCTGGCGGCGCATCGCGCCGCGGCGGCGGCCGGACGCGACGACTTCACCGACGATTCCGCCGTCGCCGAGTGGCATGGGCTGCGCGTCGCCATCGTCGAGGGCGCGGAGATCAACCGCAAGCTGACCACCGTCGCCGACATCCGCCAGGCCGACCGCGAGTTCCGCGACGGCAGCTGGGACGGTCAGGAGCGGCGCAGCGGCTTTGCGCGGCGCGCGCTGCGCCCGGGTCCCCAGGGCGGACTGCTGATCTGCGGCGCCGCGATCGGCGGCGCGACGGCCGGCGGCGAGGACCACGGCGCCGCCGCCATCGCCGCGGCGCTGCTGCGCGCCGCCGGGCTGCCGCCGGCCGCGGTCGCGCCGGCCGAAGCGGCGCGGCGCGTACGCGAGGCCGGCGGTGCCCTCGCAGCCGTCGCGCTGGCGCTGCACGGACCCCTGCCGGGCGCCGCAGGAGCACCGCGCGAGGCGATGGCCGCCTGGATCGCCGAGGCGCTGGCGATCGAGACGGCGCATGTCGACATCGCGCTGGGCGACGCGGTCGACGATGCGGCAGGCGGCGGCGAGACATTCCTGATCGCCCACGCCGCCGTGACCATGCCGGAGGCCGAGCCACGCCTGGCCGAGCCGCCGCGCGGGGGCAGCGACGCGCCGGCGGCCGAGACGCCGGCGCCGCACGTCGCCACCAAGCTGCTGGACGCGATCGCCACGCCCGAGGATCTGCGCGCGCTGCCCGACTCGCAGCTGGGACAGGTCGCCACCGAGCTGCGCCAGGAGGTGATCGAGACGGTCGCCAGCACCGGCGGCCATCTCGGCTCCAGCCTGGGCGTGATCGAGCTCACGGTCGCGCTGCACAAGGTCTTCGACACGCCGCGCGACCGGCTGATCTTCGATGTCGGCCATCAGGCCTATCCGCACAAGATCCTGACCGGCCGGCGCGCACGCATCCGCACGCTGCGCCAGGGCGGCGGCCTGTCCGGCTTCACCAAGCGCGCCGAGAGCGAATTCGATCCCTTCGGCGCCGCGCATTCCTCGACCTCGATCTCGGCCGGCCTCGGCATGGCGGTGGCGCGCGACCTGCGCGGGGAACGCAACCATGTCGTCTGCGTCATCGGCGACGGCGCGCTCTCGGCCGGCATGGCCTACGAGGCGATGAACAACGCGGGCATGCGCAACGAGCGGCTGATCGTCATCCTCAACGACAACGACATGTCGATCGCGCCGCCGGTGGGCTCGGTCTCGGCCTATCTGGCGCGGCTCGCCACGTCCTCGGCCTATTTCTACCTGCGCGACACCGCCCGCCAGCTGGCGCGCCGCCTGCCGCGACGCTGGGAAAGACGGGCTGCGCGCGCCGAGGAGATGGCGCGCACCTACTGGACCGGCGGCACGCTCTTCGAGGAGCTGGGTTTCCACTATGTGGGGCCGATCGACGGTCACGATTTCGGCCATCTGCTGCCGGTGCTGCGCAACGTGCGCGACGCCGATTCGGGACCGATCCTGGTCCATGTCGTGACGCGCAAGGGCAAGGGCTACGCGCCCGCGGAGCAGGCCGCCGACCGCTATCACGGCGTCGCGCGCTTCGACGTCGCCACCGGCACCCAGGAGAAGCAGCGCGCCAACGCGCCCAGCTTCACCCGCGTCTTCGCGGACAGCCTGATCGAGGAGGCGCGCCACGATCCCGACATCGTCGCGATCACCGCCGCCATGCCCTCGGGCACCGGTCTCGACCTCTTCGCCAAGGTGCATCCGGCACGCTGCTTCGACGTCGGCATCGCCGAGCAGCACGCCGTGACCTTCGCCGCCGGCCTCGCCACCGAAGGCATGAAGCCGTTCGTGGCGATCTACTCGACCTTCCTGCAGCGCGCCTACGACCAGATCGTCCACGACGTCGCGATCCAGAACCTGCCGGTGCGGTTCGCCATCGACCGCGCCGGCCTGGTCGGCGCCGACGGCCCCACCCATGCAGGGTCCTTCGACCTCGCCTATCTCGGTTGCCTGCCGGGCATGGTGATCATGGCCGCCGCAGACGAGGCCGAGCTGCGCCACATGGTGGCGACTCAGGTGGCGCTCGACGACCGGCCTTCGGCGCTGCGCTTCCCGCGCGGCGAGGGGATGGGCGTCGAACTGCCCGCGCGCGGCGTGCCGCTGGAGATCGGCCGCGGCCGCGTGCTGCGCGAGGGCGAGCGCGTCGCCCTGCTCTCGCTCGGCACGCGGCTGGGCGAATGCCTTGCGGCGGCCGACGCGCTCGCCCAGCGCGGCATCGGCGCGACCGTCGCCGACGCGCGCTTCGCCAAGCCGATCGACACCGCCCTGATCCGGCGCCTGGTCGCCGCGCACGAACTTCTGGTCACGGTCGAGGAAGGCTCCACGGGCGGCTTCGGCGCCCTGGTGCTGCATTTCCTCGCCGGCGCCGGGCTGCTCGATGGGCGGCTCAAGATCCGCACGCTGGTCCTGCCCGATCGGTTCATCGACCAGGACCAGCCCGCGCGGATGTATGAAGAGGCCGGGCTCGATGCCGGCTCGATCACGGCGCGCGTCCTCGAAGCGCTGGGGCCGCGGGCCGCGGCGACGGGCGACTGAGGCCATGGCCGCGGAACTGCAGGGGCTGGTGCCGCGCACGGGGCTGGGCTTCGACGTCCACCGCTTCGTGTCCGGGCGCCGGCTGATGCTCTGCGGAATCGAGATCGCGCACGAACGCGGCCTGGACGGCCATTCCGACGCCGATGTCGGGCTGCACGCGCTGTGCGACGCGATCTACGGCGCGCTCGCGGAGGGCGACATCGGGCGCTGGTTCCCGCCCGGCGATCCGGCGTCGCGCGGCGCCGACAGCGCCATCTTCCTTCGCCATGCCGCGGGCCGCATCGCCGCGCGCCGCGGCATTCTCGTCCATGCCGACGTCACGCTGATCTGCGAGCGGCCGAAGATCGCGCCGCATGCCGATGCGATGCGCGCGCGCATCGCGACACTCGCCGGCATCGGCGTCGGCGACGTCTCGGTCAAGGCGACGACGACCGAGCGTCTGGGCTTCGCCGGCCGCGGCGAAGGCATCGCCGCGCAGGCCGCCGCCACCGTGCTGCTGCCCTTCGTCCCGCCGCCGTGACGATGCTGCGCGAGGAAGCGCCGGCGAAGGTCAATCTGTTCCTGCGCGTCGTCGGCCGGCGCGAGGACGGTTATCACCTGCTCGACAGCCTCGCCGTCTTCGCCGGCATCGGCGACGAGATCGTCGCCGCGCCGCAGGACGGCCTGACGCTGACGCTCGACGGTCCGGAAGCCGGCGCGCTGGCCGGCGAGACCGACAATCTGGTGCTGCGCGCGGCGCGCGCGCTGGCGGCGGCCGCCGGACGCCCGGCGGCCGCGGAACTGGCCCTGGTCAAGCGCCTGCCGGTCGCGAGCGGGATCGGCGGCGGCAGCGCCGATGCCGCCGCGACGCTGCGCGCGCTCGTCCGGCTCTGGCGCCTCGACGCCGGCCGCGTCGACCTGCCGCGACTGGCGCTGAAGCTGGGCGCCGACATACCGGTCTGCCTCGCCAGCCGGCCGGCGCGCATGGGCGGCATCGGCGAGATCGTCGCGGCTTCGCCGCGCCTGCCCGAATTCGGCCTGCTGCTCGCCAATCCGCGCGTCCCGCTGCCCACGCCGTCGGTGTTCCGCGCCCGAACCGGCGCCTTCGCGCCGCCAGCGCAGCTGCCAGACGCCTGGCCCGATGCCGCACGCATGGCCGCCGATCTCGCCAGCCTCGGCAACGATCTGCAGGACGCGGCCGTCTCGCTCTGTCCTCCGGTCGCGGAGGTCCTCGCCGCCATCGCCGCCCAGCCGGGCTGCCTGCTGGCGCGCATGAGCGGCTCGGGCGCGACCTGCTTCGGGATCTTCGCGACGCCTGCGCGCGCGGCGACGGCCGCCGCGGCGCTGCCCACTTCGTGGTGGCGCTGGGGCGGCGCGGCCGCCTAGGTCGCCGTCGCGATCGGACGCAGGTGGCCCGCGAACTGCCGTGCCGCTTCGGCCCAGCCGAAGCGCTCGGCATGGGCTCGCGCGCGCGCCCGCGGGATCGCGAGGGCCTGCAGGCACGCCGCGCGCAGATCGGGGCCGATCGCGCCGGCGCCGGACCCGCCGACGACGTCGCGCGGGCCCGGCACGTCGAACGCCGCCACCGGC
>JBIKLI010000398.1:0-3853 GCA_044359885.1 Alphaproteobacteria bacterium | reverse complement strand
CTCGTGGCAGCGCGCCGCCAGATGTCGTGCGCGCGGCGCCCAGGCGGCATCGCCGGCAAGAAGCTCCGGGTAGTGTTCCTTGATCATTCCGCCGCACGAACCCGAGGGAACGACGACATAATCGAAGTCCTCGAACAGCGCGATCGTGCGCCGCGCCAGTTCCGCCGCGTCGGCGTTGTCGCCGGAATTGAACGCCGGCTGGCCGCAGCAGGTCTGCATGCCCGGAACATCGACGTCGCAGCCTGCTTCCTCGAGCAGCTTGACGGCGGCGAACCCGACCGCCGGCCGGAACAGGTCCACGAGGCAGGTGACGAAGAGGCCGACGCGCGGCCGGCCGGAGGTTTTCTGCTGGGTCACTGGGCTCGCCGATCCTGTGCTGGAGTGACGGTCGCGCCGCCGGATGCTTCCGCCGCGTTTTTCCCGTTTCCAGGCTGCGCCGTCAATCTCCGGCGCCCAGTCGGGCCGCCACCGTCGCCGGCAGCAGCAGCCAGAGCCGCCCGGCCGAGCGCATCCGCCCGGCCCGCTCGGCCGCCGCCTCGCCCGAACCCCAGAACACGTCGCCGCGGACGATCCCGCGGATCGCCCCGCCGGTATCCTGCGCGACCATGAGCCGCCTGACGCGGCGCCCTGGATCCAGCGGGTCCTCGGCGTCCAGCCAGACCGGCGTGCCGAGCGCGACATGCACGCGATCCACGGCCAGGCTGCGGCCGGCCGTCAGGGCCACGCCCTCGCTGCCCAGCGGGCCATCGCCTGTCAGTTCGCGGAAGAAGACATAGGACGGATTGGCCGCCATCAACGCCCCTGCCTCGCCCGGATTGGCCGCCATCCAGGCGCGGATCGACTGCATCGACACCGCCTCGCGGGCGAGCGCGCCGCGCTCGATCAGAAGACGCCCGACGGGCACGTAGGGATGACCGTTCTGGGCGGCATATCCCACCCGCATCTCGCCGCCCTCGGCAAGGCGGACCCGGCCCGAACCCTGGATATGCAGGAAGAAGGCATCGACCGGGTCGTCGACGAACACCAGCGGCCTTGCACGCGCGTCCAGCGCGCCGGCCTCTATCTCGGCGCGGGTCTCGTAGGGGCGCAGCGCGCCTCCCACGACGCGACCGGCGATGCGCTCGCCGCGCCAGGCATCGCGGAACGATCCCAGTTCGACCATGACCAGATCGTCCGGCCTCGCGCGCAACGGCGTCAGATAGGGGTGTTCGCGCTGGCGGCTGCCCCGCAGCAGGGGCTCGTAGTAGCCCGTGAAAAGTCCGGTCTGGGCGTCGCCGTCGAGCAGGGCGACGGGGCGGAAGTTGCGTTCGATGAATTCGCGCGTGACCGCATCGTCGCTCCCGGGGGGTGGAAGGTCCCGGCATGCCGCGTGCCAGGCGGCTGCCGGCCCGAAGACGGCGGGGCCCAGCGGCCGCGCCGGATCGAGTGCAGCGATCCGCGTGCAGGACCGGGCGATCGCCGGCAAGGCATCCGAAAGTCGGTCTTCGGTCCAGCCGGTCAGCTGGTCGAAGCGGACCGGGACCAGCCGGGCCGTCCCGGACGGCACGGATGGCGCGCAGGCCTGCAGCGCGAGAAGGGCGAGGGCCGCGAGAAACCTGACCGGCCCGGTCATCACTGTGGCGTCGCGGTCTCCGCCAGGAACCAGTTCGGGTCGCGCGAGCGGGTGTTCCGGGTGAAGGTCCAGATGTCGGTGATGGTCTCGACCTTGTTGGGATCGCCCTCGACCACCTGGCCGGTCGCGTCGCGCGTGGCGTTGACCTGCTCGCTCACGAACTTGACCGTCACGACGGCGTCGCGGCCACGCATGCCGGCCTCGACGATGTCGGCGCTGCGGACGCCGATCAGTGTCGTCGACAAGGTCCAGCGCCGCTCCTGTCGGTCGCGGATCGCCTGGGAGAAGCTGTCGTTCACGGAATCGGCGAGCAGCGGCCGCAACGCGGCCACGTCGCCCTGCGCGAACGCGGCGACGATCATCTCGAAGGCGCCGCGCGCGCCCTGGACGAATCCCGCGGGGTCGAAATCCCCATCGACCGCCCGGATCGCGGCGAGGCCTGCCTCGACGCTGCCCGGCGCGGGTGGCTCGGGCGCCGGTTCCTGGTCAGCCGCCGCATCGGCGCCGCGATCAGGAAACCGCATCACATTGTCGGGTGGTGCGGCGCCAGGCGCTGCAGGATCCGGCGGCTTGGGCCGCCAGCGCTCGGCATTCTCGTCGCCGGTGCGCCGGCCGAGGACGCCGCGCAGGCGCAGGATCAGGAACCCCGCCACCATGGCGAAAAAGATAATGTCGAGAAACGCGATGCCGGACTGGTCCATGACTCGCCCTTCTCGATCGATCGTGGCCGCCGGGGGCCGGGTTCGGGTCTAGCGTCGCTCCGCCAGGTTGTCCTGATGGAACGCAGGGTTGTACGATCTATTTAGTACTGGACGCCCGCCCGAACAAGGTTCGCTGCTTCGCCATGCTCCTGGTCAGACACGGTCAATCGGAATTCAATGCCGCTTTCACCCTCACGCGGGTCGATCCAGGCATCCCGGATCCGGAACTGACGCCAACAGGGCGGCGCCAGGCCGAGGCCGCCGCCGCGGCGCTCGCCACCCATGGCGTCACGCGCCTGGTCGCCAGCCCCTATACCCGGACCCTGCAGACGGCCTCGATCATCGCCGAGGCGCTCGGCCTGCCGATCGAGATCGATCCGCGGGTACGCGAACGCGCGGCCTTCCACTGCGACATCGGCAGCCCTCCCTCCCAGCTCGCCCGCCGGTTCCCTGCATTGGACTTCACCCATCTCGGCGATCCCTGGTGGCACGACCATCTGACGCTGGACCGGGCGGAGACCGAGGCTGAGCTTGGCCTTCGGGCGGCGGCGTTCCGGCGCGACATGGCGGCGCGTGAGGATTGGCGCCGGATCGCGGTCATCACCCATTGGGGCTTCATGCGTGCGCTGACCGGACGCCAGGCCCAGAATGGCGAGATCATGGCCTTCGACCCGGCGGCCAGCTGAACCGCGGCGGCGGCGCGTGGACCGCGGCGCCGGGGCCGTGCTAGACGCGTGCTCCCTCTCGGGCGAAGGAAGGATCCGATGACCGATCAGCCGCCGCAATCCCCGTTGCCGGGAGCGATCCCGCTCAACGTCAACCTGCAGTATCTCAAGGACCTTTCCTTCGAAAGCCCGCGTGTTCCCCAGATCTTCGTCACCCAGGGACCGCAGACGCAGGTCGGCGTCAATGTCCGCGTCGATGGCCGAGCGGTGGGCGAGAACACCTACGAGGTCACGCTGCATCTGGAAGTCGGCGCCACCGCGGGCGAGGACCAGATCTTCCTGGTCGAAATGGACTACGCCGGAATCTTCACGGTCGGCGCCGTGCCGCCGCAGGTCCTGGGCCCGCTGATGATGATCGAGGCGCCACGCCTGCTCTTTCCGTTCGCGCGTCAGATCGTCTGCAACGTCGTCGCCGCCGGCGGGTTCCCGCCGCTGCTGATCAACCCGATCGATTTCGCCGATCTCTACCGCCGCCAGCTCGAAGCGCAGGCCAACGCGCCGGCCCAGGCATAAGCCGCGTCGGCCCGCTCATGGTACCGTCGTCCAGATCGGTGCCTTGAGCCGGGCCACGAGGCGCGCATGCGCCTCGGCCTCTTCGGCCGACGCCGCGTGGGGTCGCGGCGCGCGATAGGGGCGCTGGGTCGCGCGCTCGGACGCCGGCCCGGCGACCAGATCGATCGAGGCCTGCCGGCCGCCGATCAGTTCCAGGTACACCTGCGCCAGCAGCTGCGCGTCGAGCAGAGCGCCGTGAAGGGTGCGGCTCGAATTGTCGATGCCGAAACGCTGGCACAGCGCGTCGAGCGACGCCGTCTGGC
>JBIKLI010000086.1:0-13595 GCA_044359885.1 Alphaproteobacteria bacterium | reverse complement strand
GCGGCACCCGCCGCCAGGAAGGCTGCGCCCGCGAGCGCCGCCGCGAAATTCCTCGTCATCGCCATCCTCCTCGCGAACAAGCCGGATCAGCATGCATCAATCCGGCCAGACCATCAAAGCGCGCATCCCGCCGCGGCCTATTTCCCGGGCAGACGCGCGGCCGCGCTCTCGCGGTGCGCGAGCGACAGGCTGGCCGCGAAGATCACCGCGGCGCCGATCCAGACCCAGAGATCCGGCACCTCGCCGAAGGCAAGGAAGCCCAGGGCGGCGACCAGCGGCAGGCGCACGAACTCGATCGGCAGCAGCGCCGAAGCGTCGGCGAGCGCGAAGGCCCGCGCGAAGGCGAGCCAGCCCAGCGCGCTGAGCACGCCCATCGCCGCCAGCCAGGCGAGAATCGCGGGCGCCGGCGTCGTCCAGACCGCAAGCGCCGGCGGCAGCGTCAGCACGGCCATGAGCAGGCTCTGGTGGAAGACCAGCGCCATGGTCGTCTCGGTGGCGCTCATGCGCTTGATCATCACCGCCATGCCCGCGCCGGCCAGCGTCGACAGCAGCACCAGCGCCGGCCCGAGGCCCACAGACACCGCGCCCGGGCGCAGCACGATCACCACGCCCGCGAAACCGGCGAGGATCGCGAGCCAGCGCCGCAGGCGGACCTTCTCGCCCAGGAACGCCGCGGCGGCCAGCGTGCCGAAGAGCGGCCCCGCGAAGGTCAGAGCCGAGGACTCCGCCAGCGGCATCAGCGTGATGCCGTGGAACCCCGTCAGCATCGACACGAAATGGAACAGGCTCGACGCCCCGATCTGGCGCATCGCCCCGGTCCCCGGCACGCGGCGCGCGACCGCCAGCACGATCGCGGAGATGACGACGAAGCCGAAGAAGCTGCGCAGGAACGCGATCTGGAACGAATGCACGCCGCTGTCGCCGGCCAGCCGGATGACCAGGTTCTGCAGCGCCGAGGTCCCTGCCGCCACCAGCATCAGCAGCGTCGCGAGGCTCGCCGGCGAGAGGCGCCCGGTCATGGCTGCGGGTCCAGCAGGATCATCGCCAGCGACAGGCTCGGCAGCGACAGCGCGGTCGACAGCAGGATGATCGCCGAACAGCGCTCGACATAGACCCCGTGGCGCTGGGCCAGGACGAAGGCGGTGGCGCCGACGGGAAATGCGGCACAGATCGTGACCGCGGCCAGCGCGAAGGGCGCGAGCCCGAGTTGGGCGCCGATCGCGAAGGTCGCCACCGGCTGCACGACCAGCTTGACCGCCGTGATCCACAGCGTCTCGGCGGCGCGGGCCGGATCGAGCAGCGCGCCGGCGTCGCGCCCGGCGAGGAACAGCCCGATCGCGAACAGCGCGCAAGGTCCGGCGCAGGCGCCGAGGAGGTCGAAGAAGATGCCGGCCGCGCGCGGCATGCCCAGCCCCAGCGCGCTCCACGCCATGCCCAGCGCCATCGCCGCGATCAGCGGGTTGACCAGCGTGGCGCGCACCGCCTCGGTGCTGGCCCGCACGATCCCCGCGCCGCGGTTGCGCGTCAGTTCGAGCGCGATCGCCGCCGTGCCGAAGACCACGGTGCCGTTGAGGACGCTCGCAACGATCACCGGCAGATGGCCGGCCGCGCCGAAGGCCGCGGCGAAGAAGGGGATCCCCATGTAGCCGGAATTCGAGAAGCCGCCGACGAAGGCGCCCATCGCCGTCTCGCCGGCGGTGCCGCGGAACGCCAGCCGCGCGGCCGCGACCACCGCCGCCGCCGCGATCGCCGCACCGCCGACGAAGGCGGCGACGAAGGCGGGGTCGAGCACGGCGGCGACCGGCACGCGCGCCATGCCGACGAAGAACAGCGCCGGCAGCGCGAACGCGTAGACGAACTTGTTCAGCCCCTGCATCGCATCCTGCCCCAGCACCCCGAGCCGCCCGGCGAGGAACCCGACCAGGATGAGCGCGAAGACCGGTAGGACGACATCGACCACTGCTTGCATGCCGCCGCGAAGCTAGAGGCGACCGCGTCGTCTGTCGACCGGACAAGGGCCGGGCCCGCAACGGATCAGCTCCCCCCTGGGGCAGGTCCCTTGGAATCGGGGAGGCCGGAAATGGCGGTGGCGCGATTGCGAATTGGCGAGGCGATACCTAACTTTATGCGGTTGGGGCGCCGTCCGGCGCTCCTTGGCCCCGTGGAGGAACCGCCCCGTGAAGATCCTGATCCCCGTCGATGGCAGCCCCTTCACCGCCAAGATGCTGGCCTATGTCGGGGCGCATGATGAACTTTTCGGCGCCGCCGACGAATTCGTGCTTCTGCATGTCCAGTCGCCCATCCCGCCCCGCGCGCGCGCGGCAGTGGGCAAGGAACTGGTCGACAAGCTTCATGCCGACGAGACCGCGGCGGCGACGAAGGCCCCTCTCGCCTATTTCAAGCAGAAAGGCTGGAAATCGCGCCTGATGACGCGCGTCGGCGTCCCCGGCGACGAGATCGCGAAGGCCGCGGAGAGCGGCAAGTTCGACATGGTGGTCATGGGTTCCCACGGTCATGGCGCGCTGGGCGCCCTGCTGATGGGATCGGCCGCCCAGCGCGTCCTCGCGAAATGCAGCGTGCCGGTGCTGCTGGTCCGCTGACCCTCGCGCCGGTCCGGAGGCGCGATCAGGGCGCCGTCGCTTCCTCGTAGCGCGGCGAGCGCCAGGTCTCGGCGCGTCCGGCGGCGACCCATTGCGCCACCAGCGGGTGGGCACCGACGGCGTCGGCATAGGCTTGCGCCGGCGCGTCGAGTTCGGGCTTCCAGGTCGCGAAACGGCAGACGACCGGCGCATAGAACGCATCGGCCAGGGTGAAGGCGGATCCGAACAGGAACGGGCCGCCGGCACCGAAGCGCGCCCGCGTTTCCGCCCAGAGAACCGAGATCCGGCCGATGTCGGCAAGCGCTCCCGGCGTGCGACCGCCGCCGGGGATGCTGCGGCCGACGTTGAAGAACATCGCGCGGCGCAGTTCGGCGAAGCCCGAATGCATCTCGGCCACGATCACGCGGGCGCGGGCGCGGGCAGCGGGCTCGGCCGGCCACAATCCGGGCGCCAGTTCGGCGCAATACTCGCCGATCGCCAGCGAATCCCAGACGATCTGGCCGCCATGATGCAGACAGGGCACCCGGCCGGAAGGCGAGACGGCGCGGATCCGCGCCCCCGTCTCGTCGGTGTCCAGCGGGATGACGACTTCGTCGAAGGCAAGGCCGGCGAGGCGGCAGGCGAGCCAGCCGCGCATCGACCAGGACGAATAGCGCTTGTTGCCGATATAGAGGGTCGCTCGGGTCATCCCCCGATCTAGCCTGTCGGCGTGAGCGTTTGCAATCGCGCCGCCCGCCGTCGCAGATTGGCGATGGATTTCTTCCAACCGCCGGGACCAAGCCCATGGACCAGATCGTCGTCGCCGCCGCCTCCGACTCCCGGCCGCTCGCTCTGTTGGCGCCGGGCGGGCTGGCCGCCTGGAAGGACGGCCAGGCCGCCGGTACGCGCGCCTGGCTCGAGGCTTCCGGCTTCCAGGGAAAGCCGGGGGACCTCGCCCTTCTGCCGGCACGCGACGGCGGACCGGATCTGGGGGCGGTCTTCGTCTTCGCCGATGACGGCTCGAGCGAGGATTTCTGGCGGCTCGCCGGATTGCCGGCGCGGCTGCCGCCCGGCGCGCCTTGGAGCATCGCCACCCCGCTGGCGGCCGCTGGCGCCACCCGCGTCGCGCTCGCCTGGTCGACCGGCGGCTATCAATTCACCCGCTACCGCAAATCCACCCGGGAGCCCGCGCGGCTGGCCTTGCCGCCCGGCGCCGATGCGCCAGCGGTCACGCGCTGGGCCGAGGCCGACCGCTTCGTCCGCGATCTGATCAACACGCCCGCCCAGGACATGGGGCCGGGCGAGCTCGCCGATGCCGCCACGGCGATGGCGGCGGAACTCGGCATGCAGGCCCGGGTGGTCACCGGCGTCGACCTGCTCGCCGAGGGGCACAGGCTGATCCACGCCGTCGGGCGGGCCTCGGCGCGACCGCCGCGGCTGATCGACCTGTCCTGGGGCGATCCCGGCCATCCCAAGGTCACGCTGGTCGGCAAGGGCGTCTGCTTCGATACGGGCGGGCTCGACATCAAGGGCGCGGACGGCATGAAGCTCATGAAGAAGGACATGGGCGGCGGGGCGCATGTGCTGGGACTGGCGCGGATGATCGTGCGCGGGCGGCTGCCGCTGCGGTTGCGGGTGCTGGTGGCGGCGGTCGAGAACGCGATCGCCGGCAATGCCTTCCGGCCGCTGGACATCGTCGAGTCGCGCAAGGGCCTGACGGTCGAGATCGGCAACACCGACGCCGAGGGGCGGTTGATCCTGGCCGATGCCCTCGACCTCGCCAGCGCGGACCGGCCGGCGCTGATCGTCGACATGGCGACCCTCACCGGCGCCGCGCGGGTGGCGCTGGGCCCTGACCTGCCGGCCGCCTTCTGCGACGACGAGACGCTGGCCGCCGCCCTGGCCCGCCACGCCGCCGCCGAGGCCGACCCGGTCTGGCGTCTGCCGCTGTGGAAACCCTACCGGACGCTGCTCGACAGCAAGACGGCCGACATCAACAACGTCTCTTCGGGGCCCATGGCCGGATCGATCACCGCAGCCCTATTCATGCAGGAATTCGTGGGTACTGGAATTCCCTGGGTCCATTTCGACCTCTATGCCTGGAACGCGAACGCCAGGCCCGGGCGCCCGGAGGGTGCCCAGACCCAGGCGCTTCGGGCACTCTATGCGCTGATCGCCGAGCGGGTAGGGGCGTGAACATTTCCCCACAAATCCGTCCCGCCGGATGGCGATTGTGATATGATGCACGTCGAACAGACGCCATCGCCGCGCCGATCGGAGAAAAACCCGTAGCGACCATGCAGATGAGCGACACGCCCGAAGACGCCAACGCACCCGCCACGCCGCAGCCGCCCGAAGACGGGCAGGAAGCGGAGACGCGTAGCACGCATTTCGACTTCAAGCACCGGCTTTTCCAGGGCCGCGGGACGCATTTCGCCATTTCGCCCGCGACCGAGGAGCCCGTGCTGATCCTCCACATGGGCGATCTCAACGTCACGCTGACCATCCCCACGATCGCCGCGGAGTTCAATCTGGGCCCTGAAACGAACGACGGCCGGCTGCTGCGGATCGTGTCCAAGAGCCTGCGGTTCGTGAAGATCATCCGGCCTGGCGACTCGATCCCGCGCGAGATCCTGGACGGAACCAGTTCGTGGACGGTTGAGCCGCACCACCAGACGGTGGCGCTCGCCCGCCTGTCCTTCTATCTGATCAACCGGGCCGAGGCGAACACGTTCGAGGCGAACGAGTTCCAGATCCTGAGCAAGATGGGTTCGGACGAGGCGACCAAGAACAAGGTCAGCGACGCGCTCGTCGAGATCGCGCGCGGCGCCGGCAAGGGCCGGGAGACCAAGGAGGCCATCTTCGAACTGCTGGAGCAGGTGGCGCGCGAGCTGGCCTATATCGAGTCGTTGCGCGAGCGGTTCAACAAAATCAAGATGATCGAGAAGAAGATCGCCGAGGCGGGCAAGATCTACCGCCGCGAGCGCGCGGTCTCGGACGACGTCTCGCGCATCCAGGCCCTGATCAAGGGCCCGATCTCCGAGTTCCCGTCGATCTTCAAGATGGTCTTCACCCAGATGATGGACGTGCGCATGGTCCTGCGCAGCGTCCCGGCCCAGGTGCAGTTCATTCGGACCATGCGCGACGAACTGCATGTGCGTTTCATGAAATGGGAAGAGATGATCCAGCTCTGGGAAATGATCGCCGCCGAGCGGAGCGAGGCGATCGAACGCGCGCTGCGGCTGACCTACCGCTTCATGGCGCGGCATTTCCCGCAGCGCAGCGAATGGTCGCTGACCATCGCCAAGACCTGAACGTCGGGCGGCGTCAGCCGCGGACCGCGCCGCGTTCGATCGCGACGAGATCGAAGGCGGCGGCCATCAGCGCCCGGGTATAGGCCTCCCGCGGCGCCTCGAACACCGCCTCGGCCGGTCCACGCTCCACGACCCGGCCGTCCTTGAGCACCAGAACCTCGTCGGCCAGCGCGCGCACCACCTTGAGGTCGTGGCTGATGAACATGTAGGCGAGGCCGTGGCGCGCCTGCAGGTCGCGCAGCAGATCGACGATCTGCGCCTGCACCGACATGTCGAGCGCCGAGGTCGGCTCGTCGAGAACGAGGAATTTCGGCTTGAGGACGAGGGCGCGGGCGATGGCGACGCGCTGGCGCTGCCCGCCCGAGAATTCGTGCGGGTAGCGGTGGCGGGTTTCGGGATCGAGACGAACCTCGCGCAGCGCCTCGACCACCAGCGCGTCGCGCGCCGCGGCGTCCGCGCCCAGCCCGTGGATGCGCAGTCCCTCGGCGATGATCTCGCCGACCGACAGCCGCGGCGACAGGCTGCCGAAGGGATCCTGGAAGACGATCTGCATCTCGCGGCGCAGCGGCCGCAGCGCCTTGCCGCGCAGCCCCTGGATCTCGCGGCCGCGGAAGACGATCCGGCCGCGCGAGCCTTCCAGCCGCAGCATCGCGAGGCCGAGCGTCGTCTTGCCCGAGCCCGATTCGCCGACCACGCCCAGCGTCTGCCCCTCGCGCAGGACGATGTCGACGCCGTCCACCGCCTTGACATGGGCGACCGTGCGGCGGAGCACGCCGGCCTTGACCGGGAACCAGACCCGCATGTCGCTCGCCTCGACGATCACCGGCGCGTCGGCGCGCCGCGCCGGCGGTCGCCCCTTGGGCTCGGCGGAGAGCAGGTGGCGGGTGTATTCGTGCTGCGGCCGGGCGAAGACCTCGGTGACCGCACCGGTCTCGACGATGCGGCCGTGGTTCATGACCGCGACCCGGCCGGCGATCCGGCGCACGACGCCCAGATCGTGAGTGATGAACAGCATCGCCATGCCAAGGCGGGCCTGCAGCTCGCGCAGCAGCTCCAGCAGCTGCGCCTGGATGGTGACGTCGACCGCGGTCGTCGGTTCGTCGGCGATCAGCAGGTCGGGCTCGTTGGCCAGCGCCATGGCGATCATGATGCGCTGGCGCTGGCCGCCGGAGAGCTGGTGGGGATAGGCGTCGAGACGCTTTTCCGCCTGGGCGCCCATGCCGACGAGGCGCAGCAGCTCGACGATCCGCATGCGCGCGGCGGACGGCGTCAGCCGCTTGTGGATGACCAGCGCCTCGCCGATCTGCCGCTCGATCGTGTGCAGTGGATTGAGCGAGGTCATCGGCTCCTGGAAGATCATCGCGATGCGGTTGCCCCGCACCGCGCGCAGGCGCTGCTCGGGCGCGCCGAGCAGCTCCTCGCCCGCAAACCGGATCGAACCGCCGTGCGGATGCGAGGCGACCGGATAGGGCAGCAGTTGCAGCACCGACAGGGCGGTCACCGACTTCCCAGACCCGGATTCGCCGACCAGGGCGAGGGTCTCGCCGCGGTCGAGCCGGAAGGACACGCGATCGACCGCGGTCGACCGGCGGCCGCCACCCAGGTCGAATGCGACCGAGAGGTCGCGGACCTCGAGCAATGGCTGGGTCATGGCGTCGCCCCCGTCAGCGGAACGTCTTGCGCGGATCGAAGGCGTCGCGCACCGCCTCGCCGACGAAGACCAGCAGCGACAGCATCGCGGCGATGGTCAGGAAGGCGGAGATACCGAGCCAGGGCGCCTGCAGGTTGTTCTTGCCCTGGGTGATCATCTCGCCAAGCGACGGCGATCCGGGCGGCAGGCCGAAGCCCAGGAAGTCGAGCGAGGAAAGCTGCACCATCGACCCCGAGAGGATGAAGGGCATCATGCTGAGCGTCGCGACCATGGCGTTGGGCAGGACGTGGCGGAACATGATCGCGACGTCGCCGGCGCCGAGCGCCCGCGCCGCGCGGACATAGTCGAAGTTGCGGGCCCGCAGGAACTCGGCGCGCACGACGTCGACCAGCGCCATCCAGGAGAACAGCAGCAGCAACGCGAGCAGCCACCAGAAGCTGGGCTGGATGAAGGCGGACAGGATGATCAGCAGGTAGAGCACAGGCATGCCGCCCCAGATCTCCAGGAAGCGCTGCACCGAGAGATCGACCCAGCCGCCGAAATAGCCCTGCAGCGCGCCGACCGCCACCCCGATCACCGAACTGACCAGGGTCAGCGTCAGCCCGAAGAGCACGGAGATCCGGAAGCCGTAGATCAGGCGCGCGACGACGTCGCGGCCCTGGTCGTCCGTCCCCAGCCAGTGGGTCGCCGAGGGCGGCGCCGGGAAGGGAACGCCCAGATCCTTGCTGACCGTCGCATGGCCGAACGGGATCGGCGGCCAGACGATCCAGCCCTTGGCTGCGATCGCCTCGCGCACGAAGGGGTCGCGGTAGTCGGCCTCGGTCTCGAAATCGCCGCCGAAGGCGGTCTCGGGATAGGCACGCAGCACCGGGACGTAGAAGCCACCCTCGTAGCGCACCAGCAGGGGCCGGTCGTTGGCGATCACCTCGGCCAGAAGCGACACGGCGAACAGCCCGACGAAGATCCACAGCGACCACCAGCCGCGCCGGTTGCGGCGGAAATTCTCCAGCCGGCGACGGTTGAGCGGCGTCAGGCGCGCGGCGAAGCTCATGCCCGCCCCGCGAAGTCGATGCGCGGATCGACCAGCGTGTAGGTCAGGTCGCCCACGATCTTCATCACCAGCCCCATCAGGGTGAAGACGTAGAGCGTCGCGAACATCACCGGATAGTCGCGGTTGATCGCCGCCTCCCAGCCCAGCTGACCCAGGCCGTCGAGCGAGAAGATCACCTCGATCAGCAGCGAGGAGGTGAAGAACACGCCGATGAAGGCAGCCGGAAAACCGGCGATGACGATCAGCATCGCGTTGCGGAAGACGTGGCCGTAGAGCACGCGGCGCTCGGTCAGCCCCTTGGCCCGCGCGGTGACGACGTATTGCTTGCCGATCTCGTCGAGGAAGGAATTCTTGGTGAGGATGGTCAGTCCGGCGAAGCCGCCGACCACCATGGCGGTCACCGGCAGCACCATGTGCCAGAGATAGTCCAGCAGCTGCTGCAGCGGCGTCAGCGACGCGAAATCCTCCGAGACCAGGCCGCGCAGCGGAAAGACCTTGATAAAGCTGCCGCCCGCGAACAGCACGATCAGCATCACGCCGAACAGGAATCCCGGGATGGCGTTGCCGGCGATGACGACGCCGGACGTCCAGACGTCGAAGGGCGAGCCGTCGCGGATCGCCTTGCGCACGCCCAGCGGGATCGAGATCAGGTAGACGATCAGCGTCGTCCAAAGGCCGAGCGAGACCGAAACCGGCAGCTTGTCCACCACGAGGTCGACGACGTCGCGGCCCTTGAAGTAGGAGCGGCCGAAATCGAAGCTGGCGTAGCGCGCCATCATCAGCACGAAGCGCTCCCCCAGCGGCCGGTCGAAGCCGAACTGCTTCTCCAGTTCCTTGATGATCGCCGGATCGATGCCGCGCCCGGCGCGGCTGCGCTCCTCGCCGCCGGTGGCCGGTCCGCCGCCCTGGCCCTGCAGATCGCCGGCCCCCGCCCCGGTGAAGCGCGCGGTGGCGTCGGTGTTGAGGCCGCGGATCTGGGCGACGACGACGTCGATCGGACCGCCAGGCGCCGCCTGGACGATGGCGAAGTTGATCACCATGATCGCGAGCAGCGTCGGCACCACCAGCAGCAGCCGGCGTATCAGATAGGCGCCCATCGTCCCGTCTCCCCGCGTCCGCGCGCCCGGCCGCGCGCGCTCAACGCTGGCCGCGCCTCTCGCGCAGCGCCGCGTCCTTCTGCGGATCCACCCACCACACCGCCGGCAGATAGCCGACCCGGGGGGTCACCGACGGCCGGCCGAAGCGGTCCCAGTAGGCGACGCGGTCCACGCGGGTATGCCAGTGCGGAACGACAAGGAAGGACCATTGCAGCGCGCGGTCGAGGGCGCGGGTGCGCGTCACCAGCGCGGCACGATCGGGGGCCGCGATCACCGCCTCGACAAGCTGGTCGACCGCCGGGCTGCGGATGCCCGCGAGATTTCCCGAGCCGACGATATCGGCCTTGGCGGAACTCCAGTAGTTGCGCTGCTCGTTGCCCGGCGAATCGGAGGCCCCGAACACCGTCACGGTCATTTCGTAGTCGAACTCCTCGAGCCGGCGCTGGTACTGCGCGGTGTCGACCAGCCGGGTCTGGGCCTGGATTCCGAGCCGCTTCAGGTTCTCGATGTAGGGCAGCACGATGCGCTCGAAGAGCCCGCCCTGGTTGAGCAGGATGTCGAAGCGGAACGGTCGGCCCTGGGCGTCGACCAGGACGCCGTCGCGCACCTGCCAGCCGGCCTCGCGCAGGAGGCGCGTCGCGATGCGGAGATTGTCCCGAAGATTGCCGCTGCCGTCGGTGACCGGCGGCCGGTACTCCTCGGCGAAGACACGGGGCGGCAGCTGGGCGCGCAGCGGCTCCAGCAGCGCCAGTTCGGCGGCGTCGGGCAAGCCGCGCGCGGCCAGCTCGGAGTTGTCGAAATAGCTGCGGGTGCGCGCATAGGCGCCGAAGAAGAGCTGGCGGTTGGACCATTCGAAGTCGAAGGCATAGGTCAGCGCCTCGCGGACCCGCGCGTCGCGGAAGGGCTCGCGGCGCAGGTTCATGACGAAACCCTGCATGCCGCTGGTGCGTTCCTCGGCGATCTCCTCCTTCCGGTAGAGCCCGCGATCCAGGCCCGGTCCCTCGTAGCGCGTCGCCCAGGCGAGCGCCTGATTCTCCTGGCGGATGTCGTACTCCCCGGCCTTGAAGGCCTCCAGCGCGACGGTCGGGTCGCGGTACCAGTCGAAGCGCGAGACCTCGAAATTGTTGTGGCCGCGACGCACCGGCAGATCGCGGCCCCAGTAGTCGGGCACGCGGCGCAGCGTGACGAACCGCCCGGCTTCGAAGGCGTCGATGCGCTGCGGTCCCGAACCCAGCTGCGGTTCCAGCGACGGTCGCGAGAAGTCGCGGGTCGTCCACCAAGCCTTCGAGAAGACCGGCAGTTCGCCCACGATCAGCGGCAATTCGCGGTTGGTCGCGTCGGCGAAGGAGAACCGCACCCGCCGCGGTCCCAGCGCCTCGACGGACCGGACGCCGCCATAATAGGAGCGGAAGAACGGATGGCCTTTGGTGCGGATGGTCTCGAACGTCCAGACCACGTCCTCGGCGGTGATCGGCGAGCCGTCATGGAACCGCGCCTCGGGACGCAGGTTGAAGACGATCCAGGACCGGTCGTCGGGGAGCTCGACCGTCTCGCAGATCAGGCAGTACTTGGAAAACGGCTCGTCGGCGGAGCTGACCATCAGGGTATCGATGGTGGCGCCGGCGACCCCCGCCGGCACGCCGCCCAGGATCCAGGCGTTGAAGCTGTCGAAGGTGCCGATCGCATGGAAACGCACCTCCCCGCCCTTCGGAGCCGCCGGATCGGCATAGTCGAAATGCTTGAAATCCGGCCCGTATTTCAGATCTCCATGCATGGCGATGCCATGCACCGGCTTCGGCTGGGCAGCAGCAGGGCCCGCCATCAGCGCAAGGCCGGCAGCGAGGCAAGCGGCGAAGGAGGCCAGGACACGCATGAGGGCACCGCCGGTACGAGGGAAGCTCAAGTGTGGAGAGCGCCCCTCGCCGCGGCAAGGGGGCCGCGGCGACGTCGTGCCGGTCAGGCGTTGAGAATCTCCAGCGCCGCGCGATGCATGCGCCGGTCGCCGGCGAGGACGACCCGGCCGTCGTTGTGCAGTCCCAGCGGCGCGCCGGACCAGTCGGTGATCACGCCGCCCGCGCCCTCGGCGACCGGAACCAGCGCCGCCCAGTCATAGACCTTCAGCTGCGCCTCGACGACGAGATCGGCCCAGCCGCTGGCGACCAGCCCGTAGCCGTGGCAGTCGTTGCCGAAGATCGGGAACTTGACCGCGTCATGCAGGCGGTCGAACCCGTCCCAGTCGCGGCCGACGAACATGTAGGGAGAGGTCGCGTAGAGCACGGCATCTGCCAGGCGCGTGCAGGCGCGGGTGCGGCAGGAACGTCCGTTGTGGGTGGTCGGCAGGCCCTGTACGCCGACCCAGCGGTCGCCGGCCGCCGGACAGTCGATGATGCCCACCACCGGCTTGCCGTCGCGGCAAAGCGCGATCAGGGCGCCGAAAAGCGGGCGGCCGGTGACGAACGACTTGGTGCCGTCGATCGGATCCAGGACCCAGACATGGCTGGCACCGGGCCGGTCGCTGCCCCATTCCTCGCCGATGATCCCGTGCTCGGGAAAGGCGGCCCGGATGATCTCGCGCATCACGCGCTCCGACTCGCGGTCGGCGATCGTGACCGGCGAGGCGTCCTGCTTGGTCTCGGTGTGCGGATCGTTGCGGAAATGGTGGAGAGCGATAGGCCGCGCGGCGTCGGCGAGGCGCAGCGCGAGGTCGGCGAAAGGCCGCAGATCGTCGGTCATGGAAAGTGGACTAGCGCGGCCAGGCCGCCCTGTCCACAGGCCCGCCGCGCCTGGCCCTGCGGCCGCGGACGGGCCGCGTTCAGTCGCCGGCGTTCTGGAACGCGAGCGCGCCGAGCAGGTGGGAAACGCGATCGTCCGAATCCAGGATCGGAAGCAGGATGCAGCGATAGGCCTGGTCTTCGCCCTGGATCCGCATGCGGCCAGCCTCTTCGATCGGCATGACGAGATCGGCGGCGGTATGCTGCAGGAAGATGGCGCGCTCCACCGCGTCGGCCGGCCACGCATCCGCGACGCGCCAGCCACGCGGATCGAAGCCCAGCGCATCGCAGACGATCGGACCGGCGCCTTCGAACATGTTTTCGCCACCGCCGGGCATGCAACGCAGGAAGAAGAAGTGCGGCCACACCGACGGTGCCGAGGCATTGGCGATCTGCGCGCGGGTCGGCGCGCGGTTGCCGCCGGACTCGCAGAGGCCGCGCCACCAGGCAAGGGAAAGGGCACAGGCGCGACGTTCGGCGCCGTCGACCAGCGGGTCGGCGGGCGGCGCATGGATGACGGGCGCGACGCTAGTGATGAAGGTCATCTCGATCTCTTCCAGCTTTCGATCGACGGAAACCGTTCCGCCGCACGCTGCCGAGATCCTCGCCTCAGGCCCTTAACAGAACCTAAAATGCGTCGAAATAATTTGCCGAGTTCGGCCGGCTTCCTTCGAAACCGCGCGGCCCCCGACGACGGTCAGGGGATCGGCACCGGGGAATCGGCCTGACCGCGCAGATAGGCGATCAGATTGGCGCGATCCTGGGCCGAACGCAGCCCGGCATAGGCCATGAGCGTCCCGTTCATGTAGGCCTTGGGATTCAGCAGGAAGGCGTTGACGTTCTCGAAGGTCCACTTGCCGTCGTCGCCCGCCTGCTTGCCCGATGCCTGCATCGCCTGGGAATAGCGGAAGCCCTCGACCCGGCCCTTGGCCGCGCCGATCACGTTCCAGAGATTCGGGCCGACGGCGTTGCGTCCCCCCTTGTCGAAGCTATGGCAGGATGCGCATTGGCGCTGCGCCACCGTCCGGCCGGAATCGACAGAGGCCGAGGCGAGCAAGGGCGAGACCGGGTCGGGCTTCGCGACGAGCGGTGCCGCCACCGGCGCTGCGGCGACCTCGGCGACCTCGATGAC
>JBIKLI010000397.1:0-3867 GCA_044359885.1 Alphaproteobacteria bacterium | reverse complement strand
AGGAATTCGCCTTCGTGCAGCGCGTGACGGCGGCCGTGCCCGCGTTCACGCTGGTCGATGTCGGCGCCAATGTCGGGCTCTTCTCGCGCCAGTGCCGCGCGCGCCTGCCGAACTGCCGCCGGGTGTTCGCCTACGAGCCCGATCTGGCCAATTTCGACCTGCTTCAGTTCAATCTGAGCCCGTTCCCGCAGACCGACTGCCAGGCGGTGGCCCTGTCCGACATGGACGGCGAAGCGCCCTATTTCCGGGATCCGGACAACTCCGGGAACTACTCGCTGAACCCTGCCGCGATGCCGGCCGAGCATGGCACCGGGACCATCCGCTGCGTCGATGCGCGGCGCGAAGCCTTCCGCTGGATCGTCGACGGCCAGCCGATCTTCTACAAGTCCGACACCCAGGGTTTCGACGAGAAGATCGCGACGCGGCTTCCCGAAGAGGTCTGGCCCCGGGTCGAGGCCGGGATCTTCGAGGTCTGGCAGATCCGCAAGCCCGACTATCCGGTCGACCGCCTTCGCCGGATCCTCGATCTCTTCCCGAACAAATGCTTCCTGACGGCCCCCGAGGCGCTCGTCAGCACCGATCACGTGATCGCCGTGATGACCGGCGACCAGGGCGAAGTCAGGGATCTGGGCTTCTGGCGCTGAGGCAAACGCGGCGCATCGGGCGCGGCGGCCGCGACGACGTCCGGCACCGGCGCCCGAAGCCCGGTCCGCAGCGGGACCGCCACCCAGAGCGACGCGGCCCAGAGCAAGCCCTGCAGCGCATGGTTGGCGGCGCAGATCGTGCAAAGCCGTCGAAGACCTGGCCGCCAGATGGCCGGCCATGGGGGCAGCGCCTTGAACGGGGGCGAACCGGCCCGCGACCCATGCCACCGCGACCACGAAGACGAGATCGACGAACAGCTCGAACCACGTGGCCGTCCGGCCGGCCTGGTGGGCCAGGAGCGTGTGCCGCGCCGGCGACGTCACGATCGACGACCGAGGGCGCCGACCAACAGCCCGGCCGCCGCGGCGCCCGGATATCGCTGCTGGCCGGTGATCAGCTTGCCGTCGCGAACAGCGAAGGCCCCGAACATCGGGCCGACGACGAAATTCGTCCCCTCGATCCGCTTCGTCTCGTCCTCGATCCCGAGGCGCTGGATCCTTCGTCCGATCCAGGACCTGGCGAAGTCCTCCGCGCTGTCGGCGAAACCGGTCCAGGTCCGGCCCTTCGCCAGCAGATCGCCGGTCGACGGCCGCGTCTTCCGCAGGTTGCAGCTGCCATGGCAGACGACGGACACGATCTTGCCCGCCTCGTAGCCCCGGGCCACGAAGGCTCGGAGCCGACCGCGATCAGGTCATCCGCCGGATAGCCGCTCGCAGCCTCGGGATCCGAGAACCCGCCGGCGACCAGATCGTCGCCCCCCGGGAGAGATGATGTCGGCCTCGTCGCCGGCTTCCCCGAAAGTCCCGAAGGGATGCGCAAGTTCGGCCCACCGGAACCCGACGGGTCAGCCCGTGACCGGCGATGATCCGGATCTCCTGCTTCGCGTGGACGCCGATGGCGGCGGACATGGGGTGAATCTTTCGGGGCGCTGAGGGTCCGATGAACCGGAGGGCTCGCCGGCGCCGCGCGCGGGTTCAGCCCTTCACCGCCGCGAAGGCCCAGTCGAGGCCCTTTGCGCGGAACCGCGCCTGGTTGATCCAGACCATCGCGAAGGGTTCGAGCAGCCGCGACCTGGTGATGTCGCCGGCGTCGTGCGGCGCGAAACCCAGATCGGTCAGCAGTTCCGCGACCTGCGCCTTCGCCGCCTCGCCGTTCCCGGCCATGAACATCACCGGCCGGTGCGGCAGATGGTCGTTGCGCGCCATCATCTCGGCGCCGACCTGGTTGAGCGACTTGACCACATGCGCGCGCGGCAGCCATCCGGCCACGATCTCGCCGCCGCTGGTGCGGTGCCCGATTGTCAGGCCGAGCGCGCCGTTCTCCATGCCCAGCGGGTTCATGCAGTCGACGACCGTCTTGCCGGCGAGATCGCCCGAGGCCTTCACCGCGCCCTCGGCGACGTTCCAGGGCAGCGCCAGAAGGACGACCTCCGACTGCGCCGCCGCGGCGGCCGGCAGGGCGGCGGCGGCGGTCTCCGCCGTCAGCGCGGCCACGGCGTCGGATCCGGGATGCCGGACGCCCGGCGGCGCTGCCCAGAGCGCCGCGGATCAGCCTCGCCGCCTCTTGCGCGGCCGATCACGTGCTGATCTCGCCGGCCGGCGACCTGCGCGGCGTGGTCGACGATCGATTGGCGGCGCTGGGCCGGAACCGGCGGATCGTGCTCGTGCTACCCGCGTTCCTGCCCGGCCTCGCCGCCGTGGCGGCATCGGACGCGCTGGTGACGCTGCCCGCGCGGATCGCACGCGGTTTCGCGGGCGGCTTCGGCCTGGTCACCGCGCGCCCGCCGCTGAAGATCCGCAGCTATCCGGTGTCGGTCCAGTGGCACCGCCGCAACGACGAAGACCCGCGCACGCGCTGGGTCAGGGCGCTGCTGCGGATCTGACGGCCGCGCCGGATCTGCGCGCCCCGAGCGGCGCGACGTAGCGCGCCAGGAAATACTCGAAGGACGGCGTGCTGGCATGCGGGTCCTTGGCCGCCTCGTCGATCCGGCGCAGCCGCAGCGCGGCCTCGGCATGGGGCTCGGCCCGGAACGCCGCCTGCGCGGCCGCATCCATGAACCCACCCTGCAATTCGAGCGAACGCACCGAGTCGGCCGACAGCCGCGCCGCGTAGTCGGGCTCGGTCGACACCAGGTAGCGCTTGGCGGCGACATGCAGCCGCACCGGCTCGCTCACCTCGGGTCCGAAGCGTTCCGCAAGCCACGCCGCACCGCCCTGCTCGTGCCGGTCGTCGATGCCGAGCGCGGCGGGATCCTCGCCCTGGTCGTGGATCATGTGGCCGACGTCGTGCAGCAGCGCCGCCGCGATCAGCGCCGCATCCTCGCCCTGGCGCTCGGCCAGCGCCGCGGATTGCAGCGCGTGCTGCAGCTGGTTGATGTCGGCAAGGCCGTAGCGACGTGTCGCCCGGCCGGCGAAGATCTCCAGCAACTCGCGCGCCAGCGTCATCGCCTGATCTCCGTTCCATCGGTCGCGCGCGGAACCGCCGCGGCACCACATGGTCCCTATATCAGGCCGTCCGGCAACGACAAGCCCCGTCGCAGATATCCGGAAATCCGGCATGGCTCGGGCTTCTGCAGCCCGGAAAAACGCAGGGGCCATGGGCGCACGCCCGCCGCGAACATCTCCAGGTCCGAGCGCGCGCGGATGAAAGGACGTGCCGGTGCTGTGAAAACCCGGGACGGAGCCCGGATTAGGGGGTAATCCGGGCCCCGTCCCGGGTTGTTTGGCTTGCCCAGTCTGCGTCCTTGCCCGCCGCCGCCATTGGCGCAGGATCCGGCAGCCCCATGCCCAGGCAAGCCAGGCTGGCGCTCGCCGGCGTCAGCACACATCTCGTCCAGCGCGGCATCGATCGCAGCGCCTGCTTTTTCTGCGACGACGACCGTCTGCATTACCTCGCGCTGCTCACCGAGCTCGCGCCAGCGCTGGGCTGCGCCGTGCACGCCTATGTGCTGATGACCAACCATGTGCATCTTCTTGTCACGCCTTCGCGTGCGGACGCGCTGTCGCGCCTGATGCGCCAGCTCAACCAGCGCTATGTCCAGGCCATCAACCGCGCGTATCGCCGCAGCGGCACGCTGTGGGAGGGCCGCTTCCGCTCCTGCCTGGTCGAGAGCGAGGCCTACATGCTGGCCTGCTATCGCTACATCGAACTCAACCCCGTGCGCGCCGCGATGGTACGCGATCCCCACGACTATCCCTGGTCGAGCCATCGCATGAATGTCAG
>JBIKLI010000396.1:0-3868 GCA_044359885.1 Alphaproteobacteria bacterium | reverse complement strand
TATCCCGGGGAATGGCTGCTCGACCTCGACATGCTCGGCACCGGCTACGACGACTGGAGCGCCGCGGCGCTGGCGCGTCTCCAGGGCCAGGGCGCGGCCGTCGATGCCTGGCTCGCCGAGACGCGCGCCGCCGCGCAGGATCCGGCCGCGGCCGGCCGCGTCGCCGCGGCCTACGGCGCGCTGCTGGCGCGGCTCGGCGAAGCGGGCTTGCGTTTCCTGCAGCCGGGCCGTCTGCTGGTGCCGCCGCTGGACGGCGATGGACCGCCACCACCGGTGCCGCTGCCGGCCGACATGGCCGGCGGCAGTCTCCACCGCGCGATGGCCGCACGCCATGGCGCGTATCTCGACCAGGTCGTGGTCCCGTTCCATCGCGGCCAGATCGCCGGGCTCGACCGGCAGATCGTCCTGTTCGACGTGATCGGCGCACTCGCACGCGGCCCCGCCGCCTTCGCCGATGCGGGGGCGGCGCTGGTCGCGGCACTCGGCGCGTTCCGCTATCGGCGCATCCCCGGCCTCGATCTGCTGCGTACGCGCATCGACCGCGTCCTGGTGGCGGCGACCAAGATCGACCATGTCGCGACCAGCCAGTATCTCAACGCCCGCGCGCTGGTCGCGGAATGCTTCGCCGGCACCGTCTGGGCGCGGGCGATCGCCGGCGACCGCCTGCGCTTCGACGTGCTGGCCGCCATCCGCGCCACCGAGGACGGCTGGATCCGGCGCGACGGCGCGCAGCGCGCGGCGCTGCGCGGCGTGCTGCGCGCGCCGGGCGGCACGCTGCGGCTGCTGGTGCCGAGCGACGTCCCGCCGCGTGCGCCCGCCGCCGGCGACTGGCCGGAGGGCGGGTTCGTCTATGCCGATTTCGCGCCGCCCGATCTTTCGGGACATCGCGAACGGCCCTTTCCGGGCATCAATCTCGACAAGGCGCTGGACCATCTGGTCGGCGACCGGCTGCGATGACCGAGCGCAAGGACCCGGCCATCGTTCCGGGCTTCTACGATCCAGCCGAATTTGTCGCGCGCACGCCGCGCGCCGCGCCGCCGCCTGCGGCCGCGAGCGAGCCCGGGGGCGAACCCGGCCCGCCGGTGCTGCGGCCCAATCCGTGGCGCCGACGCCTGGGCTGGCTCGCCCTGGGCCTGCTGGCGCTGTTCGGCGCGGTGCAGGCCGGCCAGTTCGTCGCTGCCGCCGCCGCGCTCGCGCCGGGGCTGGGCTGGGTCGCGGGGGCGTCGCTGGGCGCCACGCTCGTCGCCGCGCTGCTCTGGGGCCGGTTGGAGCTGCGGGAGTTCCGGCGCATCGCGCGGGTCGAGGCGCTGCAGGACGAGGCGGCACGGCTTCTGGCGGCCGACGAGGCCGGTGCGGCGGAGGCATGGTTCACGGCGATCGCCCGCCAGATGGCCGATGCCCCCGGCGCCGTGCCCGGGCTGGCGCGGTTCCAGGCGATGGCGGTGGACGGATACGCCGCGCGCGACGCGCTCGGGCTGTTCGAACGCGAGGTGATGACCGATCTCGACCGCGCCGCCGTCGCCGCGATCGCCCGCGCGGCGCGCGACGCGGCGCTCGGCACCGCCGCCAGCCCCATCGCGCTGCTGGACGCCGCGATCGTCTTCGCCCGCGCCCTGCGCATGATCCGCGAGATCGCGGCCATCTACGGCTTCCGTCCCGGCGGCCTCGCGGCGCTGGGGCTGCTGCGCCGCGTGCTGATCCAGTCGGCCGGCGTCGCCGGCGCCGACATCCTGGGCGAATTGTCGGCCGACATGCTGGGCAGCCTCGGCCACAAGCTGGCCGGCACCGTCTCGGCGCGGCTGGGCGTCGGGATCTTCGCCGCCACCCGCATGGCGCGGCTCGGTCTCGCGACCCAGTCCGCCTGCCGGCCGCTGCCCTTCGTCGACGGCCGTCCCCAGCTGGCGCGCGTCCTGCGCGCGGCTCTGGGCGGCTGAGGCGGCGGCCGGCTCAGTCGACGAAGCGCAGCCGGCCGAAACGCGCTCGAAACGCGGTGACCTCGGGCGCCACCGCCTCGGGCGCCTCGTTGCCGGCGAGCGCGCGGGCGATCAGCGCGGCGAGTTCGGGCATGTCCGCCTCGCCCATGCCCCAGCGCGCGATCTCGGGCGTGCCGAGGCGCAGGCCGTTGACGTCGCCCGCGACCGGCGCCACCGGCAGGCCGATGCCGCAGGCCAGGATGTTGGCGCGACGCAGGCGCTTCGACGCCGCCTGACCGCCGCCGAAACGCGCGGCCTCGATCGCGAACTGATGCGACTCCGTCCCGCCGCGCGCGGCGGCGAAGACCGGCAGGCCGCGGGCGGCGAGTTCGCGCGCCAGCGCCCGCGCCGTCGCCGCCATCGCCGCGGCGTAGTCGCGGCCGTGACGCTTCCAGTCGAGCAGGGTGATGGCGAGCGACGCGCTCTTGCCGGCGTCGAAATTCGCGGTCAGGCCGGGATAGGCGATCGCGTCCAGCCGCTCCGCCAGCGCGTCGTCGCTGGTGACGATCAGGCCGGCGGGGGGTCCGCCCAGGCTCTTGTAGGTGCTCATGGTCACGACATGGGCGCCTTCGGCGAGCGGCTGCGGCCAACCGCCGCCGGCGATCATGCCGGAGAGATGCGCGGCGTCGAAGAGCAGCGTGGCGCCGACCTCGTCGGCGACGGCGCGCAGCTCGCGCACGGGATGGGCGAAGAGATTGAGGCTCCCGCCGATCGTGATCAGCTTCGGCCGCAGTCGCAGCGCCTGTGCCCGCAGCGCCGCCACGTCGACCGTGTAGCCCGCCGCATCGACCGGCGCGTGATGGATCTCGACGCCGTAGAGCCCCGCGGCACCGGCCGGGTGATGCGTGACATGGCCGCCGATGGCGGGCGGCGGCGCGATCATGCGATCGCCCGGCTTCAGCGTCGCCATGAAGACGTAGAGATTGGCGAGCGCGCCCGAACCGACGCGGATCTCGGCATGGCGCGCGGCGAAGGCCTCCGCGGCGAGTTCGGCGCAGATCGCCTCGATCCGCTCGATCGCCTCCAGACCCATCTCGTACTTGTCGCCCGGATAGCCCAGCGACGGGCGCTGGCCGAGGCCTGCGCCCAGCGCCGCCTCCGCGCGCGGGTTCATGGTGTTGGTGGCGGGATTGAGATTGACGCAGTCGCGTTCGTGGATGCGCCGGTTGTCGGCGATCAGCCGGTCGATCTCCGCCGCGGTCGCGGCCGCGTCGCGCCCGGCGGTCTCGGCGGCGATCGACTGCACCAGATCCTCGCACGGCGCGGGGACCCAGGCGCGGCGGGCGAGCGCCGGCATCGGGACGCTCACCAGTCGACGACGGTGCCGTCGGGCAGGACGGCGTCGCGCGAGGCGAAGGGCTCCTGCCTGAAAGGATGCTTCGCGGCGACGCGCTCGTCGACCTCGATGCCAAGCCCCGGCGCCTGCGGCAGCTGCCAGCAGCCATCGACCATCCGGATCGGGCCCTGCACGACCTCGCCGTACCAGGGGACGGCCCCGACCATCTCCTCCTGGATCACGAAATTGGGCGTCGCGACGTCGAAATGCAGCGCCGACACGCCGGCGATGGGCCCGAGCGGGTTGTGCGGCGCCACGCCCATCATCGCGGTCTCGGCCATCGCCGCGATCTTCCGCCCCTCCCAGATGCCGCCGCAATGGCACAGATCGGGCTGCACGATCGCGACCGCGCGCTGCATGCACAGCTCCTCGAAGTCGCGACGGTCGATCAGCCGCTCGCCGGTGGCGATCGGCACGCGCGTGCGATCGGAGACCATGCGCATCGCGTTGGCGTCCCCGGGCTGCACCGGTTCCTCCGCGAACATCGGACGGTAGGGCGCCAGCGCCTCGATGCACTGCACCGCGAGCGCCACCGAAGCCGGCTTGCCGTGGAAATCGA
>JBIKLI010000395.1:0-3870 GCA_044359885.1 Alphaproteobacteria bacterium | reverse complement strand
GCGGCCTCTCCATTCGTTGCCGTCCTTCCATGGCTGGTTCGTGCTGCTGTGGTGCGGCGTCCCGTCCGGACTGATCTACGTCGCCTGGATCGCCCTCGAGGGACCGATCGTCGAGTTGCTGGTGTCTCGCAGCCTCTCCGAAGAGATGCGCGAGGGGAATGTCGGGCTGGTGCTGTCCGAGGTTCGCAACGTCGCGGCCGGGGTCAAGGCCGCCAGCGAGGCCTCCCGCGACATCCTTGTCGCCGTCGAACACTACAGATGGCTGTCCCTGGTCGCCCATGCCGCGCTGTGGGTCGTCGCCCTGGTCGCGGCGATCGCGGGGATCGCTTATGCCCGCAGGCAGATCTCGCCGGACATGCGCGCGCGCAACGCGGTCGAGGCGGCGCTGAAGTTCTTCTTCATGGTCGCGTCCGTCATCGCGGTGATGACCACCATCGGCATCGTGATGTCGCTGGTGTTCGAGACGGCTGCCTTCTTTGTCCGGGTGTCGCCGGTGGAGTTCCTCTTCGGCACCGCCTGGTCGCCGATGCTGGCGATCCGCCCCGATCAGGTCGGTGCGTCGGGCTCCTTCGGCGCCGTACCGCTCTTCGTCGGCACGATGCTGATCGCCACGATCGCCATGCTGACCGCGGTGCCGGTCGGCCTGATGACCGCGATCTACATGACCGAATACGCCCCGCCCTCGGTACGCAGCTGGGGAAAGCCGGCGCTGGAGATCCTGGCGGGCATCCCCACGGTCGTGTTCGGGTTCTTCGCCGCGCTGACCGTGGCCCCGGCGATCCGCGACCTGGGGGCGCTGGTCGGGCTGGAGATCGCCGCGCAGAGCGCGCTCGCCGCCGGGATCGTCATGGGGATGATGCTGATCCCCTTCATCTCTTCGCTGTCGGACGACGTGATCAACGCCGTGCCGCAGACGATGCGCGACGGATCCTACGCGCTGGGGGCCACCAAGTCGGAGACGACGATCCGCGTGCTTCTGCCCGCTGCCCTGCCCGGGATCATGGCGTCGGTGGTGCTCGCGTTTTCCAAGGCTCTGGGCGAGACGATGATCGTGGTCATGGCCGCCGGCCTTGCGGCCAACACGACGCTCAATCCGTTCGAGTCGGTCACGACCGTGACCGTCTACATCTCGGCGCTCCTCACCGGCGAGGCGGAGTTCGACAGCCCCAAGACGCTCGCGGCCTTCGCGCTCGGCTTCGTGCTGTTCGTCGCGACGCTGTCGCTCAACCTGGTCGCCATCAAGGTCGTCCAGCGGTACCGGGAGCAATATGAGTGACCTGACCCACCCGACCGCAGTCCTCCGTCCCGCGCCCGGCCGCCATGTCGGGGAGGCGGCGGCGCGGCGCCTCAGGCGGCGCTACGCCGCGGAGGCGCGGTTCAAGGCCTTCGGCATGGCCGCGCTCGCGACGGCGATGCTGTCGCTGGCGATCCTGCTGTGGTCGATCGTCAGCCAGGGCTATACCGCCTTCCAGCAGACCCATATCGAGCTCGAGGTGGAGTTCTCGCCTTCCAACATCGCACCGCCGGGAACCATCGACCGGCGACGTCTGATGGGCGGCGACTATCGCGCGGTGCTGTTCGACGCCGTCGACCGCAAATGGTCCGATGTGCAGGACCGCGAGGGCCAGCGCCTGCTCGAGGGGCTGTTCGGGTCGGGCGCGGAGGTCCAGCTCCGCGACATGGTCGTCGCCGATCCGGGCCTGCTCGGCAAGCGCCGCAAGGTCTGGCTGCTGGCGCACTCGGATGTCGACATGTACGTCAAGGGCCATGTCGGGGCCGACGAGACCAGCGGCGGTCGCCTCGCGGCGCGACAGGTCGAATGGCTGGGCGCTCTCTCGCGATCGGGGGAGATCGCCAAGCTCTTCCATCCGCGCTTCCTGACCGGCGCCGACAGCCGGGATCCGGAAATGGTCGGCGTGCTGGGCGGGGTGATGGGCTCGCTGTTCACCCTCGCGATCTGTTTCGCCCTGGTCTTTCCGCTCGGGATCATGGCCGCGATCTATCTTGAGGAATACGCGCCCAAGAACCGCTTGACCGAGATCGTCGAGGTCAACATCAACAATCTCGCCGCAGTCCCGTCTGTGGTGTTCGGGCTTCTCGGGCTCTCGGTGTTCATCGGCTTCTTCGGCATGCCGCGCTCGACGCCCCTGGTCGGCGGCTTCGTGATGGCGCTGATGGGGCTGCCGACGGTCATCATCGCCGCGCGGGCCGCGCTCAAGGCGGTGCCGCCTTCGATCCGCGAGGCGGCGCTGGGCATCGGCGCGTCGAAGATGCAGATGATCTTCCACCACGTGCTGCCGCTGGCGATGCCCGGGATCCTCACGGGAACGATCATCACGATGGCGGTCGCGCTCGGCGAGACCGCGCCGCTGCTGATGATCGGGATGGTGGCCTTCATCACCGACGTTCCGGGCGGCGCGCTCGACGCGGCCACCGTCCTGCCCGTCCAGATCTACATGTGGGCCGACAATCCAGAGCGCGGCTTCATCGAGAAGACATCGGCGGCGATCATGGTGCTGCTGGTCTTCATGCTGGTCATGAACGCGCTCGCCATCTGGCTGCGCAGGCGTTTCGAACGGCGGTGGTGATCGACATGGACATGAAGCCCACCCATGCGGGCGGCGCCGCGCCAGTCGCGGCCGAAGACGGCACGCAGGCGTTTCCCGTCAAGATCTCCTGCCGGGACGTCAACGTCCATTACGGCGGCAAGCACGCGCTGAAGAACGTGGGCATCGACATCCGCGAGCGCCAGGTCACCGCCTTCATCGGCCCCTCCGGCTGCGGCAAGTCGACTTTCCTGCGCTGCCTCAACCGGATGAACGACACCGTCGCCTCGGCGCGCGTCGCCGGGACGATCCTGCTTGGCGGGCAGGACATCTACGACCCGAAGATCGACGTCGTCCAGCTGCGGGCGCGGGTGGGCATGGTGTTCCAGAAGCCGAATCCGTTCCCGAAATCGATCTACGAGAACATCGCCTACGGTCCGCGCATCCACGGTCTTGCGCAGTCGAAGGCGGAGTTCGACGAGATCGTCGAGCGTTCGCTGCGCGGTGCGGCGCTGTGGGACGAGGTCAAGGACCGGCTGAACGACGCGGGAACCGGGCTTTCGGGAGGACAGCAGCAGCGCCTGTGCATCGCGCGAGCGATCGCGGTCAGCCCCGAGGTCATCCTCATGGACGAGCCCTGCTCGGCGCTCGATCCGATCGCGACCGCGCATGTCGAGACGCTGATCGACGAGCTGCGGGCCGACTTCACGATCGTGATCGTCACCCACAACATGCAGCAGGCTGCGCGCGTCTCGCAGCGCACGGCCTTCTTCCACCTGGGGAGCCTGGTCGAGGAATCCGCGACCTCCAGCATCTTCACCAACCCCCGGGACGAGCGGACCCAGGGCTACATCACCGGCCGATACGGCTGAAGACCCGGCAGGGCAGGAAGGAGCGGCGATGGCTTCCCATATCGTGAAGTCCTACGACGAGCAGCTGCGCAGGCTGAACGACACGCTGGTGCGCATGGGTGGCGTGGTCGAATCGCAGATCGCCGCCGCCATGCAGGCGCTGACGCGGCGCGATCCCGACCTGGCGCTGGCCACCGTGGAGGGCGACGCCCGGGTCGACGCCCTCGAGCGGCAGGTCGACGAGCAGGTCGTGACCCTGCTCGCGCTGCGCCAGCCGATGGCCGCCGATCTGCGGCTGGTGGTCGGCAGCCTGCGCATCGCCTCCGACCTCGAACGGATGGCCGACTACGCGAAGAACGTCGCCAAGCGCTCGGTCGCGCTGTCGCAGATGTCGCCGGTCTCGGTGGCGGCGACGTTGCCGCGCATGGGCCGGGTCGCGCAGGAGATGGTGAAGGACGTCCTCGACGCGTATG
>JBIKLI010000394.1:0-3875 GCA_044359885.1 Alphaproteobacteria bacterium | reverse complement strand
CCGTAGAACGGCCCGGTGCAGACGAAGACGCCGTCGGACAAGGCCTCGACGGCGAACTCGCCGGCGAACGGCACATGGCCTGGCAGCCCCGATCTGGCGCCGAGCGAGAAGCGGGCGCTGGCGCCCACGCCCAGATCATGGGCCTGCGCCGCGGACGGCGCATCGATCAGCAGGCCAAGCAACGCATCGGGAGCGTCCTGGGCGACGAGTTCCGCGAGCAGACCGGTCGTGTCGCCATTGGCGCCGGCACCGGGATTGTCCTGGGTATCGGCGAGGACGATCGGTCCGCGCGCGTCGCGCGCCAGGGCGATGGCCGTGGCGACGGCCTCGCGCGGCGACAGGAACTCGGTCCGGAACTCCGCCTCGGCGGCGGCCACGCGCTCGGCAAGGCCGTCGACCGCCCGGGCAAGGGCGGCGCGATCGAAACCGTAGCCGAACAGCGCGGGCGCGCAGCAGACGACGTCGGCGGCCGGGAACCCGGTGGCGAAGGACAACCATGCGCCGGCTTCGACTTCGGCCGCGGCCAGCGCCCGCTGGATGCCGGCAGCCGGTTCGACCAGCGTGCATTGCGCGGTCAGCGGGATCAGGAAATCGAGCCGCCGGACATGCCGCGCCGGGCGCGCGCCATGCGCCAGGATCGCCTGCAGCAGCCCGGCCGCGCGCGCGCCGGTTTCGGCCATGTCGACATGCGGGTAGGTGCGGAAGGCGATCATCGCATCCGCGATGCCAATCATCGCGTCGCTGAGGTTGGCGTGCAGGTCCAGGCTGGCCACGATCGGCACGCGTGGACCGACCGCCGCGCGCATCCGGGCAAGGCACTCGCCCTCGCCGTCGTCATGCGCGGTGGTCACCATCGCGCCGTGCAGATCAAGATAGAGCGCATCGACCGGGCCGGCCGCCGCGAGCCGCGCCGTCATGTCGCGCAGGATCCTTTCGAAGGCATCCGCGTCGACATGCGCCGACGGCGTCGCGTTGGCGAAGACCAGCGGCACCGGCTCGTGGCCCGCCGCGCGTATCGCGTCCACGAAGCCGGCGATGGGGATGTTCGTGCCGGCGACCCGCTCCAGCAGCGCTTCGCCTACGCAGTAGCCGGGCCAGCCGCCCCCGGCCTCGAACGCGGCCATCGTCGCGGGCGACGGCGCGAAGGTATTGGTCTCGTGCTGGAACGTGGCGACCGCGATCCGTGCCATGCTGCGAACTCTCCCCCACCGCGCGCCCGAAGCCGGGACGGCCCCGACATCCTGGCCGCTCCCGTCAGGCGCTGGTAGCCTTGCGCATCATGACCGCTTCCGCGACGCCTGTGCAGTCCGACCTGCGTGCGATCGGCACGATCTCCGCCGCGCATGGTCTCAGCCATTTCTTCCAGCTCGTCCTGCCGCCGCTCTTTCCCGTGATGAAGGACGACCTTGGGGTCGGCTATGCCGAGCTGGGCGCCATGATGGGCGTCTTCTTCGGCGTTTCCGGCGTGGCGCAGTTCGCGGCCGGTCATGCGGTCGACCGTTTCGGCGCGCGGCGGGTGCTCGTCGCCGGCATGGCCCTGCTCGGCGGCGCAATCTTCGGCGTGGCGCTGGTCCCCGGGTACTGGGCGCTGCTGCCGCTGGCCGCGCTTGCCGGGCTCGGAAACGCCGTGTTCCATCCCGCCGATTTCGCGGTCCTCAACGCCCGCGTCGCCCCCTCGCGGCTGGGGCGCGCCTATGGCGCGCACGGACTGGCAGGAAACATCGGCTGGGTGCTGGCGCCGATCGCGGCGGTCGGCCTGTCCAAGCTGATCGGCTGGCGCGAGGCGGTGGCGATCCTCGGCGCGGCCGGCCTGATCGCCGCGGCGCTGCTGCATGCCGGACGAGCCTGGATCGAGACGCCGGCGGCGGCCGCCACGCGCAGGACGTCCCAGCCGGGCACGCACTCGCCGCTGACCTCGCGGCCCGTTCTGCTGTGCTTCGCCTATTTCGTTCTCATTTCGGTCGCCCAGGTCGGCCTGCAATCCTTTTCCGTGCCGGCGACGATGGCGATGTTCGGACTGGGCGACACGGCGGCGGCCAGCAGCCTGACGCTGTTCCTGGTCGGCGCCTCGGTCGGCGTCGTGTTCGGCGCGATCGTCACCGACCGCACCGAACGCCATGACCGGGTCGCGGCGATCGGCCTCGCCCTCGCGGCGGCATTCGTGGCGGTCGCGGTCGCCGAGCCGGTGCCGGCGGCGCAGGGGCTGCCGGTCCTGATGTTCCTTGCCGGATTTTGCCTCGGCGCGACCGGCCCCTCGCGCGACTCGATCGTCAGGCAGGCGACGCCGCCAGGTTCCGCCGGCCGGGTCTACGGGTTCGTCTATTCCGGGCTCGACCTGGGCGGCACGCTCGCCCCCGCTCTGTTCGGCTGGCTGGTCGACCATCAGGCCGCCTGGCTGGTCTACGCCGTCATCGTCGCCGGGTTCGCTCTGGCCGTGGGCACGGTCGTGGCGATCCGTCCCGGTGCGGCCGGGAACCGGTAGCGCGCCGCCCGGAAAGAAAGCAGGCCCGCGGCGCGAACGCCGCGGGCCCCTGTTGGTCCGGCTTGCCGCGTCGCGGGGACGCGGGTGCGATCAGCCGACGGCGCGAAGCTGGCCGGCGTCGGCGGCCTTCTTCTTGGCCGGCGCCTTCTTCTTCGACTTCTTTTCGGCCGGCGCCTTCTTGGTCGCGGCCGGCTTGGCCGGCGCCGACTGGGCGAAGGACGCGGCCGGCGCCGCGACGATCAGCGCAAAGGCGACCAGGGCGGCGGGAATCACGGCGAGTTTGCGAAGCAGCATGACGATCGATCTCCATTCCGGCGGCGGCCCAACCCGCCGCTGAAGCTCAGACTCGCCGAGACAGGCTATCGCCGGGATGGCACGCGAATGAATTCGGTGTAATCCGGGCCATGCGCTGAGCGGATGACAGCCGCGCGTTATCCTGGGTCGGGCGGGATTGTGCGCGGACATCAGTCGGCTAACATCCATCGACGCGCGACGGTCATCTTGCCGGATCGCGCAGCGAATCCCCCAGGGGGACCCAGGCTTGCGCCGCAAGGCGCATGCCGGGAGGGGGAGCCCCGCCGGTGAGCAGCGCTCGCGCGCCTCCCGGCGGGGCGTTCGCCCGCCTTCGGCCCCGAGCCCTGGGGCTCTCCAGCTACAGGGCCCGCAGCCGGGCTGCCGCCGCCTCCAGCCGCGACAGCGCCCCGGCCGCCTCGTCGCGCCGATCACGCTGTTCTTCGACGACGACCGGGTCGGCCTTCGCCAGAAAATCCGCGTTCGCGAGCTTGCGGTCGATCTTCTCGATGGCGGCGCGCTGGCGCTCGATCTCGCGGCCGAGACGAAGGATCTCTGCGGCTGGATCGATGACGCCGGCGAGCTGCACCGACAGGGTCGCGCCAGGCAGCACGATCTGCGCCGAGCCCGGCGCCGGCGGCGTGTCGAATTCGACGCGCTCGAGCCGTGCCAGCGTCGCGAGCGGCCCCAAATGGCCGCGCAGTGCCGCCGACGCCGCCGGGGTCGCATCCCGGACGACAAGTGTCAGCCTGGCAGCGGCCGGAACATTCATCTCCGACCGCAGCACGCGCAGTTCGGTGATCGCACGCACGATCCAGTCGAGTTCCGCCTTGGCGTCGTCGTCGCGCGGCAGGGTCGCCGGGTCGGGCCAGGGCGAGAGGATCAGCATGCCGCCGGCGCCGTGGTCCAGCTTGTCCCACAACTCCTCGGTCACGAACGGCATCATCGGATGCAGCGCCTGCAGCAGGCCGCGCAGGACGAAGGCGGCGACGGCGCGCGTCTCGGCCTTCGCCGCCGCGTCGTCGCCGGCCAAAAGCGGCTTGGCGAATTCGAGATACCAGTCGCAGAACGTGCCCCAGGCGAACTGATAGGCGGCACCGGC
>JBIKLI010000393.1:0-3879 GCA_044359885.1 Alphaproteobacteria bacterium | reverse complement strand
TTCTTCGCCGGCCGCTCGATCACAACCCGCGCGATGCCGGCCTGCGCCAGCCTCTCGGTCAGGTACTTCTTGAGCGCCAGATCGTCGTGGAGAAGCTTGGCGTAGTCCTTGTCGGCGTACCAGCGTGAGTCCCAGGTCCGGTTGATGCCCAGGCGCAAGCCATGGGGATTGATTTTCTGACCCATCAGGCAGACTCCTTGGCGGACGCTTCGGCGGTCTCGCGGACGACCACCGTGATATGACTGAAGGACTTCACGACCGGCGCGGAACGACCGCGGCCACGCGGATGGAACCGGCGCATCGTCAGCGACTTTCCGACATGCGCCTCGGCCACGACCAGCCGGTCGACATCGAGCTGGTGGTTGTTCTCGGCGTTCGCGATCGCCGCCTGCAGCACCTTCTTGACCGTCTGCGCGATACGCCGCTTCGAGAATGCCAGTTCGGCGAGCGCGGTCGAGGCCTTCTTCCCGCGGATCATCTCGGCGACAAGGTTCAGCTTGCGCGGGCTGGTCCGGATGGTCCGCCCGATGGCGCGAACTTCGTTCTCCGGAAGCGTCCGGGGGCGAGCCTGCTTGCCCATGGTCAACCCTTCCTAGCGGTCTTGTCGCCGCCGCCGACGGCCGTATGGCCGTGGAAGCTGCGGGTCGGCGAGAACTCGCCGAACTTGTGGCCGACCATGTTCTCGTTGACGAGAACCGGCAGGAACTTGTGGCCGTTGTAGACGCCGAAGGTCAAGCCGATGAACTGGGGCACGATCGTGGACCGACGCGACCAGATCTTGATGATCTCGTTGCGACCACCGGCGCGGACCTTTTCCGCCTTCTTGAGCAGGTATCCGTCGACGAACGGACCCTTCCATACCGAGCGACCCATCGTGGTCCCCTCACTTCGCGTTGCGGCGGCGGACGATCAAATGATCAGTCCGTTTGTTCTTGCGTGTCTTGTAACCCTTGGTCGGTGTGCCCCAGGGGCTCACCGGGTGGCGCCCACCCTTGGTGCGGCCTTCGCCGCCGCCATGCGGATGATCGACCGGGTTCATGGCGATGCCGCGGACGGTCGGACGGATGCCCTTCCAGCGCGTACGGCCGGCCTTCCCGAGATTCTGGTTCGCATGATCGGGATTGGAGACGGCACCGATCGATGCGAGACAGTCGGCCATCACCCGGCGGGTCTCTCCCGACGACAGCCGCAGCAGCGCGAAGCCCTGGTCCTTGCCCACCAATTGAACGTAGGTACCGGCCGAGCGCGCCAGCTGGCCGCCCTTGCCGGGCTGCAGCTCGACATTGTGGATGATGGTCCCGACTGGAATGTTCCGGATCGGCAACGCATTCCCCGGCTTGATGTCAGCCCGCTCGCCCGCGACCACCTTGTCGCCCTTGGCAAGGCGCTGCGGCGCAAGGATATAGGCGGCCTCGCCGTCGGAATACTTCACGAGCGCCAGCCACGCGGTACGGTTCGGATCGTATTCAAGACGCTCGACAACGCCCTCGACATCGAACTTGCGCCGCTTGAAGTCGACCAGGCGATAAAGCTTCTTGTGCCCGCCGCCCTTGTGCCGGACGGTCACATGCCCATGGGCGTTGCGGCCGCCGGCCGACGACTTTCCGGCCACCAGCGACTTCACCGGTCGCCCCTTCCAGAGCTCGGACCGGTCGACCAGCACCAGCTCGCGCGAGCTGGGCGTGACGGGCTTGAATGTCTTCAGTGCCATTGCTGCCTCGCCTCCGTCAGATGCCGGCCGTGACGTCGATCGTGGAACCCTCGACCAGGGTCACGATGGCCTTCTTCCAGTCCGAGCGCCGCGACTCGATGCCCTTGAAGCGCTTGGTCTTGCCCTTCACCAGCACGGTGTTGACCGCCCGTACCTTGACGCTGAAAAGCTGCTCGACCGCGGCCTTGATCTGCGGCTTGGTGGCATCGAGGGCCACCTTGAAGCTGACCTGGTTGTTCTCCGAGCCGGCTGTCGCCTTCTCGGTGATGTGCGGCGCCAGAAGGATGCGATAGAGCTTTTCCTTCGGCAGCGGCTTGTTCTTGCTCGTGCTCATTTCAGGCGCGCCTCCAGCTTCTCGACCGCAGCCCGGGTCAGAACCAGGACGTCGCGGCGAAGGATGTCGTAGACATTGGCGCCCTGCTGCGGCAGCACGTCGATGCCGGGCAGGTTACGCGCCGCGCGAGCGAAATTCGTGTCGACCGCCTCGCCGTCGATGATCAGCGCCGAAGCCAGTCCGAGAGCCTTGAGACGGCTTGCGGCCTCCTTCGTCTTGGCCGCGCCGAGGGCGGCGCTGTCGATCACGAGGAGCTTGCCTTCCGACAGCTTCGAGGACAGCGCCGTCCGCAAACCAAGCGACCGCACCTTCTTGGGCAGATCGAAGGCATGGCTGCGCGGCGTCGGACCAAAGATCACGGCCCCCTTGCGCCATTGCGGACTACGGGTCGACCCGTGACGAGACCGGCCCGAGCCCTTCTGCGGGCGCGGCTTCGCGCCGCCACCGGAGACCTCGCCGATCTCCTTGGTATCATGCGTTCCCTGCTGGCGGCGCGCCAACTGCCAACGCACGACGCGCGCCAGAAGATCGGGCCGGGAAGGCAGACCGAACACGCCGTCGGCGAGGTCGATCTCGCCGGCGGCGGTATTGTCGAGAGTTTTCACCGCGACTTTCATGTTCGTTCCCCGGTTCAGGCTGCGGCCTGCTTGAGACCCGCAGGAAGCGGAGCCTCCTTCGGCAGCTTGTGCTTCACGGCGTCGGTGACCCGCACCCATCCGCCCTCCGGACCGGGAACGGAGCCGCGAACCATGATCAGGCCCTTCTCGGCATCTGTCGCCACGACCTTGAGGTTCTGCGTGGTGACACGCTCGACGCCCCAATGCCCGGCCATCTTCTTGTTCTTGAAGGTGCGGCCTGGATCCTGACGCCCGCCGGTCGAACCATGGGACCGGTGGCTGATCGAGACGCCATGCGAGGCTTCGAGGCCGGCGAAGTTCCAGCGGCGCATGGCGCCAGCGAAGCCCTTGCCGATCGAGGTGCCAGCGACATCGACGAACTGGCCGACCACGAAATGCGACGCCGACAGTTCGGCGCCGACGGTCAGCAGCGCATCGTCGCTGACGCGGAACTCGACGAGAGTCTTCTTCGGCTCGACCTTGGCCTTGGCGTAATGCCCACGGACCGGCTTGGTGACGTTCTTGACCTTCGCCTTGCCGGCGCCGATCTGAACCGCCGTGTAGCCGTCCTTGTCCTTGGTGCGGACACCGACGACCTGGCACTGGTCGAGTTGCAGGACAGTGACCGGCACGTGGCTACCGTCCTCGGCGAAGAGGCGGGTCATGCCGAGCTTGCGTGCGATGACGCCGGAGCGCTTGCCCATGTTGCGATCCTCAGAGCTTGATCTCGACGTCGACGCCAGCGGCGAGGTCGAGCTTCATCAGGGCATCGACCGTCTGCGGCGTCGGATCGACGATGTCGAGAAGGCGGCGATGGGTCCGGATCTCGAACTGCTCGCGGCTCTTCTTGTCGATATGCGGGCTGCGGTTGACCGTGAAGCGCTCGATGCGCGTCGGCAGCGGAATCGGTCCACGGACCTGCGCACCGGTGCGCTTGGCCGTGTTCACGATCTCGCTTGTCGACTGGTCGAGCACGCGGTGATCGAACGCCTTCAGCCGGATTCTGATGTTCTGATTGACCATCACATTCTCTCCGCCGCCCCTCGGCCGGCGCGCCCCGGGACGGGACGTGCCGACGTCGGGAGGCAATACCCGATTACTCGATGATCTTCGCCACGACGCCGGCGCCGACCGTGCGGCCGCCCTCGCGGATCGCGAAGCGCAACCCCTCGTCCATCGCGATCGGTGCGATCAGGTGCACCTCCATCGCGATGTTG
>JBIKLI010000085.1:0-13689 GCA_044359885.1 Alphaproteobacteria bacterium | reverse complement strand
TCCTGCGTCGCGCGCAGCAGCGACCGCAGCAGGCTCGCATCGCCGCCGCAGCGGGTCAGCGCCGCATCGCGATCGAAGCCCTCGACGGGCGCGGCTTCCGGTGCGGCCGTGGCCGCCGGCGCAGCGGTCGCCGGGGTGGTGGCGGCATTGAGCAGTTCCTTGATGCAATCGAGGACCTCGGCCGCGCGATAGGGCTTGCGCAGCAGGCGCGGATGCGTGCCGAGCGCGATGCAGCGCTCGGTGATTTCGGGCGTGACCGTCGCGGACATCGCGATCACCGCCGGGTGGTCGACGTCGCGCAGGTCGCGGATCTGCTCGATCGCCGCAAAGCCGTCGATGCCCTCCATCACCAGGTCCATGAGCACGATGTCGTAGCCGTCCAGGGCCCGGCGCAGCGCCGCGATCGCGGCCGCACCGCTGGTCACCGTCTCCACGACCGCCCCCTGCCGTTCGAGCATCAGCCGCAGGATCACGCAGGCGGTCTCCGAGTCGTCGACCACAAGGATCCGGCGGCCGGCGAGCGGGGACTCCTTCGCCGCGGACATGCCCGCCGTCGCGCGGCGATCGATCCGCGTTAGCGGAATCGCGCTGGCCATCGCGTCACGATTCCGCCGCCAGACCTGCCGCCGCCCTGCGCACCTCGGCCATGGCCGCCGGCAGGGTTGCGCCAAGTCGGGTCGCGAGATGCGGCAGTTCCCGGTCCTGGGCGACCTCCGCTTCGTGCGCGAGAGCCGCGGCGCCGGGGGCGCCGAACTGGGACAGGATTCCCTTGATCCGGTGCGCGGTGCGACGGAGCGCGGCCATGTCGCCGGCGGCCGCAGCGGTTTCCAGGGCGGCGCGCGACGTCTCGAGATCCGCGTCGAAACTGGCGAGTGCGGCGCCGAAGGCATCGGGTCCCATGATCTCGAACAGTTCGGCGAGTATCGATCGATCGATCGACAGTATCGGGTTCGGGCCCTCGGCGGAGGCCGGCATCGCAAACTCCCGTTGTTTCGCAACTCGATGAAAAGCCTACCAAAGACGGCCGGGCGGCGAACGCTAAGAAATGTAAATCGTGACTTTACCGTTCTTAACGAGCAGATCGCGGCTGGACGCGCTATTGTGTTGGCTGTGGCTGAGACCCAACCCCAGAAAAGTCCGGCGCGCCCGCCTGTCGTCCTGGTCGTGGACGACGAGCCGGGGATCTCGCGGATCATGGTCGACGCCGCGACCGAGGCCGGCTGGGTAGCGCATGCCGCGCCGGACTGGCGCACGGCCGAGGCCCTGGTCGGCGATGCCGACCTGATCCTGCTCGACCTGATGATGCCCGGCATCGACGGCGTGGCGGCGCTGCGCGCGCTGGCCGCCGCCAAGGTGCGGTCGCGGATCGTCCTGGTCAGCGGTCTCGATGGGCGCGTCCTCGACAGCGCCCGCCGTGTCGCCCGGATGCAGAATCTCGATGTCGTCGACGTGCTGCGCAAGCCTTTCCGGCCCGCCCAGCTGCGCGATCTGCTGTCGGGGCTCGCGGCGCACCCGATGCGCGGCCCGGAACTGATTCCGGCGCCGCCGGGGTCGACGGCGACGCTGGACGAGATCCGGCACGCGCTCGCCAAGGGCGAGTTCGCGCTGCACTTCCAGCCGCAGCTGCGCGTCGGCGACCGCGCCTGGGTCGGGGTCGAGGCGCTGGTCCGCTGGTCGCATCCGACGCTCGGCCTGCTGCGGCCGGAAGCCTTCATCCCGCAGGTCGAGGTCTCCGATCTGGCGCTGCCATTCACCTATGCGATCATGGCCCAGGCGCTGGACGCGCTCGCCGCGATCGAACGCGACACCGGATTTTCGGGACGTCTGTCGGTCAACGTGCCGCCGGCCGCGCTCACCATCGCCGACTTTCCCGACCGGGTCCTGCGGTTGCTGACGGCGGCCGGCGTCGACAGCTCGCGCCTGACGATCGAGATCACCGAGACCTCGATCGCCGTCGACCCGACGCTCAGCCTCGACATCCAGACCCGGCTGCGCATGCACGGCGTTCGCCTGTCGATCGACGATTTCGGCACCGGCCATTCCAGCCTGGAGCGCCTCCACGAGGCGCCGTTCGACGAGATGAAGATCGACATGGTGCTCGTGCGCAACGCCGACCGCGACCCGTCGCTGCGCAAGATCGCCGAGGGTGCGATCGCGCTCGGACGCAGCCTGGCGATGACGGTGGTGGCCGAGGGCGTGGAGGCGGAGGAGACGCTCGTCTGGCTCGCGCGCGTCGGCTGCGATCTCGCGCAGGGCTATGGCATCGGCAGGCCGATGGGCGGCGCGGAGCTTCGCCGCTGGGCGGCCGCGCACCGAGCGGCGGCGTCCGGACGTGCCGACGGGATCGATCTTGCGCCGGCGCGGCGCGTTTCGACGAATTGACGGGGGAGGCCGAGATGGCATTTTCGGGCAGGGGTGCGCCTGTGGGCCGGCGCCGGCTCATGGCCGCCGGCGCCGTCGCCGGCCTTGCGACGGCGGCGGCGCCCGCGATCGCCCAGACCGCGCCGCGTCGTTCCAAGCGCCTGCGGATCCTGCAGTCGAACCATTTCGTCCCGGCCTTCGACGACTGGTTCGTCAACAGCTTCATCAAGGAATGGGGCGAGCGCAACGACACCGAGGTCCTGGTGACCAATGTCGGGATGACCGCGATCGAGAGCCGCGCCGAACTGGAGAGCCGCCGCGGATTCGGCCACGACATCTGCATGTTCCTGAGCCCGCCGGCGTCGTACGAGGACTTCGTCATCGACCACCGCGACATCTATGCCGAGTGCGAGCGCCGCTACGGCAAGCCGCTGGACATCGCGACCCGCAGCACCTTCAACCCCGTCACCAACAGGTATTTCGGCTTCTCCGACGCCTACGTGCCCGACCCCGTCAACTATCGCAAGGATCTGTGGGACGACGTCGGCGTCGCGCCGACGACATGGGGCGCGATGCTCGACGGCGGGCGGCGGATCCGCAGCAAGCACGGGATCACCGTCGGCATCGGCATGGCGAACGAACTGGACAGCAGCATGGCGCTGCGCTCGCTGCTGGTCGCCTTCGGCGCCGCCGAGCAGACGGCCGACAGCCGTCCGAACCTGCGCAGCCGCCAGGCGCTGGAGGCGCTGAAATTCGCCAAGGCCCTCTACACCGAGACGATGACCGACGAGATCTTCTCGTGGGACGCCTCGTCGAACAACCGGCAGATGCTCGCCGGAAAATGCTCGGTGACGCTGAACGCGATCTCCATCACGCGCACCGGCGAGAGCGAGAAGATCCTGGTCGCGGACCGGATCCTGCTGGCCAAGCCGGCGGCAGGCCCGGTCTCTGCGCTGGGCGTGATCCATCTGATGAATGCCTATGTGGTCTGGAAGTTCTCGCCGAACATCGAGGGGGCGCAGCGTTTCCTGGTCGACCTCGCGGGTCAGTCGCGCCGTGCCTTCGCGGCCAGCGGGTTCTACAATTTCCCGACCTATCCGCAGCTGGTGCCCGATCTGGTCGGGCAGCTGGCGCATGATCGCGCGGCGACGCCGCCGAACAAATACGCGATCCTCGCCGACGCCGCCGACTGGACGATCAATGTCGGCTATCCGGGCTACGCGAACGCGGCGGTCGACGAGATCTGGAAGACCTGGCTGATCCCGAAGATGTTCGCCGACGCGGCGTCCGGGCGCATGACGCCGGAAGCAGCGCTCGACATGTATGCGGGCCAGGTCGACGCGATCTACGCCAAGTGGCGGGAGATGAGGAAGGTATGACGGCGCCGATGCACGGCCGCCGGGGCTTCGCGCTGCGGCTCGCCGCGCTGGCCGCCGCGTGCACGCTGCCGCATGCGGCCGCGGGCCAGACCAGCGCCGCCGCCGATCGCCGTCGGCGCATCTTCATCGTCTGCAGCTACGACCGCAGCTACATCTGGTCGCAGCAGACCCAGCGCGGCGTCAACGCGGCGCTGCGCAAGTTCGGCTACGTCTCGGCCGCCGAGGAACCCGGCCTGCTCGCCGAGCAGGACGGTTTCGAGAACGGCAGCGTCGTGCTGCGCAAGGCGTGGATGGACACCAAGCGCCGCGACAGCCGGGCCGACATCGCCCGGGCCACCGCGCGCATCATCGCGGAGATCAAGGCGTTCAAGCCGGACCTGCTGCTGCTGGGCGACGACAACGCCGCGAATTTCGTCGGCAACCAGTTCGTCGACACCGAACTGCCGATCGTCTTCTGGGGCATCAACGGCCTGCCGCTGAAATACGGCCTCATCCAGCGCATGGACGCGCCGGGCCGCAACGTCACCGGTGTCTGGCAGTCCGGCTACCACAAGGAGAGCCTCGACCTGCTCAAGAAGATCGTGCCGTCGGCGCAGACCTTCGCGATCCTGGCCTGCGATTCGGAATCGACCCGGCCGAACGTCAAGCTGATCGAGGAGATGTCGGCGCGCGGCGCCCTGCCGCTGCGGCTGGTCGACAAGGCGGTGACGAATTCCTTCGAGCAGTGGAAGGAACGCGCCCTCGACTTCGCGGGCCGCGTCGACGCCATCTACATGCTCAACCACGACACGCTGCGCGACCGCGACGGGAACCATGTCGGCTATCTGACCGCCGGCCGCTGGTATCTGGAGAACATCAGGATCCCGGAGGCGTCGCACGAGGACCAGTTCGTGCTGGAGGGCATGCTGCTGACCGCCAACGATTCGGGCTTCAACCAGGGGCATCTCGCCTTCGAGATGGCGCACGAGATCCTGTCGCGCGGCCTGTCGCCGGCGCGCATGGCGGTGCGGACCCCCGAGCGCGGCCCCTACATGGTGAACCGCCAGCGCGCCCGCGCGCTCGGCGTCGATCTCGAGGAGGTCCTCTATCTGATCGACGAGTTGATCGACAGGTCGCTCGCGCTCGAGCGCTGATGCCTTCCCGGTCCGGAGCCGGCATCCGCGGCTCCAGCCTCTTCAACCGGCTCTTCCTGGCGTTCGTCGCCTCGGGGATCATCGTCGCGGCTCCCCTCATCCTGCTGTCGTACCGCGTCAACATGGCCGGGGCGCTGCTGCGGCTCGAGCAATCGGTCGGCCAGCAGCTCTACATCCTCGGCGAGAATTTCGAGCAGGAATTCAGCCAGGGGCTGGCGCGCTCGCTGCGGTCGCTCGACCATTCCGAGGCGCTCGCCGCCTACCTGCTGTCGGCCGAGGACGAGCGCCTGATCACGCGCAAGGCCCTGGAGAACAGCCTTCAGCGCATCCAGGAGGAATACCGGCCCTATTCGGGCCTCTATTATCTCGATCGCGACGGGCGGCTGGTGAGCGGCGTCGAGAACGGGCAGCGGATCGGCGTCGCCGCCGCGGCAGAGCTCTTCGGCGCGGCGCGACGCACGCCGCTGCGCGATCTCTTCCTCAAGGTCAGGACCACGCCCGTGCTGCTCTCGTCGGGCAACATGGAATGGTCCATGCCGCCGCGCGAGATCTTCGTCGAAGGTCCCTTCCGCGACGAGGACGGGCGCCTGTCGTTCCTCGCCGGGCGCGCCACCGTCGATCCGGACAGCGGCGGCTTCGGCGGCGTGGTCGTGATCCGAGCCAGCCTGGAGGATTTCCTGCGCGGCCTGCGCGAAGTCAGGATCTACGACTACCGCCCCGTCGGACTCATCGACGGCGCCGGCCGGCAGCTGCTGGACGCGGCACCGGGCATGGCGTCGTCGGCGGGGGTCGAGGCGCTGCCGTCGGCGCCGGGCGTCCAGCTGGTCAGTCGTCCCGACGCGCTGATCGGCTATCTCGACCTGTGGATCATCCCGAACCAGTTCTTCGCGCGGCTGACCTACATGGTGCCTGCCGCGCTGATCGAACGCGACACGCGCCCCGATCCCTGGTTCCTCGCCGGGCCGCTTGGCGCGGCGCTGACGCTGGTCGGCGCGCTCGCCTTCGCGATGTCGCAGCGCATGTCGCGACCGATCATCCGCCTGGCGCGCGCGAGCGCCGAGCTGGCCCGCGGCGGCGCCCAGGGCCGTGTGGACGTCAAGGCGGGAGGCGAGATCGGCGTCCTGGTCGACAGCTTCAACGACATGTCGGCGCAGCTCGAGGCGGCACAGGCAAGCCGGGCCAGCGCGCTCGCCGTGCTGCGGGAGACGGCCGCGCGGCTCAGCGGCGGCCGTGACTCGCCGGCGGCGCCGGACGTCGCCCGCGACGCCGACGGACCGGCGGATCCGGTGGCCCGCGACGTGCGCGACCTGCGCCGGATCGAGCGCCTGCTGGACCGGCTGATCGCGGAGCGCGAGGAGACCCTCAGCTCCCTTGCCGCGGCCAAGGACACCGCCGACAAGGCCAACCTGGCTAAGGACGACTTTCTCGCGACGATGAGCCACGAGATCCGCACGCCGCTCAACGCGCTGATCGGCATCGCCGACGTCCTGCAGACGACGCGGGTCGACGACGAGCAGTCGACGCTGCTGCGGACGATGCAGAGCTCGGCCAGCCAGCTGATGCGGCTGATCAACGACGTGCTGGACTTTTCGCGGCTGCAGTCGGGGCACGTGCAGATCGAACCGGCGCCCCTGGAACTGCGGCCCTTCGTCGAGCGCCTGCTGCAGGTGATCGCCGGACTGCCCGGCGCCGACCGGCTACGCATCGGCGCCGATATAGCGCCCGAGATTCCGGCGCGTATCGTGGTCGACGAGGCGCGGCTCAACCAGATCCTCATCAATCTGCTGGGCAACGCGGTCAAGTTCACGCCGTCGGGATCGATCGCGCTGCGGATCGCCCCGGCGGCTCCGGGGGCCGGACCGCCGGGGCTGCGCTTCGCGGTCGCCGACACGGGGATCGGGATCGGGGCCGCCTATCGCGAGCAGATCTTCGAGCCCTTCCGCCAGGCGCGCTCGGAGCGGCTTCGGCCCCATGCCGGGACCGGCCTCGGCCTGTCGATCTGCCGGCGTCTGGCCCAGGCCATGGATGGCCGCCTCGATCTGGAGACGACCGGCCCCGGCGGATCGTGCTTCGTCTTGACGCTGCCCTTCGTCGCGGCCCCGGCGGCCGCGCCGGGGCCGGCCCCGGCGATGACCATGCCGGCCGCGCCGCGGCGGGTCCTCGACATCCTGGTCGCCGAGGACACGCCGGCCAACCAGTTGGTGATCGGAAAGATCCTGGAGAAGCTGGGCCATCGCGCGACCATCGTCGCCGACGGCCGTCAGGCGGTCGACGCGGCTGCCGCAGGGGCCTACGATCTCGTCTTCCTCGACATCCAGATGCCGGTGATGGACGGGTTCGAGGCGGCCCGACGCCTGCGCGCCGGCGGATCGGCCGTCCCGCTTGTGGCCCTGACCGCGTTCAGCGACGTCGCCGACCGGGAACGAGCCCAGGCCTGCGGCTTCAGCCAGTTCGTCTCGAAGCCGGTGCGCATCGCCCAGATCGCGCAGGCGATCGAGACCGCCCTGGGTCCCTGAGCGTCGCGCGCGCCGGATCTGGCCGGCCGGCGGGGCCGGTCAGCCCGCCATCAGGGGCGTCGCCACGGGGACGGCGCGCGGCCGGTCGAGCCAGGCGGGGACGGGCAGGTCGCGCGCGCGCAGGAATTCGGGATTGAACAGCTTCGAGGCGTAGCGCGCGCCGCCGTCGCACAGGATGGTCACGATCCGATGCCCGGGGCCCATGACACGGGCGAGCGCGATCGCGCCGGCGACGTTGATTCCCGACGAGGCGCCGACGAAAAGACCTTCATCGGTCAGCAGATCGAAGACGATCCCGAGCGCCTCGGTGTCGGAGATGCGGAAGGCATGGTCGACCGAGAGACCTTCCAGGTTGCGCGTGATGCGTCCCTGGCCGATGCCTTCGGTGATCGAACTGCCCTCGGACTTCAAGTTGCCGGTCGTGTAGTAGCTGTGGAGAGCCGCGCCATGCGGATCCGCGAGCGCGATGCGCACCGACGGCTTCAGCCGCCGCAGCCCCATCGCGACCCCGGCCAGCGTGCCGCCCGAACCGACGGCGCACACGAAGCCGTCGACCTGACCGTCGGTCTGCCGGAAGATCTCGGGTGCCGTGGTGAGGATATGGGCCTCGCGGTTCGCGACGTTGTCGAACTGGTTCGCCCAGAAGGCGCCGGCAGGCTCGACGCGCGCGATCTCCTCCGCCAGGCGCTGCGAGACCTTGACGTAGTTGTTCGGATTGGCGAAGGGCACCGCGGGCACCAGCCGCAGTTCGGCGCCGATCAGCCGCAGATAGTCCTTCTTCTCCTGGCTCTGCGTGTCGGGCATGACGATCACGCTGCGATAGCCGCGTGCGTTCGCCACCAGGGCAAGGCCGATGCCGGTATTGCCGGCCGTGCCTTCGACCACGACCCCGCCCGGCTTCAGCAGGCCCTTTGCCTCGGCGTCGAGGATCATCTGCAGCGCCGGGCGATCCTTGACCGAGCCGCCGGGGTTCAGAAACTCGGCCTTGCCCAGGATCTCGCAGCCGGTCTGCGCCGATGCGCGGCGCAGCCGGATCAGGGGCGTGTTGCCGATGGTCCCGGCGAAACCGTCGCGTATCTCGGTCATGTCCGTCCTCCGGTTTCTGCGCGCGCCGCCGCCGGCCGGTCAGCCCGCGCGGCGATATCCCAGGCTGACGAGGCCGATGGCGCGCATGACGGCGGCCTGCGTCGGATCGACCACCGGCAGTCCCAGACGGTCCTCGATCTCGCTCCGGTAGCCGCCCATGCTGGCGCAGCCCAGGATCAGCACCTCGGCGCCGTCGCGGTCGCGTAGCTCGGCCCCCACTTCGGCGATCCGGTCGATCACGCGCTGGCCGTCGAGCATCGCGGTCACCCCGATCTCGAGCGGCCGGTCGCCGGCCAGGAGGTTCTCCAGCCCCATCTGTCGGACGGCCCGGACATGTCGCGGGATCGAGCCGCGCTTGATCGCGACGATCCCGAAGCGACGGCCGAGGCCGATCGCGGCGAGAAACGCGGACTCGCCGATCCCGACCACCGGGGCTGCGACCCGTTCGCGGGCGAGATGTAGACCGGGATCGGAGAAGCAGCCGATGACATAGGCGTCGGCCGGATGGATCTCGAAATAGCGCGCCGTCGGGGCGACCACGCTTTCGACATGGGCCTGGGTCTCGATCCCCGGCGGCCCCTCGGCGAGCGTGGCGCAGACGATCTCCGGTCCGCCAGGCAGCCGCGTCGGCGCCAGTGCGGCGTCCATCGCCGCAGTGACGCTGGCCGAACTGTTCGGGTTGAGCACCAGGATCCGTTTCATCGCGCCGGCTCCGCCAGGGGAAGGGGCCGGATGTTGTCAGCGGGTGCCCGGCGGCGCAAGCGCGTGGCGATGCGGGGGGCACGAGCGGGATCGGCGAGCGGGCCACGCGCATGGTATCGTGCCGCCGCCATGAACGACGAGACTGTCCGGCCGCGACGCGATCCGGCGGCGCCCACACGGCGCCGCGTGCTGCGCATGGCCGCGGCGGCGGCGGCGGTGCCGGCGGCGGCGCGCGGTCAGGTCACCGATCTGCGCGGCTTCGATCCGCTGTGGCGCGACGCGGAGGCCGCGATCGCCGCCTTCTTCGGCCCGGTCGCCTTCGCCCGCGAGGGCATCGCGCTCGACCTTCCCGACCAGACCGACAGCGGCAGCACGGTGCCGCTGTCCCTGCGCATCGACGCGGCGATGACCGACGCCGATCATCCGGTCGTCGTGCATGTCCTCGCGCATGGGAACCCGACCCCGCACGTCTTCTCGGCCTGGTTCACGCCGGCATGCGGCCGGGGCGAGGTCTCGACCCGGATCCGGCTGGAGCGCAGCCAGACGGTGACGGCGGTCGCCCGCATGCGCGACGGGCGGCATCTGCGGGCCGATCGCGACGTGACGGTCAGCTTCGGCGCCTGCGCCCAGATCGGCGAGGGCTCGAACGACGACGTGATCGCCTTCCAGCCGCGCTCGCGCGTCAGCGTGCCGCCGCGCGCCCGCCGAGGCGAGATCGTGCCGGTCCGCGCCCTGATCTCGCATCCGATGGAGACCGGGCTCAGATCGAACAGCGCCGACGAGTGGATCCGCCAGCGGATCGTGTCGCGCTTCGGCTGCGCCTTCAACGGCGTGGAACTGTTCCGCGCCCGTCTCTACCCGGCCGTCGCCACCAATCCCTATTTCCACTTCCATGCGCGCGTCGTGGAGAGCGGCAGCTTCGCCTTCGACTGGTATGACACGCTCGACATGACCTTCGTGAACCGGGCGGACATCGCCGTGACGTGACATCGCGACGAGGCGACCCGCGGCCAGTTGTGCCTTGTCAAGGCGGAGGGGAGCGGTTACGGATTCCAGCACAAGCAATTGCAACGACCGGCGGCTGCAGGCCGGCCGATCCATGGGGGGAAAGCCATGAGTCTGACACTCAGCGTCAACGGCAAGACGCATCAGGTCGATGTCGAGCCCGAGACCCCGCTGCTTTGGGTGCTGCGCGACACGATCGGGCTGACCGGGACGAAATATGGCTGCGGCATCGCCCAATGCGGCGCCTGCGTGGTCCATATCGACGGTCAGGCGGTGAAGTCCTGCAACGTCAACGCGGCCGCCGCGGTGGGCAAGCGCATCACGACGATCGAAGGGCTGTCGCCGGACAGCAGCCATCCGGTCCAGAAGGCGTGGCTGGAGCACACGGTCCCGCAATGCGGCTACTGCCAGTCCGGGCAGATCATGGCCGCCGCCGCGCTGCTGCAGCGCGTGCCGGCCCCGACCGACCGCCAGATCGACGACGCGATGTCCGAGAATCTCTGCCGGTGCGGCACCTACAACCAGATCCGCGAGGCGATCCACGCCGCCGCGAAGATCGGTCGCTCGTGAAGGAGGCTCGGATGGAACAGCTCGATCTTTCCCGCCGTGCCTTCATCCGCACGACGGTGGCCGCCGGGGGCGGCATGGTCCTCGGCTTCAACATCCCGACCGCGGCCGAGGCCGCGGCCGCGACGGTGAACCCGCAGCTCTGGAAGGCGCCGGCCGATGGCGTGGAGATCAACGCCTGGCTGACGATCGACCCGGCCGGGATCGTCACCGTCCGCGTCCCGCATACCGAGATGGGGCAGGGCGGCATGACCTCGGTGGCGCAGCTCGTCGCCGAGGAGCTGGACGTGCCCTGGGAAAACGTGCGGGCCGTCCTGGCGGACGCCAACCGGCACGTGACCCGTGGCAACGTCTACGTGGACATGTCGACGGGGGGATCCAACCTCGTCCGCAACCGCCATCCGCACATCATGCAGGCCGGCGCCTCCGCGCGCGAGCGGCTGCGCGAGGCGGCGGCGCGCCGCTGGGGCGTCGAGCGGTCCCAGGTGGCGGCCAAGCAGGGCGTGCTGACCGCCGGAGCCAACCGCGGCACCTATGGCGAATTCGCCAGCGCCGCGGCGCAGGTCGCGTTGCCGCAGGAACCGAAGATCAAGGCCTATGGCGACTGGTGGCTGCTCGGCAAGGACGTCCCGCGCATGGACGTGGCGCCGAAGATCGACGGCAGCGCGATCTACCCGATCGACGTGCGGGTGCCGGGGATGGTCTATGCGGCCGTGCGCGCCTGCCCGGTGCCGGGTGGCCGTCTCAAGAGCTTCGATTTCGATGCGGTGAAGAACAGGCCGGGCGTGGTCGCGGCGATCGAGCTGAAGCAGACCAAGGCCAATCTCGGCAATAGCGACATGCGCAGCGCGATCGCGGTCGTGGCCGACAGCTTCTACCGCGCCAAGATGGCGCTCGACATGATGCCTGTCGAATGGGATCTGGGGCCCGGCGCGCAGAACAGCTACGCGGCGATGGACGCCCAGGCGCGCGACCTGCTGGGCAAGGAGGCGCGGCATGCCGAGGAAGTGCGCGGCGATCCGCGGCCGCTGCTGGCCTCGCCCGCCGGCAAGGTCGTCGCCGGCGATTACGCACGTCCCTACGAGACCAACGCCCCGATGAGCCCGCCGGCCGCGGTGGCGAGCGTCACGGCCGAGCGCGTCGATGTCTGGAGCTTCACCCAGAACGTCGCCGCGACGCTGCTGCTGGCGGCCGAGCAGTCCGGTCGCAATCCCAAGGACGTGTTCGTCCATGGCACATACCAGGGCGGCGCCTTCGGTCAGGGCAACCATGTCGACGTCACGCGGCAGGCCGTCGAGCTTTCCAAGCAGCTGGGCCGGCCGGTGAAGGTGATCTGGACGCGCGAGGAGGACACCGCGCAGGCGCGCACGCGCCCGCCGATCTGGGCGCGTTTCAACGCGGTCCTGGGCGGCGACGGTCTGCCGACGGCCATGCTGGCGCGCGCGGTGGGCGAGAATTTCAGCCCCGCCTATGCGGATCGCGGCATCGCGAACATGCCGTACGCGATCCCGAACTTCCGCTACGAGCGACACATCGTCCAGAGCCACGTCCCCGTCGGTCCGACGCGCGCCCCCGGCAACAATGCGAACGGCTTCACGATCGAGCAGTTCGTGGACGAGCTCGCGATCGCCGGCGGCTGGGATCCGCTGGACTGGCGGATCAAGATGACCGAGGGCAACGAGCGCTGGCAGCGCGTGCTGCTCAAGCTCAAGGAGGTTTCCGGCTTCACGACCAAGCTGCCGCGCGGCCAGGGCATGGGCATCGCCGTCGTCGAGTCCCACGGTTCGACGGTCGGCGTCTGCGCGACGGTCTCGGTCACGCGCCGTGGCCAGCTGACGATCGAGAAGATCCTGGTCGTCACCAACAGCGGCTACGTGATCAACCCGCGGGCCGCCGACGAACAGGTCCATGGCTGCGTCGCCTGGGAGCTGAGCCATACGCTGCAGGGCGGCCTCGACCTGCGCGACGGACGCATCCGCAACACCAATTTCGACGGCTACAAGATCATGCGCCTCGCCGACATGCCGCCGGTCGAAAGCGTGCATGCGATGTCGCAGGCCGGATGGTGGGGCGGCTTCGGCGAGACCGCCGGGCCGCCGACGCCGCCGGCGGTGGCGAATGCGATCTTCTTCGCCACCGGCAGGCGGATCAGATCGACGCCGATCCTGCGCCACAACCTGAGCTGGGCCTGATCAGCCCCGGCGGCCGGCGCGCGCCGCGCCGGCCGCCGGCTCCGCTTGCGGCGGCGCGAGGCGCAGGGGGCAGGCGCGGATGCTGCGTTTCCTTCTGGCGCTGCTGTGCTGCCTCGTCTTCGTGCCTTGCGCGGCGGCGCAGCCGGCCGAACTCGCGCCGCTGACAGAGGTGCCGGGCGATCCGGTGCGCGGGCGCGCCGTCGTGCGCGACGCCGGCAAGGCGAGCTGCCTGATCTGCCACGCCATGCCGATCCCCGAGGAACCGGACCACGGGGGGATCGGCCCGTCTCTCGCGGGCATCGGCAGCCGCGCCAGCCCGGGCGCGCTGCGCCGCCGCCTCGTCGATCCGACCGCGGACAATCCCGGCAGCGTGATGCCGGCCTATCATCGCGTGGACGGGCTCGAACGCGTGCTGTCCCGCCTTCGCGGCCAGCCGATCTACACCGCCCAGGAGATCGAGGATGTCGTCGCCTATCTGGCGACGCTGACGGATCCGGCGGCACCGGTGCCATCGCCGTCGCCGGTCGTGCCGGAGAACGGCGCCGCGCGTTCGGGCGCGGCCTATCTCGGCGCGGCCACACGCCGCCTGCAGGAGGACGAGTTCCTCAATCCCGGCATGTTCGCCGTGGATCGTGGCCGCGAACTGTTCCATCGGCCGGTGGGCGATGCCGGCCGCGCCTGCGCCACCTGCCACGAAGACGGATCGATCGGCGCGATGGCGGCCCGCTATCCGCGCCACGAGGCGGCG
>JBIKLI010000392.1:0-3907 GCA_044359885.1 Alphaproteobacteria bacterium | reverse complement strand
AAAGACAAGGACAAAGACAAGGATAAAGACAAAGACAAAGATAAAGACAAGGATAAGGACAAGGATTTCGACAAGGACGGGATGATCAACAACCAGCAGCTCAAGGAGCAGCTGGCACGTCAGGAGGAAGAGCGGTTCCGCAAGGCGGAGGCCGAGATTCGTCAGGCCATCGAGGACATTCCCGAGTTGAAGCAACTCGCCGAGAACCTGATCGTCGACCGCACGCCCGAGGGACTGCGCATCCAGATCGTCGATCAGGGGCGCTACTCGATGTTCCCGCTGGGGTCCGCAGCGCCGATGGATCATACGCGCCGACTGCTTTCCGCCGTGACGCGGATCGTCCAGCGCCTGCCCAACCAGATCGCCGTCACCGGCCATACCGATGCGATCCAGTTCCAGAACAACAACCGGAACTACGGCAATTGGGAACTGTCGACCGACCGGGCGAATTCGAGCCGTCGGATCCTCCTGGAAACCGGCCTGCCGCCCGCGCGCATCAACCGGGTGGTCGGCAAGGCCGAATTCGACCCGCTCATCCCCCAGAACCCGAACGACCCACGCAACCGGCGGATCTCGATCGTGCTGCTGCGGGAGAACCAGCCGGAGCGCGCGAATTGACCCCGCTTGCGCCGTGCCCGCGACCGGGTCAGAGTCGCCTCGCCGAGCAACGCGCCGACGGAAGCCGATGCAAGCTGCTCCTTTGACCCCGCCATCCGGACATCGCGGCCCTGCATGGGCGACGAGCATCCCGGATCGGCTCCAGGGCGTCCTTCTGCGACGGGTCGTGGCCTATGCGATCGATCTGGCGATCATCGCCATCCTGTGGACCGTCGCGGCCACGCTCATGGCTGGCGCCAGCGTGCTGAGCTTCGGATCGCTGTCCCCGGCCTTCGCCCTGCTGATCCTCGTGCCGGGGGCCTATCACGTGCTGACGATCGGCCTGCAGGGATCGACCTGGGGACAGCGCCTCTGCGGTCTCGTCGTCGCCGGACCGATGCTGGAGCCGCCGACGCTGCTTCAGGCCCTGGTGTCGACGGCGGTGTTCTATCTGACCGTGCCACCCAGCGGCGGCCTCGCCCTCGTCGCGGTGTTCTTCCTGCCCCACCGCCGAACCATTCACGATCTGCTCGCCGGGACCATCGTCCTGCGGCGGATCGATGGCGGGATGCGATGACCCACCCGCGGCCGCCGGCTCCCCGTTTCTACTACTCGGCGCCGGCAGCCTGTCCCTATGTGCCCGGACGGACAGAGCGGCGCATCTTCGCCGACATTTCGGGGCCGACCGCCGCGTTCAGCTACGACATGCTGTCGGAGGCCGGTTTCCGCCGCTCGCTCGGCTTCGCCTATCGGCCGGCCTGTCCGACCTGCAATGCCTGCGTCGCGGTCCGGATCCCGGTGCGGGACTTCGCGTTCCTGCGGACCTGGCGCCGGGTGCTGGCGCGCAATGTGGATCTGGCCGTCGCATGGCGGCCGGCCCAGGCCACGGCCGAGCAATACGACCTGTTCCGCCGCTACCAGACCAGCCGACACGCCGACGGCGACATGGCCGCGATGGATCGTTCGGAGTTTCGCGGCATGGTCGAGACCGGGGCGATCGACACCGGCGTCGTCGAGTTCCGGGATCCGTCCGGCGCCCTGCTCGCCGCGTCGCTGGTCGACCGCATGTCGCGCGGCCTGTCGGCGGTGTACACATTCTTCGATCCGGACCATCCCGGACGCAGCCTCGGAACCAACGCGATTCTCTGGATGATCCGCGAGGCCCGCGAGACGGGTCTCGACCACGTCTATCTGGGCTACTGGATCGCCGAGAGCCGCAAGATGGCCTACAAATCCCGGTTCCAGCCCCTGGAAGCACTGACGGTCGAGGGCTGGCGCCCGCTGGACGCGACGGCAAGTCCATCCGGCTTCTGATCCCCCTCCGGAGGGGCCGGTACGCGTCGCGCGCGTAAAACGCCATCGGTTGCAACCAGGGGCTTGGATCTGTACGGTCCCGCGCCATTTCGTGGCCGGTGCCAGTCGGGACCGGTCGCGGGAATGCACCCGCGCGCCATCCCCTGCGCGCATCGAGCAGCAACAAACCGGGAGGTATTCCTCACATGAAGCGTCGCTCTCTCTTCAAGAACGCGAGCACCTATGGCGTCGCCGGCGTCGCCGCCGCCGCCTCGACGATCGCCGCGCCGGCCATCGCGCAGGGCCGCATCGAATGGCGCATGGGCACCTCGTGGCCCAAGGGCATGGGTGGCGTCCAGACCGGCGCCGAGCGTCTTGCCGCCAATATCGGCCGCATGACCGAAGGCAAGTTGACGATCCGCGTCTTCTCCGCGGGCGAGGTCGTGCCGGCGCTGCAGGGCTTCGACGCCGTGTCGTCGGGAACCCTCGACTGCTACCACGACGCCTCCTACTACCATATCGGCAAGAACCAGGGCTGCCAGTTCTTTACCTGCGTGCCGTTCGGCTTCACCGCGAACGAGCAGGCCGCCTGGATCAACCATGGCGGCGGCCAGGCCCTGTGGGACAAGCTCTACGCCCAGTACAATCTGAAGGCCTTCATCGCCGGCAACACCGGCACCCAGGCGCTCGGCTGGTATCGCGCCGAAGTCCGAAGCGTCGACGACTTCAAGGGCAAGAAGCTGCGCATGCCTGGCTGGGGCGGTGCCGTGCTTGCCAAGCTCGGCGCGCAGCAGGTCGTCCTGCCCGGCGGCGAGATCTTCGCGGCGCTGCAGTCCGGCGCGGTCGATGGCGCCGAGTGGATCGGGCCGTACAACGACCTGGCGCTCGGTTTCCACCAGGTCGCCAAGATCTGCTACGGCCCCGGCTTCCACGAGCCCGGCTCGTCGCTGCAGATGATGATGAACAAGACCAAGTGGGACGCGCTGCCGAACGACCTCAAGGCGGCGGTGCAGGTCGCCTGCGGCTGGGCCCATGACGACATGTGGGCCGAGTACACGATCCGATCGGCCGAAGCGATGAACGTGCTGCGCAGCCAGCACGGCGTCCGCTTCCTGCGCACCCCGCGCGACATCCTGATCGCGTTCGGCAACGCCGCGCGCGAATATGTCCGCGAGATCCGCGAGAAGGCCGATCCGGTGACGAAGGAGATCTTCGCCAGCTACCTGAAGGCGCGCGCGGACATGGTGCAGTACTCGCGCTTCGCCGAAGGCGCCTATCTCGACGCGCGCGGCCTGCCCTTCGAATATCTGCGCTGACCGCCGCAATCGTCCTGCGAGTGGGAGAAAGGCCCGGGAGAGATCCCGGGCCTTTTTTTCTTGCCTGCGCCTAAAGCTCTTCGTCGGCACTGTAGCTTTCGCTTTCGGCGCCCGGCGCGAAATCGTCTGCCTTGCGCTCGCCTTCCGGCAGCACTGGATCGGACCGGTAGATGACATCCGGCAGCCAGGTCGCCAGGCGCGGTTCCGCGACCAGGATGAACAGCATCAGGACCTGGATCGCCACGAACGGGATGATCCCGCGATAGATATGCGCCGTCGTCACCAGCTTCGAGGCGACGCCGCGCAGATAGAACAGCGCGAAGCCGAAGGGCGGCGTCAGGAAGCTGGTCTGCAGGTTCACGCCGATCATCACGCCCAGCCACACGGCGTCGATGTCCATCTTCAGCAGCACCGGGCCGGCGATCGGCACGGTGATGAAGATGATCTCGAACGTGTCGAGGAAGAAGCCCAGCAGGAACATGACGAACATCACGATCGCCAGCGCCCCGTAGGCACCGCCGGGCATATCGACCAGCGCCCGCTCGACCATGTGGTCCCCGCCGAGGCCGCGGAAGACCAGCGAGAAGATCGACGCGCCGAGCAGGATCACGAACACCATCGAGCTGATCAGCGTGGTGCCGCGGGCGGCGCCGAACATCGTCGTGAAGACGTCTCGCCGCAATTCGGAGACGGCGAGACAC
>JBIKLI010000391.1:0-3908 GCA_044359885.1 Alphaproteobacteria bacterium | reverse complement strand
AGCGTCGCAAGCGGCGTGCCGTCGCGATGGCGCCCCTGGAAGCTCACGATGTCGATCATGCCGGTGTCGGCCTGGATCCGTCCGGGGACCGCGTCGGCCAGCGCGCCGAAGATCAGCGGCGTGACGAAATGGCCGACCACGTGGCGGCCGGCGGTCGGCGACGGCGGTTGCGCGTTCAGGATCGACAGGGCGGGTGCCACGATCTCGACCGGTGCCGCGGAGCCTTCGTTGTTCGGGATCTCCGGGGCGGTGATGCATTTGATCGCGTAGAGCGCCATCGCGCGGGTGTAGCAGAACGGGACGTTGATCCCGGCGCGCACCGGCGGGCTGCAGCCGTCGAAGGTGATGCGCATGCCCTCGTCGCGCTTGTCGATCCGGCAGGCGAGGGTGAGAGGGCCGTCGATGCCTTCGAATGAGAGGCGGTTCGCGTAGCTGCCGTCCGGGATGCCGCGGATCGTCTCGCGCATCGCGCGCGCCGACTGGGCGCGGATCGCCGCCGACAGCGGAACCAGGTCGCCGACCCCGTAGGAATCCATGAACTCGACCAGTTGCCTTGCCCCCACCTCGTTGCAGGCGACATTGGCCATGATGTCGCCGACGACCTGCGCCGGGACGCGGACATTCTCGCGGATGACGTCCAGCAGGGTCTCGTCGAGCCGGCCTGCCGCGTAGAGCTTCACGACCGGAATGCGCAGCCCTTCATGGAACATCTCGGTCGCGGTGGCCGAAAACCCCATGCCGCCGATGTCCGGCAGGTGGGTGATGCTCATCGAGTAGCCGACCAGGCTGCCGGACCTGAACACCGGGCGCATGACCGAAAGGTCGAAGAGATGGCCGGTGCCCATGATCGGATCGTTGGTCACGACGACGTCCCCGGGCCGGAGCGTCTCGGGCGGGAACCGGCGCAGCATGAAGGCGAGCGTCGCGGGGGCGGTGCCGATGAAGACGGGAATGCTGCGCGTGCCCTGGACCAGCATGCGGCCGTCGCGGTCGAAGAGCATGACCGACAGATCGTAGCCCTCGCGCACGATGGTCGAGAAGGAGGTCCGCACCAGGGTCTCGACGATCTCGTCCGCGACCGAGATCAGCCGGTCCCACAGCACCCCGAGTTCGACCGGGTCGAAGGACGGGACAGGGGCGGCGGTCGGCATGTCCAGGGCTCCCGATGCGCGCGCCGCCGTCATCGCCCGATGTCGACGACGAGATTGAGCTCGGCGTCGACGGTCGCGACGTCGCCGTCGCGCAGCAGGCAGGTCGATTCCCGCTCCTCGATCAGGGCCGGACCCGGAACCCGGTCGCCGGCCCGCAGCCGGTATCGGTCATGGACCGGGACGGATTCGAACCGGGCGCGCTCGGGGACATAGGCGAGGCGTTCGCCCTTGAACGACGATCCGGCCGCGCCGGCATCCGGCTCGGCGCGCGGCAGGTCCGGGACGGGGCCGCGCGCTTCGGCCTTCAGCGTCACCAGCTCCAGCGGTTCGCCGAGCGCGTCGACGCCGAACATCGCGCGATAGCGCCCGGCGAACAGGCCGGGCAGCCGCGCGAAGCTATCGGCGGCGGCCTCGCCCGGCGGCAACGCGATTTCCAGCTCGTGACCCTGGCCACGATGGCGCAGATCGACGCGGCGGTCGACGACCATGTCGCAGGCGGCGAGGCCGGCAGCGGTCAGGAACGCGGCCGCCTCGCCTGCGACCTCGTCCATCAGCTGCGCGAATTGCGCGGCGCCCAGCGCGTCCAGCGGCACGTCGCGGCTGCGGGCGACCTCGAAGGCGAGCGGGCTTGCGAGCAGGCCCAGCGCCGACATGACCCCGGCACCGACCGGCAGCACGACGCGCAGCGCGCCGAGCTTGCGCGCGACTCCCGTCGCATGGATGGGACCGCCGCCGCCGAAGGCGACGATCGTCGCGCGGCGGCAGTCGAAGCTGCGCTCGACCGCATGCATGCGGAAGGCGCGGGCGATGTCCTCGTTGACGATCTCGTGGATGCCCCAGGCGGCGCGCATGTCGCCGAGCCGGAGCGGGCCGCCGATCGCGTCCGCGATGGCGGCTCGCGCCCGCGACCGGTCCAGCGCCATGGCGCCGCCCAGGAAGAAGCCCGGATCGAGATATCCCAGCATCAGATTGGCGTCGGTCAGCGTCGCCAGCGTGCCGCCGCGGCCATAGCAGGCGGGGCCGGGCATCGCGCCGGTGGAACGCGGACCGACGCGCAGCAGCAGGCGTTCGTCGACATGCGCGACGCTGCCGCCGCCCGAGCCGATCTCGGTCATGTCGACGACGGGCAGCCGCAGCGACAGTCCGCTGCCGCGCTTGTGCCCATGGACGCGGGCGACCTCCATCGCGTAGCGCCGGACCGGCCGGCCGTCGCGGACGATCGCGCCCTTGGCGGTCGTGCCGCCGAGATCGAAGGCGAGCAGATCGGCGATCCCCAGGCGACGGCCATGCTCGGCCGACATCAGGACGCCCGCTGCCGGGCCCGATTCCAGCATCCGCACGGGATAGCGCCGCGCGGTCTGCGGCGTGACCGCGCCGCCGCTCGACGACATCATCAGGAAACGTCCGGCGAAGCCGCGCGCCGCAAGTCCGTCTTCCAGCGCCGCCAGATACCGGTCGAAGCGCGGCTGGCAGTAGGCGTTGACGGTCGCGGTCGTCCAGCGTTCGAATTCGCGAATCTGCGGCGCGACGTCGGCCGAGGTGGTGACGTGGAGCGACGGAAACGCGCGCGCCGCCAGGTCGCGCACGGCCTGTTCATGGACGGGATTGACATAGGCGTTGAGGAAGCAGACGGCGAGCGCCTCGATGCCGTGCGCGTCGATCAGCGCCGCGATCGCGTCCGTGGTCGCGGCCAGGTCGATCGCGGTCACGACGGTGCCGTCATGGGCGACCCGCTCGTCGATCTCGGCGCGGCAGCGACGGCCGACGACCGGCGGCGCGAAGCGCAGCCGCAGGTCGAACAGGTCGTAGCGCTGCTCCAGGCCCATCTCCAGCGCATCGATGAAGCCGCGCGTGACCAGCATGCCGGTCACGGCGCCGCGGCGTTCGATCACCGCGTTCGTGACCAAGGTGGTGCCGTGCACGATCTCGGCGACCTCGCGCATGCCGAGGCCGTGGCGCGCGAGCAGCGCCTCGGCGCCCTCGAGCACGGCGCGCGACGGATCGTCGGGAGTGGTCAGCCGCTTGTGGACGGCAAGGCCGGACACGCCGTCGCCGGCCATGACGAAATCGGTGAAGGTGCCGCCGATGTCGATGCCCAGCCGGATCATGGCGACGACGGCCCCTGGTCCGCTGCCGCGTCGCCGCTGGCGGTCATGTGCGGCACGGGTCAGTCCGGCGTCACGGCCAGGCCCGTCGCGGCGGAGCGCATCATCGCATCGAGCGCCGCCATGGCGGCGACGCCGTCTTCGATGGTCGGTGCGTCCGCGCGCGGGCGGCCGGCGATCAGATCGAGCCAGGCGCCGAGGATGGCGTGATAGCCCTTGTGGTCCTCGTGGGCGGCGACGGTCAGGTTCGGTTCCCAGACCATCGTGTCCTCGCCGTCGATCAACCGTGCGCCTGGATCGTCGACCTTGAATTTCGGCGCCCGATGGAGCCGCACCTCGTGGACGTTGCGGACCTCGACGCGCTCGTGGTCGCCCATGACCTGCCACCACTCCATCGGCGTCGCGCGGCTCTGATGCGTCCCCATGACGAGGGTGCCGAGCCCGCCGCCCTCGAAGGCGAAATCGACATGCAGCAGAAGCCGCCCGGGCGAGAGCTCGTGGCGACGCGCCCGGATCTCGAGCGGCCGTCCCATCAGATGCGGCACGAGGTCGAGATAGTGGACGCAGTGATGCAGGAAGAACCCGGAATAATCGGGGTCGCCGGCGAAATAGGTCGGCGCGGTCATGTACTCGCCGAGGAAGCTCGCGCGGC
>JBIKLI010000390.1:0-3918 GCA_044359885.1 Alphaproteobacteria bacterium | reverse complement strand
AGCCGGAGCACGATCGTCTTGTCGTCCCGCGCCGACAGGTCGGCCGTCTTCGACATCATGATCTGGCCGGCGCCGTCGCGCGCGCCCCAGCGGCGCAGCGAGGCGACGCAATCCGCCGCCGTCACGGCCGTGCCGTCCGACCATTTCAGGCCGTCGCGCAGTTCGAAGGTGTAGGTCAGCTTGTCGTCGGAAACCCCGTGGCGGCCGACCATCTGCGGCTGCGGGTCGAAATTCGCGTCGATCCCGAACAGCGTGTCGTAGACCATGCCGCCGTGATAGGCGGCCATGTTCGCGGTGGTCCAGATCGGATCGAAGGTCGGGATGTCGCCGTGCATGACGGCGCGCACGGTGTTCTGCTCGCCGCGGCGGGCCTGGCCGCGCGCGATCGCGGGCGCTCCGGCGATCGCGGCGATGCCGGCCGATGCCTTGAGGAGTGAGCGGCGTGACGACTTCATGGAGACCTCCCTTTCGGACCCTAGGAAATTCGGCGCGCGCGCCGGACGGACACGACAGCACCGACACCTAGCCAATCACGGATCCGGCCGTCTGTCGACAATCTGTTCCGCGTCTTGGGCATCGACCGTCGTCCGGTGGCGGCGCTAGATTGCGCTCGGGCTGGAACGGGAGGACATCATGGCTGTCGAGACGATCAAGGTCGGGCTGACGCGCAGCGCGCTGCTCGAAAACGGCCGGCCCTTCTTCGATCCGGCCGCGCTCGCGATCCTCGATCAGGCTCCCGAGATCGTCTGGGAATACCTGCCGGACAGTCCGCGCCGTCTGACCGCAGACCATTGCGCGGCCTACGACGTGATCTGCGCGGTGGGCGAGGGGATCGGCCCCGAGGCCCTCGGGCGCGCCGATCTGCGGCTGCGGCTGCTGGCGGGGTTCGGCGCCGGCTACGACACGCGCGACGTCAAGGCGCTGACCGAGGCCGGCGTCCTGCTGACCAACAATCCCAATGCCGTGCGCCGACCGATGGCGACGACCCAGCTCACCTTCGTCCTGGCGCTCGCCCACAAGCTTCTGATCAAGGACCGGATGACGCGCGACGGGCGCTGGGGCGAGCAGCGGAACCATTATGGCACGGGGCTGATCGGGCGCACCCTGGGGTCGCTCGGCATCGGCAATATCGGACGCGAACTGTTCCGCATCGCGCGGCCGCTCGACATGCGTTTCATCGCCCACGACCCCTATGTGAAGCAGGAAGACGTGGCCGAACTCGGGGTGACGCTGGTCGATTTCGACACGCTGTTCCGCGAGTCCGACTTCCTGGTCACCAATGTGCTGCTCAACGAGGCGACCCGCGGCATCGTCGGCGAGCGCGCGCTGGGGCTGATGAAGCCCTCCGCCTATCTGGTCAGCGCCGCGCGCGGGCCGGTGGTCAACGAGGCCGCGCTCTACCGCGCCCTGGTGGAAAAGCGTATCGCCGGTGCCGGCATGGACGTGTTCGAGGTCGAGCCGACCCCGCCGGACAACCCGATCCTGAAGCTCGACAACGTGATCGTTTCGCCGCATTCGCTCTGCCACACCGACGAATGCAACCGCTCGCTCGCCGAAGGGTCCTTCCGCTCGGCACGCGCCTTCGCCCAGCGCGTCCGTCCGGCGCATCTCATCAACCCGGCAGCGCTCGCCCATCCGCGTCAGGCCGGCTGGATCGCCTGACCCGTGCCCGGCGGAGCCTGATCCCGCAGGCGCGGCAAACCGGCCGCTTGCTGTCGCGTTCGCGCGGCAGCTTGCCGGACGCACGCGCGGGGTCGTCGCTTCGTTTCACCTGACGATCCGCGAAGGACCGCTGGCATGCGTGCGCCGGACTTCGCGTCCTGCGCGCAGTCGCGCAGCATCGATTAGCGTTTTTTGATCTTTTTTTGTTTGTCATCGCAGCCGATACTGTTTTCGGGTCTGGCGGCGTTGGAAACAGCCGACCATGATGGTCTGGAGGGAGCAAATACCTTGACGGCCGAACTGCAACGCTTAATGGCCTTCGCCTTTGCCAGCGCCGACCTCCTGATCGAAGTCAATGCAGGGCTTGACATCACCTTCGCGCTTGGCGCCACGACGGGCATGGTCGCGCCGTCGGACGCCGATCTGGTCGGCCGCAGATTCCTGTCCCTGCTTGCGGAAAGCGATCGTCTCTATGCTGCGACATTGCTGGACGACCTGAAGCCGGCCGCGCGATGCGGGCCGATCCTTGTCCGCCTGGCCGTCGACCGCGAGGATGGCCTTCCGCGCGAGGCTCTTCTCCATGCGTGCCGCCTGCCCACCTCGCCCAAGACCATCAACCTCACCCTGTCACAGCCATCGCTGACGGGCGCCATGGCGTCGAGCGGCCGTCGCCGGAGCGCCGAGGACCAATTGCTCGACGAGGCGTCGTTCAAGGACGCCGCAAGGCGGATGGCCGAGACGGCGCATGGATTGCGCAAGCACCTGGAAATGACCTTCGTCGACCTGCCCGCCCTCGCCGGTCCCGGGGGCGCGATGCCCGAAACCGAGGTCCGGGAGGCAGTGCAGCGCATCGGGACGCTGCTGCGCGCGGCGTCGGCGGACGGGGCGACCGCAGGACGTCTCGGGCCGGGCCGCTTCGGCGTCGTCCACGACGCCTCGCGCAGCGTCGAAGAGATCCGCGCCCAGGTCGCCGACGCTGTCGTCCTTCCGGACGGCCAGCGTCCGGACATCAAGAGCGCCACGGTCGAGATCGCGCGCGACGATCTGCCGCCGGGCATGGCGGCGCATGCGATCCAGTTCGTCGTCGACCAGGTCGCCAGCCAGGGGGTGGATGCCGACCGGCGGGCGAATATCCGCAACGTCTTCGGCAGCATGGTCGACACGACGCTGAGGAAGGTGAAGGCCTTCTCGGACACGGTCGGCGGCGACGACTTCACGCTCGTCTACCAGCCGGTGGCTTGCCTGTCGACGGGCCGCCTCCATCACTTCGAAGCGTTGACGCGCTTCAAGTTCGAGGAGAGTCCGCTCGCCACGATCCAGTTCGCGGAGGAAGTCGGGATCATCGGGCAGATGGATCTCGCCGTGCTGACCCGCATGATCCAGACGATGTGCCGTCCAGGGTCCGATCGCCGGACATCCTTCGCGGTCAACGTGTCCAGCCTGTCGCTCGCCAACTCGGTGTTCGTGAACTGCCTGTCGCAACTGCTCTCGTCCAACCGGCCGCTCGCCGGCCGCCTGGCGATCGAGGTGACCGAGAGCGCGCGGATCAAGGACCCCGGCGAAACGAACCGCATCCTTCAGGACATCCGCCGCGAGGGTTTCGCGGTGACGCTCGACGACATGGGGGCTGACGTCGACAGCCTGGATCTGCTGCGAACGCTGCGCGTCGATTTCGTCAAGATCGACCTGGCCCCCGCCAGAGGGACAAGCGGTGCCCAGGGGCACGACGCCAAGATCGCGGGTCTCGTGCGGCTCTGCGACGATCTGGGCGCGGTCACGATCGCGGAAAGGGTCGAGACCCGCGATCAGGCGCGCGCCCTCAGGGACATCGGCGTCCGGTATGGCCAGGGCTATCAGTTCGGCAGGCCGACCCGGCAACCCGAACTGCCCTGGGAATTCGGCGACAAGCCGATGCGTTTCGACGGCGCGTGACCGGCTTGCGCCCCGCCTGACGGCCGGCCGGCGCGGCGCGTCCAGGGGACCGGCCCCTTGCGGGATCGGGCCCCTGGCTCGCCGGCCCGGGCTGCTCCGGCGTCTCAGAAGATCAGGCCAGGGCTGGTCTTCTCGTCGAGCGGCCAGATCGGGCGCTGGACCTTCGTGTAGGGGATCTTGCGGTAGTCGCGGCTGAGCGGGCCGTCGGTGTCGATGTACATCACCTTCTTGGCGATCGGCCCGAAGGCGGCCCGGAAATGGTTGGTCGATTTCACGACCACCAGCTTGCGCGCGCGGGGATCGATCCCCAGATTCGTGAAGAGT
>JBIKLI010000389.1:0-3924 GCA_044359885.1 Alphaproteobacteria bacterium | reverse complement strand
CATGCCAAGGCTCTGCTGCAGGTCGTGGAGCAGCTTCAGGATCTGGGCCTGGATGGTGACGTCGAGCGCGGTCGTCGGCTCGTCGGCGATCACCAGCGACGGCCGGCAGATCAGCGCCATGGCTATCACCGCGCGCTGCCGCAGTCCCCCCGAGAGCTCGAAGGGATATGTGCGCATCGCGCGGCGCGGATCGGGAAAGCCGACCCGGGCCAGGATGTCCTCGACCCGCTCGGCGATCTCGGCCGGCGACAGGGCTTCGTGCAGCGCCAGCGCCTCGCCGACCTGGTCGCCCACCGTATGCAGCGGCGACAGCGACGTCATCGGTTCCTGGAAGATGATCGAGATGCCGGCCGCGCGCAGGCGGCGCATGGCCTCGCCGCGTGGATCGAGCCGCGCGATGTCGACGGTGGCGCCGGCCGCGCGCGGGTCGGCGAACAGCAGACGGCCCTGCGCGATACGCGCCGATTTCGGCAGGATGCCCAGGATGGACTGGCTGACGACCGACTTGCCCGATCCCGACTCCCCGACCAGCGCCACGGTCGAGCCGGGCCGCACCCGGAAGCTGACGCCGTCGACCGCGCGCACCACGGCGTCGTGGATGCGGAACTCGATCGCGACGTCCTCGACGCGCAGCAGGTCCCCGTCAGGCATCGACGGCGATCCCGAGATGGGCGAGGTTGACGCGTGTGGCCTCGCTGACCTCGACGCCGTTGGCACGCGCCGCCGCCGCCGCGGCGCGCGCGATGGCGGGAAAATCCTCGAGTGCGGAATCGACGCGCACTGCCACGCCTGCCCCTTTTGCCGTCAGCTGCATCCACCCGCCGGACCTGTCGCCGCGCGTCGAATAGTAGTCTACCTTCAACTGCCTCATTTCGCGCCAGGGTAAAGCGACGCGCCGCCATGTCCTGATCGCGACGCTGTCGTCCGCCAGTTCGACCACCGCGACGTGGCGCGACACGGTCCGCAGCGCGAAGACGGCGAACAGCGTCGCCAGCGGCAGCAGGATCCATAGCGCGCCCGACCCCGGTGCGACCATCGCCGATGGCCCGAGGGTCAGCGCGAGGCCGATGGCCGCGCGGGCGTAGTCGCCGGTCAGGGCGTTGGTCGGATAGCGGTGCATGGTCATTCGAAGAGGGTCCCTGGATCGCTGAAGCGCGTGGCACGATGCGCGGCGAGCCGGGCCAGCGCGGCCTCGGTGAAGCGCCAGGCCTCGATGTCGTGGGCGAGATGATGGGTGAGGAAACCGACCGGCTCGTCCGGATCGGCCCTGCCGTCGCGACGGGCGGCGAGCGCGCCGACCAGCGCGGCCAGCGCCACCGCCTCGCCCGCGAAGCGCCGCGTGGTCCAGTCCATGATGTCGACATGGGCGTTGACGACGAAGCGCAGGCCGGCGGGGCGCGGCCCCAGCCCGGCCGAGAGCCCGGCATAGCCCGCGGCCGGCAGGGCCGCGGCCAACGCCGGCGCGATCCGGTTGTGCGGCGGCACCAGCGCCTTGTGCCAGCCGGTTTCGCCGAAGACGCGATCCATGGCCAGCCAGCCGCGCGCGAGCTCGCCAAGCACATAGCCGGTGGGGCGGTCGGGCCCCAGCTCGGCCTTCGGCGCGCCGGCCGGCGAATGGTTGAGATGCGCCCAGCCGTGCTGCCAGACGGCGAGACCGTCCTCGCCTGCCAGCCGCGCCGCCAGGGCGGGCTGTGCGCGCGCGGGAATGACGGCCAGCGCCAGCGGCAGCCCCAGCTTCGCGCGGATCGTCAGCAGGCTCTCCAGCGCCGGCGTGGGCGCGACGGCGTCGTCGTCGCGCCACCAGAGCCCGGCGACGCGCCCGGCCGCGGCCCAGAGATCGAGCTCGGCGTCGAGAGCCGCCCAGCCGGCCAGATCTCCGGTCATCGCCGGCACCAGCCGAGCAGGAGGGCGGCGCTGTGCGCGGCGCCGTCCAGCCGGATGTCGTGGGTCGGGCGTGGCGCGTCGGCGGCGCGGTCGATGGCCTTGGCGAGCATGTCGGGCGTCAGCTCCGCTTCGTCGAGACAGAGGGCAAGGCCGCGCGCGGCGAAGGCGGCGGCCCGCAGACTTTGTTCGTTTTCGCGTCCGTCGGCAAATGGCACGAGCACGGCCCGGGCGCGCGCACCCAGCAGGTCGACGGCCGTGTTGTAGCCCGCCTGGCTGACCGAAAGCCGCGCGCGCGCCATCAGCGCCGGGAAGTCTGGCCGGTTGGGCTCGACGACCAGCCCGGCTTCCTGGCGCGGCTCGAGCCCGGTCGCGGCGGCCAGGATCCGCCAGCGCCGCGCGCGCTGCGCCGTCAGCGGCCGGGCCGCGAGCGCGCATTCGAGCAGCTTGCGGCCCACCGGGCCGCCGCCCGCGGACACCAGGATTTCGTCGTCGCCCTCGTCCCCGGGTGGGGCTGGCGACGCCGGCAGCGCGACATAGCCGGTCTCCGTCAGCCGCGGTCCCAGCGCCGCGGCCTCGGGCAGGCTGCGCGCAAGGTCCAGCAGCCGTCCGTCGCCGTGGAAGAGCACATGGTCGAACAAGGCATGCGCCCGCGCGACCATGGCCGCGCGCTTCTCGGGTTCGGGCTTGGCGACAAGCACGTCGCGCACCGAACTGGCCACGCAGGCCGGGTGCGGCAGGGCGCGCGCCGCGACGATCAGCGGCAGAAGCTCGAATTCGAGCATGCGCCGGCCGAAGGGAAAATGCTCGATCAGGACCAGGTCCGGACGCAGCTGCGCCAGTATGCCGAGGACCTGGGCGCGCCGCGCCGCGCGCCAGGGTTCGTCGACCGGCCGGTCCTCGGCGTCGAGCAGGCGCCGGAACGTCGCATCCGTGGCGCGCATCGGCGGCAGCTGGACGAAGCGGACGCCCGCGGGCGGAGCGAGATCCGCGAGCGGCATGCCGCCCGACATCAGCGTCACCTCGCCGCCGCGTGCCGCGAGCGCGGCGGCGATCGCCGCCATGCGTCGCAGATGGCCGGTGCCCAGAAGATGCTGGACATGCAGCAGCAGGCGCGGCGCGCCACCGCGACGGGTCGGGATGTCTTCCACGAGCCGATCATATCCCGATCTCGCCCGGGGCGGCGCCCGTTCAGAGCGGCCAGATCCGGTCGTTCAGGGCGTTGGTCGCCATCCGCAGAAAGGTCCGGTGCGCCGCGCCATCCAGCGGCCGCGACGGATCCTCCGGCCGTTTTCGCCAGGATTTCGCTGCGCGCGCGAAGTCGAGCGCGACGAAGTCGCGCGGATGCGTGGCGACGAAGCGGCAAAGCGCGTCCAGCCGCGCCTGGTTGATCCGGTTGGCGCGCAGCCGGCGAAACCGGAAGCCGTCGCGCTTGAAGTACTCGAAGGCGTGGGTGAGCACCACCACGGTCTCGACGCCGGCCCGTCTTGCGGTCCAGAGCGCCGCGCGGACCTCGGATGCCGAGCACGCGCTGACCTGCAGCGGCCGCAGATGCCGCCGCCCGGCCGCGCGCCAGTCGCAGAAGCTGGTCACCGGGACCTCGAGCACGCCGCCGATGCGATGGCGTCCGCTCAGCAGGCGCAAGTCCGGCTCCGCGGACGGATTGATCGCCGCGCAGACATTCGACGCCAGATCCATCCCCGCCGCGGCCATGGCCGCGTAGACGGCGCGATCGGCGCTGAGCCCGCCGGTGCGCAGCGCCACCGGCGGCGGCAGACCCCAGCGCGCGAAGCTGGCCTGACCCTGGCGCAGAAGGTCGAGCATGGCCTCGCGGCCGCGCCCGGCGCAGGAATCGTCGACCGTGGCCCCGTTGCGCGCGCCGTCGTCGTAGATCGTCCACACGGGATGAAGATGCAACTGGATGTCGTGGCCGGCCGCGGCGATCCGGCGACAGACGGCCGCCATCGGCGCATCGCCGAAATAGCGGGTGTTCAGCGCCTCGACGAAGAATGTCGCCGGCAGGCCGTGGCGCGCCAATGTGCC
>JBIKLI010000084.1:0-13837 GCA_044359885.1 Alphaproteobacteria bacterium | reverse complement strand
GACGCCATCCTCGACGACCTGCGTCACGCGGCAGGCCTCGCAGAGCATCAGCAGGTCGAGCCGTTTCGCGTTCTCTCCCTGGAACATCCAATGGTGCCCGGCCAGCTTGGCGCGGACCTTGTCGATCGAGCTCTTCGTCCCGAAGGCCTTGCCGCAGCTGGGGCAGGTGGCCGGCTCCTCCTCCTTGACGACGCGGCGTCCGCTGCGCCACGCGGCGAAATCGATCTGGGGAACAAGCTGGATCACCTTTTCCGGGCAGGTCGCTTTGCACAGGCCGCATTGCACGCACAGGCTTTCGGTGAAGCCCAGCTGGGGCTTGTCGGGATTGTCGCTCAGCGCCGAGGTCGGGCAGGCTGCGACGCAGGCATGGCAGAGCGTGCAGCCTGCGGCGTCGACGACGACGGTGCCGAAGGGCGCGCCTTGGGGCAAGGGAACGCGTTCCACGGGCGTTGGCGCCACGCGCTGCAGTTCGCCGAAGGCGAGTCCGAGCAGCCCGCGCCGGTCGCCCATCGGCAGGAAGCCGGACGGCGATGGGCTCGCGCGGCCGGTGCCGGAGAGGCGGAGCGCGGCCCCCAGGGCATCCGGATCGTCGGTGGAGATGGTCGCCACGGCGCCGGCGCCGTAGCCCAGCGCCGCGAGCACTCGGTCGCACATGGCGACCACCCGTTCCAGCCCCGACTGGTCGTGACGCGGCTTGGCACGGGCCAGGAACATCGTCCCGGCGGCGCCCCATGCGAAGGCCGCGGCGATGGTCTCGGGACCGATCTGCGTGATCTCGTTGACGCGCAGCGGCAGGACATGGGCCGGCAGGCCGTCGCCGAACCGCGCCAGAGCGTCGATCATCTCCTCGCCATGGTCCCCGTCATGGATCAGCAGCACGGGCGCCGCGCCGCCGGCCTCGCGACAGGCGCCGAGCATCGCGCGCACCCGGCGCAGCAGGGCCGCCGCGTCGGGAAGCGCATAGCTTGCCGCCCCGGTCGGGCATACGGCCGCGCAGGCGCCGCAACCGGCGCAGACATGGGGGTCGATGGCGACGTGGTTGCCGGCCGGCGTGATGGCCCCGGTCGGGCAGACATCTAGGCAGCGACGGCAACCGACGATCCGGGAGCGCGAATGTGCGCACAGCCCGGCGTCGAAATCGACATAGCGCGGCTTGTCGAACTCGCCGACCAGCGATGCAGCATCGGCCAGGATGCGCTCGACCGCGGCCCGGTCGCCGGGGTCGGCGCGCAGATAGCCCGGACGCAGGTCCCCTGCCGGGAACATCGGCATACCGCCGGAGAGGTCGACGATCATGTCGCATCGCGAGACCGCGCCGTCACGACCGGGCCCGAATTCGAGGCTCGCCCGCGACGACGGCGAAGGCTGGGCCAGGTCGTCGATCGACAGCTCGAAGGCGCCGAGATGGCCCTTGGCCGAGCGGATCGTGCCGCGCAAGACGGGAAATTCCGTTCGCCGAGGCGGCATCACCTCCCCGGGGCGGGTGAGCAGCACGGTGATGTCGAGCTTCTCGGCGAGGCGTCTGCCGGCGTCGATCGCGGCCTGGTCGCGGCCATAGATCAGGGTCACGCCTTGGCTGCTCATCGACACGAGGCGCGTTTCCGGCATTTCGACCGCCGCCGCCGCCAGCAACGCCGCCATCTTGGGGCCCGCGTCGGGCGCCTGGTCCGACCAGCCGGCGGTCTCGCGCAGATTGACGAAGGCAAGACCGTCGCCGCGACCGAGCTCGGCCGCGGTTTCCTCGAACAGCGGCCGTTCCTGGGTGCAGCCGACCGTGACCGGTCCGCCCGCTGCCAGAACCGACCGGAAAAGGTCCAGCTGGCGGCGGCAAAGTGCCTCGGCCGACTTCGGGACCGAACCGCAGCCACGGGCGATCGCCGGCATGTCGATCGGCATCGTCGATTCACAGGAGCATACGATCATCGTCGGGCCGGTCGTCTTCTCCTGGGCAGCCATGTCGTCTCCTCATTGTCGATCCCGGCGCCTTTTCTTCGGCGCGCTCGCCTGTATATAGACGGCGGCGTCGGGCAATGCCCGCCCCACGCGAGCACGGGAGGTGGAGCGCCAGCTCCGGAGGACAAGCCTTTGGCCGGCATCATCATCCGAGACCATGCGCCGTTGGCGCTGCCGCCCGGGTTCACGCTCGTGACCCTGCGCGAAGTCGGCGACGCGTTCGCCCACGCCCAGTCGGTCGCCGCCGAGGCGGGCGCGGCGACCATCGTCTGGGCCCGGCGCGCCACCATGGCGGAATTCGCCATCGTGCTCGAGCCCGAGGAGCCCCTGGCGCAGGCGAGGCGGGGCTTCTACGCCGGCATGAACGCGCTGGCGGACGCGCTGGCGGCGCGCATGCCGCCCGAGAAGCCGCTCGGCTTCGACTGGCCAGATGCGATCCGCGTCGATGGAGGGCTCGTCGGTGGCGGACGCCTCGCCTGGCCGGCCGGAACGCCCGAGCACGCGGTGCCTGGCTGGCTGGTATTCGGGGCCATGATCCGCGTGACCATCGCGGCGTTGCACGAGGGCGGCGCGACCCCCGACATCACGGCGCTCGAGGAGGAGGGGTTCGACCAGACCGATCCCGGGGACCTGATCGAAGGCGTGTCGCGCCACCTGATGGCGATCTTCGACACCTGGCGCGAGCGAGGCTTCGCGCCGGTCGGCGAGGATTATCTGGGCCGGCTTTCGGGCCGGCCCGGGCAGGCGGCGCGGCTCACCCGCGGCATCGACGCGGCCGGCGACCTCGTCGTCAAGACCGCGGAGGGCAAGATCGTCGCGCGCCAGTCGCTCGTCCGGGCGCTGGCCGCGCCCAGTTGGCTCGATCCGGCGACGGGAGAGCCCAAGCTGTGAAACTTCTCCGCACGATCCGGCTGGACCCGTCCGACACCTTCATCTTTACGCGCCCAGCCGACCCCGGAGAGTGGGCCGTCGCCGGCGGGTTCATGTTCTGGGACAGCGATCCGGCCGGGTTCTCGGGCAAGGAACGCGCCGCTTTCCGCTCCGGGATCCTGGGCATCGACAGTTTCGGCTGGTCGACGCTCGCCGTCGTGACGGAAGCCAGCGAGGCAGAGCGCGACGCGGCGGTCGAACGGCTCGCGGCGCGTCTGGTCGACATCCTCGGTGCCCCGGACATGGCGGCAGCGCGCGCCGCCGCGGAAGAGGAAATCGCCTATGCCGCCGAACTCGCGATGCATCCGGTCAACACCCTGATCGCGGTGGAGCGTCGTGCCGAGGAAGAAGGCGTGACCGAGCGTTTCCGGACCCTTTATTCGCGCAGTCCTGGCGAGGGGCCGTCGACGCGCTTCGGCAACGCCTTCGGGTTCGTGACCATCGATTCGGCCGCGGGCGAGGACGAGCCCGCCGAACATGTCGACCTCGTCGGGCTGACCGGAAGCCGCCGGCGCGGCGAAGGGAGCGGCACGTGAGAGAGTTCTGGGTTTCGAGCGGACATCACATGACCCGGCGCCGCGACGATGGCGGGCTTGCCGTGACCGACGAGTTGCTGCTGGCCTACATGGCGCGACCCGAACTGAAGCCGCCGCCGGAGGCGTGCCCGGCCGAGCGCGCCCTGCACGGTGGCCTGCTGTCCGATCCGCGCCGGCCGGTCGACGCCGCGGAGATCGCGGCCATCTCCGACGCCGACGCACGCGAGAACTGGGAGTTCATGATCGGCTTCCGCGACCGGCTGATCCGCGCAGCCAGCGTCGAGGCCGCCTATCTCGACCTCGCGCGCAACGGCGCGGCGGGCGTTCCGCCGCTGTTCATGAACCAGCTTGTCCATCTGATCCTGCGCAACGCCCTGGACGGCTGCGAAGACCCTTACACGCTTCGCGCCGGCGAACTCTTCTTCCGCCCGCAGCGCGCCTCCGTCCACGAGGGCGCGCTGCTGCTTGCCGACGCGGAGCGCATCGAGGAGGCCGAGGCCGATCGCCACGCGGCGCCGCTCGCGGCGATGTTCAACGGGCCAGCGATCGACCATCTCGACATCATGACCGACGACACGGCCTGGACCTACTGGAGCCGCTCCGACGCCTTCACCATGGCGCTCAATCTTGGCGGCAACGCGAAGAGCCGTGACGGGTTGGCGCGCGCGATCGAGGCCTGGGTTCGGCACATGCTCGGGACCACGGTCCTGGTCACTCCCGAGCGCGGCCTTCAGGACGAGGATTGGCGGTGGTTCGTCGGTCTCGACGCCGAGGCGACGCGCATCGGCAATGCGCTCTGGCAGGGCCGCAAGCTGGATCCTGGTGCAGAGCAGCGTCTGCTCGCGGCTTTCCGTCTGACCTTCGTCGACGAGAGCACCGTCAGCCCCGCCATGCGAGGCCACCCGGTCTGGCTGCTGCTGGCCGAGACGCCCGATCGCTCGCTGCGCATGAAACCCCAGAACCTGCTCGTGGGGCTGCCGCTCGTCGGTGGCGCCGAGCGGCCGTCCTGAGGAGGCCGTCCGATGGCCGAGCTCTGGCAGGAAATCGGTGTCGTCGTCGTCCGCCGGCGGCTGTCCGGCCCATGGGGCGGGCATGAATTCCTGCCTGGCGCGATTCTTCCCGAACCTGCCGCGGTGCCGCCATGGACCCGGCTGCGGGCGGAGGCCGAGGCCGAGGGCGAGAGTTTCTACGCCGGCGCGGTCGCGCTCGGCTTCCATGCGGGCGAGACCGGGCATTACCGCGACAATCTCGAATCGCCGCGGCCGCAGATCTGGGTCCAGATGCGGCCGACGATCGGGCCCGACGGCGACGAGCGGATCGATCTTGTCGCCGCGACTGTCGATCCCTACGAGGCCGAAGCGATGGCCGACAATGGCAGCGACGTGCTCGCTGCCTTCGCGATGCCGGCGACGATCGCCGGCCAGCTTCGCGAATTCTTCGCCGCACATCATGTCGAGCGGGTGTTCTTCAAGCGGGAACGCAAGCGGGCCGACCCGGAATCGATGGGGCGCCGCAGCCGGGTCGGCACGGCGCCCGACGAGGATTGACGTCGATGGCGCGCGAAGACGGTTTCCTGTCTCGCTGGTCCCGGCTGAAGCAGGAAGCGTCGCGTCCGGGGCCGCCGCAGCCAAGCCAGGCCGAGCGCGATGCCGAGCGCGCGGTCGCCGTCCAGCATGCGGCTCAGGAGGCGGAGGCTGAGGCGGCCCGCCTGGCTGCCGAGACGCGCGAGCGCGAGGCGTTGATTGCCCGGCTGCCCAGACTGGAGGACTTGCGGTCCGACAGCGATTTCTCACAGTTCATGCACCCGCTCATTCCGCCATCGTTGCGCAGCGCGGCGCTGGCGCGGCTCTGGACCCTGGACGCGGCGATCCGAGGCTACGAGGATCCGGCCCGGGATTACGCCTGGAACTGGAACGTTCCCGGTGGTGTCCCCGGCGGCGGGCCCGCGCCGACTGCGGACGAGGTGCAATCGACCCTGAAGCAGATCTTCCAGCGCTTCGAAAGCGAGGAGCGGGTCGGCGATCTGCCCAGTGCGAAGACTGAAGCCGACGTTCCGGCGCCGGCGTCATCCGATGCCGGATCGCGGCCGCAGGGCGGTCCGGAGCAGGTCCCGGTCGCGCCGAGGCCGGAAAACGCTGAGCGCCGGGACGACGCTGCCCCCCACCATGTCGCCCCGGCGGTCACGGACGCGCCGGACGGCGTCATGCGCGTGCCGGACGCGACCAGCGAGCCGGTCGCGGCGCCCGTACCGCCGGCGGCACCGCGCCGTCGGCATGGCGGCGCCATGCCGGTCTGACCGGCCTGTGTAAGGGCGGAAAATGGCGCCGGGCACGGCAGCGCCGAGGTCCAAGGTCGTTCCAGATCGGGGCGCTGCGAAGGCGGCCTCTGCCGACGCTGTCCGGGGGCGGGCGTGCACGAGCGTGACGCGCGGGTCGTGGCCCATGGTTCCAAAGCGCCGGCACCGTCCGTCCTTCCGGCTGGCCTTGAGCTTCGCTTCGCGAAGGGAACCGGCATTCGATTCGCATGCTCCGGCCTGGACCGTCGCCGGATGCGCGGGGACGGCGCGCCTTGAATCCGACTGGGTCTGCGGGGCCACTTCGATGCCGGCCACGAGAGGCATCGAAACGGAACGTTCCCGGACACGGCGGCGTTTCGCCCGACTGCCAAGCCGAGAGAAGTTCGGGATTTTCCAGCTGGATCAGAGGTCGGCAAGCAGGCCGCACCGGGTCATCGGGGGATCCTGCCTCGGGCCGACGCTGGCTTGTCCCTTCTCGGGCTAGGGGCTAGCAGCCAGAAACGACTTTTGGCGCAGAGGGTTGACTGCCCATAGGCAAGACCTATCTATATCAAAACGGGGCGCCGCATTGCCGGCTCGAAAGGCGCTCCCGGCCTTCAGGGATGGGAATGGATCGCGATCAGGGTCTCGTTCAGGCTATCGAAGCGGCGGGTGGCGTCGGTGCCCTCGCGCGCGCGCTTGGCATTTCTCAGCCATCCGTGTCGGCCTGGACCCGCGTTCCTGCGGACCGCGTCGTCGCAACCGAGGCGGCGACGGGGATCAACCGGTCGATCCTTCGCCCGGATCTCTATGGCAACGAGGTCGGCGACGCTGCGATCGACCCCGTCGATCGGGCACGGGCGCAGGAATATGCGCTCTTGTCCTTGCTGCTGATGAACCCGCCCGCGGCCCGGACACTGGCCGACCTCTCCCGCCTGCGCGGCGATGCGTCTGCACTCGGCATGGCTCATCTCGAACTCGCGTCCGCGGCCGAGGCAGACGTGGCGGCGGTCCAGAGCGAGCATTTCGGATTGTTCATCGGTCTCGGCCGCGGCGAGTTGCTGCCCTATGCGTCCTATTACCTCACGGGGTTCCTGCACGAGCGGCCGCTTGCGCGTCTGCGCGAGGACCTGATGCGGCTGGGCATCGAGCGGAGCGAAGGGGTCAGCGAACCCGAGGACCATCTTGCGATCGTGTTCGAGATCATGTCCGGGCTGGTGCTGCGACGCTTCGGCAACGATGGCGAAGCCGAAAGACGTTTCTTCGATCGGCATATCAAGCCCTGGGCTGGTCGGTTCTTCGCCGATCTCGAGGCGGCCACAGGCGCCAGGTTCTATCGTTCGGTCGGCCGCCTTGGCCGGGTATTCATGGAAATCGAAGCCGAAGCCTTCGCGCTTGCCGAGTAGGGCGCGACCGGGTTCCGGCGGATCATCGCAAAGTCAACGAGGAGGAACAGCATGCGCAACAAGAAGGACGATGCAACGAACAGCGCCGATCGCGCGGGGCGCCGCAACTTCCTGAAGGGTGCCGGCATCGCCGCGACCGCTGCCGTCGTCGCCCCGGTCGCCGGCGAAGCGCAGGCCACCGAGAGCCGTCAGGACGCGCGCAAGGCCCGCTATCGCGAGACCGAACATGTCCGTCGCTTCTACGCGACGAACCGTTATTGAGGAGGCGCGACAAATGCTTATCAAGCGCAAGTCCGGCGAATCCGCCCGCCCGCGCCTCGCGGCTCTCGCTGCGGGCATGAGCTCGGGCGTTCTCGACCGCCGTTCCTTCCTTCGCCGCTCGGGCCTCGTGGCAGGCGGTCTCGCCGCCATCGGGTCGATCCAGTTGGGCACCGTGCGACGGGCTGAGGCTGGTCCGGTCAAGCCGAACATACCGGTCGTCCAGCGCAAGAACATCTGCACCCATTGCTCGGTGGGCTGCACGGTGATCGGCGAGATCCAGAACGGCGTGTGGGTCGGTCAGGAGCCGGCCTGGGACAGCCCGATCAACCGTGGAACGCATTGCGCCAAGGGCGCGTCGGTCCGCGAACTCGTGCACGGCGACCGCCGCATCAAGTATCCGATGAAGCTGGTCAACGGCCAGTGGCAACGCATCAGCTGGCAGGTCGCGATCAACGAGATCGGCGATCGCCTGATGCAGGTGCGCGAGACGTCGGGTGCCGACAGCGTGTTCATGCTCGGCTCGGCGAAGTTCTCGAACGAGGGCGCGTATCTCTTCCGCAAGTTCGCCGCGTATTGGGGCACGAACTCGGTCGACCATCAGGCGCGCATCTGCCACTCGACGACGGTCGCGGGCGTCGCCAACACCTGGGGCTACGGCGCCCAGACCAACAGTTACAACGACATCCGCAACTCCAAGACCATGATCATCATGGGCGGCAACCCCGCCGAGGCCCATCCTGTGTCCCTGCAGCACGTGCTGTCGGGCAAGGAGCTGAACCGGGCCAACGTGATCGTCATCGACCCGCGCATGACCCGCACCGCGGCGCATGCCACCGAATATGTCCGCATCCGTCCCGGCACCGACATTCCGGTGATGTGGGGCATCATGTGGCACATCTTCAAGAACGGCTGGGAAGACAAGGACTTCATCGCCAAGCGCGTGCATGGCATGGAGCGCGTCCAGGCCGAGGTCGAGAAGTGGACACCCGAGGAGGTCGAGCGCGTCGCCGGCGTTCCGGGTGCCCAGCTGCGCCGCGTCGCCGAAATGTTCGCCAAGCAGAAGCCCGCGACACTGATCTGGTGCATGGGCGCCACGCAGAAGACGGTCGGCACGGCCAATGTCCGCGCCTTCTGCAACCTGCTGCTGGCCACCGGCAATGTCGGCTCGGCCGGTACGGGTGCCAACATCTTCCGCGGTCACTGCAACGTGCAGGGCGCCACGGACATGGGCCTCGACGTCGGCAACCTGCCTCTCTACTACGGCCTCGTGGAGGGCGCCTGGCGCCATTGGTCGCGGGTCTGGGGCGAGGACTATGAGTGGCTGCAGGCGCGCTTCGACGAGGTGCCGGCCAAGGGTGGCCGTCCCGCGCGGACGCGCAAGCAGAACATGGAAACCTCCGGCATCCCGACGACCCGCTGGTTCGACGCCGTCCTGCGTCCGGCGGATGAGGTCGATCAGCGCGACAACGTCAAGGCGATGGTCGTGTTCGGACACGGCGGCAACACCGTGACCCGTATGCCTGAAGTCGCCAAGGGCCTGTCGCGCCTCGACCTGCTGGTCGTCGCCGACCCGCATCCCACGACCTTCGCGGTCCTGGGTGAGCGCAAGGACAACACTTATCTGCTCCCGATCTGCACCCAGTTCGAAGTGGACGGATCCCGCACGGCCTCCAACCGATCGATCCAATGGGGCGAGAAGTTCGTCGAACCGATCTTCGAGTCGAGGAACGACTACGACGTCATCTACATGCTCGCGGAAAAGCTCGGTTTCGCCGACCGCATGTTCCGGAACATCGAGGTCAAGGACAAGAAGCCTGTCGCCGAGTCCGTTCTGCGGGAGATCAACCGCGGCGGCTGGTCGGCGGGCTATACCGGCCAGTCTCCGGAGCGGCTCAAGTCGCACATGGCTCGGCAGGGCGATTTCGATCTGGTCACGCTGCGCGCCAAGGACGGTCCGAACAAGGGCGACTATTACGGACTGCCTTGGCCGTGCTGGGGCACGCCGGAAATCCGGCACCCCGGCACCCACATCCTCTACGACACCAACATGCACGTTAAGGATGGCGGCGGCACCTTCCGCGCCCGCTTCGGCCTCGAGCACGAGGGCAAGACGCTGCTCGCCGAAAATTCCTGGTCCGAGGGCTCGGAGATCAAGGGCCCCTATCCGGAGTTCACTTTCGGCGTGTTCAAGCGCCTGGGCTGGGATTCGCTGCTGACGGCCGACGAGACGGCGACGATCCAGCGCATCGGTGGCAACAACCCCGACGCGGTGAGCTGGTCGACCGATCTGTCGGGCGGCATCCAGCGCGTGTGCATGGAAAAGGGTGTCATTCCCTACGGGAACGGCAAGGCCCGCGCGATGGCCTGGAACCTGCCCGACCCCGTGCCCATCCACCGCGAGCCGATCTACACCCCCCGCAGCGATCTCGTCGCCAAGTATCCCGCTCTGCCGGACGGGCGCCAGCTGCGCATGCCCAATCTGGGCGCGTCGATCCAGAAGGCCGGCGTCGACAGACGCGTGGCCGATCGCTTCCCGATCATCCTTTCCTCTGGCCGCCTGGTCGAATACGAGGGTGGTGGCGAAGAGACGCGATCCAACAAATGGCTCGCCGAACTGCAGCAGGACATGTTCGTCGAGATCAATCCGGCGGATGCGACGGCGCGCAACATCGTCGATGGCCAGTGGGTTCTGGTCGCTGGCCCGGAGATGCCGGAGGGCAAATGGACGCGCATGAAGGCGCTCGTCACCGAGCGCGTCGGCCGGGGCGTCGCCTGGATGCCGTTCCACTTCGCGGGCTGGTTCATGAACGAAGACCAGCGCGCCAAGTATCCGCGGGGCACGGACCCCATCGTTCTCGGTGAATCGGTCAATGCCGTCACGACTTACGGCTACGACCCGGTCACCGGGATGCAGGAGACCAAGGTCACGCTCTGCCAGATCCGCGCGGCCTGACCGGGAGGAGATTGAAAAATGGCTCGCATGAAGTTCCTTTGCGACGCGGACCGCTGCATCGAGTGCAACGCCTGCGTCACCGCCTGCAAGAACGAGCACGAGGTGCCATGGGGCATCAATCGCCGTCGTGTCGTGACCATCAACGACGGGAAGCCGGGCGAGCGCTCGGTGTCGATGGCGTGCATGCACTGCACCGATGCGCCCTGCGCCGCGGTCTGCCCGGTGGATTGCTTCTACACCACCGCGGACGGCGTGGTCCTCCATTCCAAGGACCTCTGCATCGGTTGCGGCTATTGCTTTTACGCATGCCCGTTCGGTGCGCCCCAGTACCCGCGCGTCGGCAATTTCGGCAGCCGTGGCAAGATGGACAAGTGCACCTACTGCGCGGGCGGTCCCGAGGCCGATGGGTCGGTCGCGGAGTACGCGAAATACGGCTCGAACCGTCTCGCCGAAGGCAAGCTGCCGCTCTGCGCCGAGATGTGCTCGACCAAGGCGTTGCTCGCCGGTGACGGCGAGATCATCGCCTCGATCTATCGCGAGCGCGTGCTGAAGCGCGGCTACGGATCGGGCGCCTGGGGTTGGCGCACGGCCTACAAGGAGACGGTCAGGACCTGACCGACGGCGTGGCGCGGGGGGCACGCTCGCTCCCCGCGCCGCCAGCATATGGCCGGCGCGGCACCCCCCGATCGCGTCGGCGAAAGAAACGAAAGGCTAAAGCCATGCGGCTCATCACTCCGCTTCTCGCCCGTCTCGGGCGCGTGGCCCTTCTGTGCCTGACACTTGTCCTGATCGCGGCTGTGCCGGTTGTCGCGCAGCAGCCGGCTTCGATCAATCCGACCGCGAGTGCCGTCACCGAAGAGCAACTCCTGCGGCAACTCAACCCGACCGTCGCCGGTCGCATCACGATCCCCGACGAAAAGGCGGGCATCCTGATCCAACCCGCCGGGCGCGACTGGCGCAGCTTTCATCAGGTGACCCAGGCTTGGATCGGCGCCATCGCCATCCTCGGCATGGGGTCGGTGATCGCCGTGTTCTATTTCGTCCGCGGTCGCATCCGGATCGGCGCCGGCCCGTCCGGCACCCGGATTCTTCGGTTCAACAGCTTCGAGCGCTTCGTCCACTGGATGACCGCCGGGTGCTTCATCATCCTCGGCATCACGGGTCTCAACATCACCTTCGGCAAGACCCTGATCCTGCCGATCCTCGGCTACGACGCCTTCGCGTTCATCTCGCAGATGGGGAAATACGCGCACAACTTCCTGGCCTTCCCGTTCATGCTCGGTCTCGTGTTCATGTTCGCCGTCTGGGTGAAGGACAACATCCCGAACGCCGTCGATATCGCCTGGTTCAAGGCCGGCGGCGGGCTGGTCGGGTCGGCGCATCCGCCGGCGAAAAAGTTCAACGGCGGGCAAAAGCTGATCTTCTGGTCCGTGATCATCGGCGGCGTCGCGCTGTCGGTCAGCGGCGTGATCCTGCTCTTCCCGTTCGCCGGGACGACCATCGCGGACATGCAACTCGCCCAGATGGTCCACGGCGCGGTGTCGCTCGTCCTCGTGGGCGTCATGATCGCCCATATCTACATCGGATCGGTCGGAATGGAGGGAGCGTTCGACGCGATGAGCAGCGGCGAAGTCGACCTCAACTGGGCCAAGGAGCATCACTCGCTGTGGGTGGCGGAAGTCGGTGCCAAGGGTGGACGGGCCGCTCAACCGGCCGAGTGACCTTCAAGCGGCGTCCGTCGTCTTCGGATGCCGCGCCAAACGAAAAGGGCGGTGGATCGGATCGATCCACCGCCCTGTTCTTTTCGGCGCGACCGGTGCGCCGAGCGCTCGGCCTAGGTTCAGCCGCGCCAGTCCGCGCCCACCAGATTGTTGCCAGGGTCTCCGACCCGTGCGCCCGACGTCGCGTAGGTCCGATAGACCGTGTCGTTGGTCATGACCGACACAAGGTAGAATGCCGCGCCCCCCGCCAGGATGGCGGAGACGACGACCGAAGCAATGAATGCGCGCATGATTCCAGCCCTCCCAGGACGTTGCGATTCTGTCCCTCGGGATATGCGTGGCGAAGGGGCCATGTCAACCTCTCAGCCCCGCGCCGGCGGGCTTATTCGGGCGTATCGACCCGCGCGTCGGCGATCTCCCGGATCAACTTGTTGGCGATCGCGTAGGCGAAGGACTGGAAATCCTCGACGACCAGCGCGAACGACCCGGGGCCACCGACGACATTGTCGCGGAAGTAGTTGGCAAGACCGCCTGGGGGGTGGGTATGGTACGGGTTCCAGGGCATCGGTTCCGGGGACAGGATCACGAGGGCATTGATCACGATCCCCTGCGCCAGCGCCTGATCGCGGGCGACCGCCGGTTGCTTGCCGTTCGTGTTCGTGCCGTCGCCCGATACGTCGATCGTACGGCGTGTGCTTGGGTACTGGCTTCGTGCGAATTGCGCGGCGGCGAAGTCGATCGCAGCCCCCAGCGCGGTGCGGTCGGCAAAGGGACGTGGTCGCGCCATCAGGGCGGCCGCGAACTCTTCCGCGCTGGCCTCGTCGCGGATCACCATCCAGTCGACGATCACCTGCTGTGCCCATTCGCCGGACCATTCCACGAAACAGACGGCGATCCGCCCCAACTGGCCGGAGCGGATGGCGCGCAGGACGCGCGGATCCGCAAATGCCGTCGCATAGCCTTCCCGTTGCAGCGCGAACTCCTCGGCATCGACGCTGCGGGAGACATCGGCGGCCAGAACCAGTTGCAGATCGACCGCCTCGGCCTGGCCGGCGGCCGGCAGTCCGGCGACAAGGGCGGCCAGAACCAAGGCCACGACGCGCATCGTGTCCCGGATCATCTCCTGGATCCCGGTCCTGGCGACCATGCCGTCCCCCTGCACATATTCTTCGACCAATCTAGCGCGCCCGTGGCCGCCTGTCCCTGACCGGCGCCGGCCCTCGCGCCAGCGTTCTGCATTTCAGCATCCGTCCGCTTGTCTCGTCATGGGCCCCAACCCTGGGCGCCACCCCGCGCTTGCCTTGTCGCTGCCCTTGAGTATGTTCCCGGACCTGCGCCGTGCGCGATGCGCGGATGGGTGGCCGAGTGGCTTAAGGCGCACGCTTGGAAAGCGTGTATACGGGAAACCGTATCGCGGGTTCGAATCCCGCCCCATCCGCCACCTTCCCTCGATAAGCATTTGATATCGCTGATCTATTCGGATCTTCTAAATCTTCAGCCCATCATCCAGCCCATCATCCCGCTGCCGACAGGGCTGGTCAGCCGGCAGATCCGGTGCCGGACCCTGGACGCTCGAAGCATCCGCGCCAGGACGACCGGAGGCGCTTCCTCCCATCGGCAGGACTGACATCGCCCGCCAGCGGCCAGGAAACCGGCCTTGTCGCCGGACGGACAGGACAGATCCCCAGGGTGTTGTCCGTGTCTGTCCCGGCCATCCGGCGCCACCTGACCGCTTCATTCTGCTGTCCCACTGTCCCACCGCTAGGGAATGGGACAGCGGGACACTTGCCGGATCGCACGGT
>JBIKLI010000083.1:0-13942 GCA_044359885.1 Alphaproteobacteria bacterium | reverse complement strand
ACACGCTGTTCGGCGATGCCGACGGCGACCGCCTCGACGGCGGTGCCGGCGACGATGCGCTCGATGGCGGTGCCAACGACGACAGCCTGCAGGGCGGGGCCGGCAACGACACGCTGACCGGTGGCGACGGCATCGACACGGCTGATTATGCCTATGTCACGGCAGCCGCGCTGACGGTGACGCTCAACGCCTCCGGCACGGTCGTGGCGGTGGCCGGCGCGAACGACACGGACGCGCTGATCGGGATCGAGAACATCGTCGGCGGCGGGCTGGGCGACGTCCTGACCGGCGATGCGGCGGCCAACATCCTGTCCGGCGGCGCCGGCAACGACAGGCTTCGCGGCGGTGCCGGCAACGATACGCTCGACGGCGGCGCGGACTCCGACACGGCCGATTATGCCTACACGGACGCGGCCCTGACCGTCACGCTGTCCGCGACCGGGACGGCCAATGTCGTGGTCGTCGCGGGCAGCGATGTCGACCAGTTGACCGGCATCGAGAACCTCGCCGGCGGCACGGGCAACGACGTCTTCGTCGGCAACGATCTGGCGAACGCGCTTTCCGGCGGAACCGGCGACGACATGCTTGCGGGAGGTGCCGGCGACGACATCCTGGACGGCGGGATCGGGACCGACACCGCCGATTATTCCGCCGGCGGCGCGTCGTCGCGCGTCGCGGTCACGCTGGACGCCCAGGGGACCGTCACGGTCGTCCTGGCCGCCGGCGACACCGATACGCTGATCGGCATCGAGAACCTGCTCGGCGGCGCCGCCGACGATCTGCTCTTCGGCGACGGCGCGGCCAATGTCCTGCGCGGTGGCGGGGGCGACGATACGCTGCGGGGCGGGGCCGGGAACGACGTCCTGGACGGCGGCACCGGCAGCGACACAGCCGATTACGGCTACGCGACGGTGGGGGTTTCGATCGCGCTCGACCAGGCCAACACGGTCGTGGCGACCATCGCGGCCGGCGGCGATGTCGACAGCCTGATCGGCATCGACAACCTGATCGGCAGCGCGTTCGACGACCGCCTGACCGGCGACGATTCCGGCAACCGCCTGGCCGGCGGCGGCGGCAACGACCTGCTGATCGGCGGTGCGGGCGAGGATCTGCTGTTCGGCGACGACGGGGACGACACGTTGCAGGGGGGGGCGGGCAACGACACGCTGCGCGGCGGTGCCGGGAACGACGTCTTCGCATTCGGCAGCGATGCCCTGTCCGGCGCCGACGTGATCCAGGATCTCGCTACCGGCGACATCATCGACCTGTCGGCGTTGCTGTCGTCCCTGGCCGGAGCCGAGGCGAGCGCTTCGGCCCGCTCCGCCTTCGTCCAGTTCCTTCAGACGCCAAGCGCCGGGTCGGTCGAGATCTGGATCGATCCGGACGGCGCGGGTTCGGCCGGCATCCTGTCGCAACTGGCGCTGATCGAGGGGCAGACCACGCCCGAGCAGGTCCGCAGCCAGACCAATCTCGGCGGGGCGTGAGGCGCGCCGCTCAGGCCTCGTCGGCCAGCGCCGTCAGCACCTTCAGCAGCAGCGCGGCGCCCGCGACCAGATCGGCGGGCGCCGTATGCTCGGCCGGGTTGTGGCTGATGCCGGCCACCGAGGGCACGAAGATCATCGCCGACGGACAGATCCGCGCCATCATCTGGGCGTCATGGCCCGCGCCCGAGGTCATGCGCCGTGCGGCCAGCCCCATCCGCTTCGCCTCGTCCGCGATCATCGCCACGAGCCGCGGGTCGAAGACCACGGGCTCGAACCGGGCGAGGCGCCGGCTCTCGATCGACGTGCCTGTGCGCGCGGCGATCGCGCCGAGAAATGCGGCGAACCGCTCCTCCGCCTCGCGCAGCTTCGCCGCGTCGGTGTTGCGCAGGTCCGCGGTGAACGTCGCGCGGGCCGGGATCACGTTGATGTAGTTGGGATGCAGATCGATGCGTCCGACGGTGCAGACCTGTGCGCCTCCCATGTCCTCGGCAAGGTCATGCAGGAACGCGGTCGCGGCGCCGGCGACGTAGCCCGCGTCGCGTCGCAGTCGCATCGGCGTCGTTCCCGCATGGTTGGACTGGCCGGCGACCGTGACTTCCTGCCAGGAGATTCCCTGCAGATCCTCGACCGCGCCGATCGTGATGCCTTCGGCGTCGAGGACCGGTCCCTGCTCGATATGCAGTTCGACGAAGGCGTGCGGCGTCACGAAGCCTGGCGGATCGTCGCCCAGATACCCGATCGACCGCAGCGCCGTCCCGACGGACACGCCGTCGCGATCGCACGCCGCATGGGCATCCGCCAGGTCGAGACCGCCGGCATGGACCAGGCTGCCCATCATGTCCGGCTGGAAGCGAGAGCCTTCCTCGTTGGTGAAGACGCCGACGCCCAGGGGCCGGGCCGGACGTCGTCCTGCGGCGCGCAGCGCGGCGATCGCCTCGAGACCGGCGATGACGCCGTAGTTCCCATCGTAGCGGCCGCCGGTGCGAACCGTGTCGATATGCGAGCCGGTCAGGACCGGGCGGCGCTCGCGCCAGCCCTCGGTCAGGCCGAAGATGTTGCCGATCGCGTCGATCCGCACTTCGAGCCCCAGGTCGCGCATCCATCCGGTCACCCGGTCGCGACCCCGCCGGTCTTCCTCGGTCAGCGCGAGCCGGGCGCAGCCCCCGCCCTCGGTCGCACCGATGGCGGCAAGTTCGTCGATCCGGCCAAGCAGGCGGGCCGGGTCGATCGCAGGAGCTTGGGTGGCGGCGGTCATAATTCCATCTGCGTTCCGAGTTCGATGACACGGTTCGGCGGGATGCCGAAGAACTCCGTCGCCGACAGCTGGTTGTGCTGGAGCGCGATGAACAGGCCGCGGCGCCAGCGCGCCATGCGGGCCTGCCGTCCGGCGACCAGCCTCTCGCGGCCGAGGAAATAGGACGTCTCCATCGGATCGAAAGCCCCGCCCGCGCCATCCAACCGGGCGAGGTCGCGCGGCACGTTCGGCGTCTCCTTGAAGCCGTAGCTCAGTTCGACGCGGTGGAAACCCTCGCCGAGCGGCACGCAGGTCGCCCGCGTACCGGCGCCGGCGAAGGGCCGGTCGAGGAACCTGACCCCCAGCAGGACGACGCGCGCATGCAGGACATGGTTGTGCTTCATGTTGTGCAGCAGCGCCTGGGGCACACGGTCGGGCCGCCCTGTCAGATAGACCGCGGTGCCGCGGACACGCTGCGCGCCGCGGGGCGCGAGCCGGGCGACGAAGGACTCGATCGTCGGCATGTCGGCGTGGAGCTGGGAGGCGAGCAGCCGGCGCCCGTCGCGCCACGCCATCATCAGCAGCACGACTACCGCCGCGATCGCCAGCGGAAACCAGCCGCCGTCCAGGATCTTGAGCGCGTTCGACCCGAGGAACGCCAGATCGACGCCGAGGAAGACCGCGATGAGCGCGCTTGCCGGCAGCGTCCGCCATCGCCAGACCCGCCGGACCACGAACCAGAACAGCAGCGCGTCGATCGCCATCGTGCCGGCCACGGCGATGCCATAGGCCGAGGCCAGCGCCGAGGACGTGCGGAACCCGACCACCAGCGCGATCACGCCGCCCATCAGCAGCCAGTTGACGAAGGGCGCGTAGATCTGACCGATCTCGTGCTCCGAGGTGTGGCGCAGTTCCAGGCGGGGCAGGAAGCCCAGCTGGACGCTCTGGCGGGCGAGGGAGAAGGCGCCGGAGATCACCGCCTGCGAGGCGATGACGGTCGCGAGCGTCGCGAGCAGGATCAGCGGCGCCAGCAGCGGCGCCGGCGCCATCAGGTAGAACGGGTTGCGGATCGCGGCCGGGTCGCCGAGCAGCAGCGCGCCCTGGCCGAGATAGTTGAGCGTGAGCGCCGGGAAGACCAGCAGGAACCAGGCGTAGCGGATCGGCCGGGCGCCGAAATGCCCCATGTCGGCATAGAGCGCCTCCGCACCGGTCACGGCCAGGAAGACCGCGCCCAGGGTCAGGAACGCGACACCGGGCGCCACCGTCACGAAATGCAGCGCATGGCGTGGATCGAGCGCCAGCAGGATCCCCGGGGTGCCGGCGACCTGCCACAGGCCGAGCGCGGCGAGCACGGCGAACCAGACCGCCATCACCGGCCCGAAGAGCCGGCCGACGTGTTCGCTGCCGCGGCTCTGGACGGAGAACAGCAGGATCACCACGACGATCGTGACCGGCACGACAACGGGATGGAGCCAGGGGGCCAGCAATTCCAGCCCTTCGACCGCGCTCAGCACGGAAATCGCCGGGGTCAGCATGCCGTCGCCGAAGAACAGCGCCGCCCCGATCGCGGCCAGGATCGTGATCGCCACCGATGACCGGCAGGCCTGGTCGCGGCCATGCAGCGCGAGCGCCATCAGCGCCAGGATCCCGCCCTGGCCCTGATTGTCGGCGCGCATCACGAACAGCGCGTATTTGATCGAGATCAGCAGGATCTGCGCCCAGAAGATCAGCGACAGGACGCCGAACAGCGCCGTCGTTTCGACCGCCAGCGCCCCGCCGCCGTGCACGAAGCATTCCCGTATCGCATAGAGCGGCGACGTGCCGATATCGCCGAACACGACCCCGAGCGCGGCCAGCACCAGCCGGCGCGTACGGTCCTGCACCGGAGTGCGAGCCCCCGGCGCTGCGGTTTCAACCATCCGACCCGTCTCCCCACCCGGGCGGTGCAGGCCCGGAACGCACGCGGCGGGATACACAAGCCGCCCTGCGTCATCCAGCGCAATAACGCCGCGACCATGCTCTGGACGCATGGCTGCTCGGGATGTCTCCCGCTTGTCAGCGGCGCCGGAAGATCCCCCAGACGGCCCGCCGGCCGCGGCCGAGATCGATCTCGGCCGTGTGGACGCGCGTTCCGTAGGCCTGCCAGACGGATTGGCAGGCTTCGGCATCCATCGCCCCGTCGCCGCCCCAGACCAGGAAGAACGTCCCCGCCGGCAAGGGCGCCAGCGCCGCCGTCACGCGCACGCGCCAGAACTGCTCGGCGGTTTCGTGGCAACGCGCCAGCGGCACCAGCCGGTTGGCGATCAGGCTGTGAACGATCTGGTCCTCGATCGCGTATTCGTCGACGCCGTTGGTCGGCGGATTGACCGCGACGAGGCACGGGCCGCGATAGTCGATCGTTGCGGCGACGTCGCGCATGTCGGCGTTGAGGATCCGGATCGCCGGCGCGCCGGTCGCGGCCCGCGTCTCGATCAGCGTCGCCCGCAGGGCGGCGAGCCGTTCCTGCCGGTCGCGATGCGCGGCGAGGAAGCTGCTCCAGTCGGCGTCGCGATCCGCGCGCAGCTGCGCGGGGTCATGGGTCATCAGGATCCGGAAACCATCCTCGGGATCGGCGAAGGCCATCGCGTCGCGCAGCGCCAGATAGCGCAGCGTCGCCGCCTGCGGCGCGGGCAGGTCGACGTGGAAAAGACGGTCGAAGAGCGCGCAGATCTCCGCGGTCAGATAGTCGCTGGCGAAGCGGAAGCTGGGGATGTGCGGCCGGCGGCCAAGCCGGCCGTCACAGGCGGCATCGAGCATGGCCTGGTCGATCGCGGCGCCGGCGAAGAGCGCGCGGGCGGCGACGATCGTGCGCGCGGCGATGTCGTTGACCACGATCCGCGTCGCGCCCGCCGCGGCGAAGGCCAGCGGCAGCAGGCAGGAGCCCGCGGTCAGGTCGACATAGGCGAACGCGCCGCGCCGCGCGTCGCCCAGGGCGTCGCCGGCGGCTTCCAGAATCGGCTCGGCATGGTCGGCGATGGACCCGTCCATCGGAAGCATGGCCCGGCGCAGAAGGGCGAGGGTGTCGGGCGCGACGATCACGGTGCGACCGGTCGCGGCAGGGTGGCGATGAAGCGCAGGATCTCGTGGATCATGCCGTGTTCGGGAAGATCGACATGCCCGGCCTGGGCGACGAAGAAACCGGTCTTCGGTTCCGGCGCCGCGGCAAGCAGCCGGCGGCCATGGGCAGCGGGGGTGACGCGGTCCTGCTCGCCATGGGCGATCAGCAGCGGCGCACCGGCGGCACCGATCCGGGACAGATTGTCGAAGCGGTCCCGGACCAGCCAACGTGCCGGCGTCCACCAGTAGATCTCCTGCGCGCGGCCCGCCACCGAGGTGAACGGCGCTTCGAGGACGATACCGGCGACGCGGCGCACCGCGGCGACATGCAGCGCCACGCCCGTGCCCAGGCTCTCGCCCCAGAGCACGATCCGCGCGCCATCGATCCCCGTCGCTTCCAGCGCATCGAACCCGTCCAGCGCGGCGGCGACCAGCGTCGCTTCGGTCGGTCTGCCTGCGGCATGGCCGAAGCCCGGATATTCGACCAGCAGCACGCCCAGGCCTGCCGCGCGCAGCGGCGCCACCTTGTCGGCGGACTCGGCGATGGTCGTCGCGTTGCCATGGAAGAACACGACCACGCGCGCCCCCGCGGCGCCGGGAGCTGCGTACCAGAACAGCGGCTGGCCCTGCGCTGGCCTGTCGAGCGGCGCGTAGCCGGCGGCGGCGAGGCCGTCGAGCGCCGGTGGCGGGACGGGCGGCCGGTAGATGAAGCTGCGCTGCATCACCGCCAGATAGGCGACGATCCCGGCATAGGCGGCCGCCAGGACCATCAGGCTGGAGGCGATCATCGGCACGGGGCTGCGATCACGGCGCGATCCCCGTCAGGCCGCAGATATGCCGCCATGCCGCCTGTTCCACCGGGCTCACCGACAGGCGCGACTGGCGCAGCAGCGCCATCCCGGCCAGGGCGGGATCGGCCTTGATGGCGGCCAGTCCCAGCGGCGTCGTCGCCGGCGCCACGGGCACGACGTCGACCATGCCCCATCTTCCCGTCGGGTCGGTCGGGTCGGGGTACCACGCGCGCACGATTTCCATCGCGCCCACGATCTCCTTGCCGATGTTGGAGTGGTAGAAAAACGCCCGGTCGCCCGGCGTCATCGCGCGCAGATTGGCGGCGGCCTGATGGTTGCGCACCCCATCCCAATGCCCGCGGCCTTCCGCGACCAGCCGCGACCACGGATAGACGTCGGGCTCGGATTTCATCAGCCAGTGTCGAATGCTCATTCTTCCTCCCTCAGCGGCCGTGCCATCAGCGCCGCGATCTCGGCGTCGATGCCGGCGCCGCGATGCAGGATCGCGGCGACGGACTGGCAGATCGGCAGGGCGATGTCGAGCCGCGCGGCGAGCGAACCGGCGGCCGCAGCGGCGCCCACGCCTTCGACGACGCTGCGGCGGCCGGCGAGCAGCGTCGCCAGTTTCGCGCCGCGGCCCAGTTCGAGGCCCAGCGCATGGTTGCGCGATTGGGGCGAGGCGCAGGTGAGGGCGAGGTCCCCCAGCCCCGACAGCCCCATCAACGTCCGCTGCCGGCCGCCCAGCGCCTCCGCGAGCCGCGCCATCTCCGCGAGCCCGCGAGTGAGCAGGGCGGCGCGGGCGCTTTCGCCCAGTCCCCGCCCCGCCACGATCCCGCAGGCGATGGCGATCACGTTCTTGAGGGCGCCGCCGACTTGCACCCCGGCCCGGTCGTCGCCGGCATAGATCCGCAGGCTTGGTGTCGCCAGCCGCGCGGCCAGGTCGCGCGCCGTGCCGATCGTGCCCGCCGCGAGCACGATCGCCGTCGGCAGGCCGCGCGCAACGTCCTGCGCGAAGCTGGGCCCGGACAGAACGGCGATGCCGGCCTCCGGCAGCACCCGCCCGATCGCGTCGGCGAGCAGCCGCGAGCCGGGCTGGGCGAAGCCTTTCGCCGCCAGGACGACATGCGGCGGGACGGCGGCCGTGCGGCCGATCGCGGCGGCGACTTCGGGTGCATGGGCTGCGGGAACCGCCAGGATGGCGATGTCGGCGGCGGCCAGTGTCGCGGCAAGGTCGACGGACACGTCGATCGACGGGGCGAGGCCCACGCCCGGCAGGCAGGGCGTGTTCTCGCCGCGCTCGCGGATCGCCGCGACGACGTCCACGCGGCGCGCCCAGAGCGCCACCTTGCGGCCCTGCGCCGCCTGCGCCTGGGCGAGCGCGGTGCCCCAGGCCCCCGCGCCGACGATCGCGATCGAATCCCGCTTCGACATCCGGCGCGGATTGTCGCGGCAGGCATGGCCGCGGTGCAAGCGCCGGCGCGCCCGCCTTGATCGGCATGGCGAGCTGCGCGACCTTGTCCGAGGGCGATCCCTTGACCCCTGGCGGGCGTGGGGGCACGCGTGGTCATATCGGTGGGATGATGCCGCGGATGCTGGTCAGCGGCGCGTCGGGCGGCTTCGGCCGGGCGATCGCGCATGAATTCGCCGCACGCGGCTGGGCGCTGCGCTGTCTTGTCCGGCGGCGGCCGGCGCCCGGCGTGCTGCCCGACGGCGCAGAGATCGTCGAGGCGGATGCCCAGGACCGCGTCGCGATCGGGCGGGCCGCTGCCGGCTGTGCGGCGGTCGTGCACGCCGTCAACTATCCCTATCCGCAATGGGACCCGGCGATGCGCGAAGCCACCGCCAAGGCGATCGCCGCCTGCCGCGATGCCGGGGCGCTTCTGGTCTTCCCGGGAAACGTCTACGGGTTCGGACGCCGGACCGACCGTGCGCTCGCCGAGGACACGCCGCAGGATGCGACGACGCGCAAGGGCAGGCTGCGGGCGGAGATCGAATTCATGATCCGCCGGGCCTGCGACGACGGGCGGATGCGCGCCCTGGTGCTGCGCGCCGGCGATTTCTTCGGGCCGGGCCTGCGCAACGGTCTTGTCGATCGTCTGTTCGGATACGCTGCGTCCGGCAAGCCGATGGTCTGGCCGGGACGCACGACGGTGCCCCATCAATGGGCCTATCTGCCGGACCTGGCCCGGCTGGCGGGCGAGCTGCTTGCGATCCGCGATCAGCTGACACCGTTCCAGATCGTCCATTTCGCCGGTCATGTCTTCGTCCGCCAGACCGATTTCCTGGCGGCGATCGCGCAGGCCGCCGGCAGGCCCGATCTGCCGACGCGTGTCCCGCCGAAATGGCTGCTCCGTCTGGCCGCCCCCTTCGACCCGCTGCTCGCAGAGTTCCTGGAACTCGACTACCTGTTCGAGGACGCGGTCATCCTCGACGACCCGGTTCGCCGTCGTCTCGTTCCTGGCTTCCAGACGACGTCGCTGGCGGTCGCGGTTGCGGCGACGCTCGCCAGCTATGCACCGCGTCCGGGCTAGGAGCCTGTCCCTGAAAACGACGCGCATCGCGGTTTGCTGCGATGGCGGCGATCAGCCTGGGCAGGGCCGGCGCGTCTGGCCGTCGCCAACCCAGGCACTGCGCGGCGACGATCTGGCTCTCGCCATCGACGGCGATCCGGGTGTCGTCGCCCTGGACCCCGCCGCCGCGCGACGGTGTGACATGGCTGCGCGGTCGACGGACCTTCGGTTTCGGGGACTGGCTCTTGGCGCGAGAGAATGCTCGCGGCGATGCCTCGCCGTCGCTTCGGGCGCGGTCCCGGACGCAAGGACGCCCGGCAATTTGCGCTCGCCTTCGAGGCGATCGAACAGCGGATCGCCGCCATCACGACCCGGCTGGCGCCGCAGCCGTGCCGGACGGCGCGGGTCAGGAGCCAGCGCGCGGCCAATCGCGGCAACCTGCCGAATGACCTGCCGCGCGTCGAGACCGTGCTCGACCTCGCCGACAAGTCCTGCGCTTGCTGCGGGCGCGAGATGGTCTGCCTCGGCGAGGACCGCGCCGGGCGCCACAGCGACGGCATGGTCGACATCGCCGGGGGCGTCGGTCGGCCTCTGGGTCGCTGGTCTTGGGTCTGCCATAATGGTGGTACAGGACCAGGAAATGCCCGAATGGCTGAGCTTGTCGTCATCCACTCGTCTGCGGCCGTGCTGACGGCGCGCCTCACCCATTTCGCCATCGGGAGCGCGGTGCTCCGCCCCGATCACCAGCGCTTTCTCGAGCAAGAGGTGGCACCGCGGCTGCGCAAGGGCGGTTCGGTCACCCTGGTCGGGCTGGCCAGCCGCTCGGGCAGCGCGGCTACCAATCAGGCGCTGTCGTCCAGGCGGATGGAGGCGGTTCTCCAGCGGTTGCGTCAGCTGGCGGGCAGCCGGTTCCGGGTCAATCTGGCCACAGGTGCCGGAGAGGTTGCGGCAGCAAGCGCTGGGATGCGGGACGGTTCCGAAGACGCAAGCTGGCGTGCGGTGCTTCTGCTATGGTGGCAGGACGCCGCACCACCGCCCCCTGACCCGGACCTTGCCGCCCGGCCCAAGCCGGTGGCGGGCATGTACAACCGTCATCGCGTGGCGCTTTATGCCCGGCGTTTTGCCAAGGTGGGCAACCCGGCTTTCCCTGAAACCCATAATGGCAGCGACTGCACAAATTTCGTGTCGCAATGCATGGCAATCGGCGGCTGGCCGATGATCGGCGGCACGACTTTCGACTACAACGATGACAAAAGCTGGTGGCACGGCATGCTGTCTGCGCAGGAAACCCAGAGCGAAACGCTCAGTCCCATCATCGACTCGGTCAAGGACTTGTTCGGTCCGGTGGTCACCGGCCATGAGCGCTATCGGATGAGCCACAGCTGGGGCGGTGCGGACCCCTTTGCGCGCTTCCTGCGGCGCACCGGCCGGGCCACCGAGATGCCAAGCGAGGCCAGCCTTGTCGCGGGCGACATCCTGCAACTGGCCCGCAACGGCACCGATGTGCATCACTCGATGATCGTGATCGGCGGCGGCGGGCCGACGCTCGAATATGCGCAGCATACCGAGAACAAGACCGCCTTCCTGAAGGACATGAAGGAGCGCATCCTGAAAGGCGGCGACAGGATCATCTTCTGGAAGGTCGCGGACCGGCTGTTCTAGGAGCGAGCCGGCACCTGGACTGGATCGCGTCCTGGCTGCGGTGCGGTTGCGGCTCCGCGCCTGCCGCGCTTCAAGGCTGCCCGATCCGCCGGGGCAGCACGCAAGGGCGGCATCACGCAGAGGTCGCTGTGCCGGTGTCGGATCCGGATTGATCCAGAACGACGTCGCGACGGCCTCTGACACCGTGATCGCGGTTCAGCATCGACCCGATTTCCGCGATCGTCATTTGGACCTTGCCCTTCAGGGCCCCCGGGATCGCGCGCGACGACGCCTCGATCTGGCTTGAGCGCCGGTCCCGTCTGGCATCCTGGTTTCGATGCGCCCCCGGACTGCCTCCACAACCTGCGACTTCGGATCTCCCGACAAGGGGTCGCGCCATCCTTGCCGGCATCGACGCACCGGTCGCCGGTTCGAACCAAGCTTCGCGCTTCCTTGGGGATCCTTCTCGGTCCGATCGGAAGGAGAACGGCTTTAGGCGGCCGACGGATCCAGCGGCCAGCGCGGCCGCGCTGGCGCATCGAGCGGATCGCGTTCGCCGCGGCGCAGCCGTTCGATGCCAGCCCATGCGATCATCGCCGCGTTGTCGGTGCACAGCGCCAGCGGCGGTGCGCGCAGGCCCAGCCCGTGCCGCTCGCCGACGGCGGCGAGACGCGCCCGCAATTCGCCGTTCGCCGCCACGCCGCCAGCGACGACCAGCGCGCCGGGCTCGGTCCCGCGCGCCCGTGCCGCGGCGATCGCATGCTCGGCACGGTCGGCGAAGACATCGGCGACGGCGCGCTGGAAGGACGCCGCCAGATCGTCGATCGCGCGGTCGTCCGGATCGGAACCGAGCTTCTCGACGGCGATCCGGACCGCGGTCTTGAGCCCGGAGAACGAGAAATCGCATCCGGGCCGTCCAAGCAGGGGCCGCGGCAGCTCGAACCGCGCCGGATCGCCGCTGGCCGCGCGGCGCTCGAGCGCCGGACCGCCGGGATAGCCGAGACCGAGCAGCTTCGCCGTCTTGTCGAAGGCCTCTCCCGCGGCGTCGTCGATCGTCGTGCCCAGCCGCGTGTAGCGGCCGCCCGCTTCGACCACCAGGAACTGGCAATGCCCGCCCGAGGCGAGCAGCAGCAGATAGGGAAACTCGACACCGGGCGCCAGCCGCGGCGACAGCGCGTGCCCTTCGAGGTGGTTGATGGCGAGGAAGGGCAGGCCGCGGGCAAGCGCGATCGCCTTGCCCGTCATGGCGCCGACCAGAAGACCGCCGATCAGTCCCGGCCCGGCCGTCGCCGCGACGGCGTCGATGCCCGCCAGATCGAGCCCGGCCAGCGCCAGCGCGCGCCGGACGACCGCGTCGCAATGCTCGAGATGCGCGCGCGCGGCGATCTCGGGCACCACGCCGCCATGGATCGCGTGCAGTTCGCCCTGCGACAGGACGACGCTCGACAGGATGCGCCGGTCGCCGGCGACCACGGCCGCGGCGGTCTCGTCGCAGCTGGTCTCGATGCCCAGCACGACGGGCGTCGCGGGATCCATCGCGCGCATGCGTCAGTCGACGATGAAGAGCGTGGCGCCGGCCGCCGTCGCGGAGCGATGCGCCTCGGCGCCGTCCGCCACCTGGTAGCTCTGCCCGGCGCGCAGACGGACGATGCGGCCATCCTGGAGTTCGGTCTCCAGTTCGCCCGCCAGCACCAGGAGGATATGGCCCTTGCTGCACCAATGGTCCGCCTTGTAGCCCGGGCTGTATTCGACCATCCGCACGCGGATGCCTGCGAAGTTGCGGGTGCGCCAGGTCGCGACGCCGCGCTCGCCCGGATGGGTGGTCGGCAGCACCGTCGACCAGTCGGTGGTGCCGAAGGGAATGTCCCGTATCTCCATGGGATCAGGCCTCCGCCAGCAGCCGGCGCATGCAGCGGTCGAAATCGGCGCGCGCCTGCTCCTGATGGACATGGTGGCCCTCGCGCACGATCCACTGGCCGCCGACCATGACGTCGCGCACCGGCGTGTCGTTGCCCGAGAAGATCCAGCCGTCCAGCAGCGCGTCGCCCTCGCGCGCCACCAGCGCGGGATGCGTCCGGTCGAGCACCACGAGGTCGGCACGCCTGCCCGGTTCGATGGCACCGATCGGTCTGGCGCAGGCGCGCGTGCCGCCCTCGAGCGCCGCGCGCAGCAGAGTCGCGCCGGTCGAGGCTCCGGGCGCAGGCGCGGCGACGTTGCGCGTCCGCGTGATCAGGCGCTGTCCGTATTCCAGCCAGCGCAGTTCCTCGGCCGGGCTGACCGAAACGTTGGAATCGGAGCCGACCCCGTAGGCGCCGCCGGCGGCGACGAAGCCGGGCAGGGCGAAGAGGCCATCGCCGAGATTGGCCTCGGTCGTCGGACACAGACCGGCCACCGCCCGGCTGCGCGCGAGGCGCACGACCTCGTCCGCGTCCATGTGGGTGGCGTGCACCAGGCACCAGCGATGGTCGATCGGCGCATGGTCGAGAAGCCAGGCGACGGGCCGCGCGCCCGACCACGCGAGACAGTCCGCGACCTCGCGCGTCTGTTCGGCGACATGGATATGGATCGGCATGTCGCGGTCGAGGCGCGCCGCGAGCCCGACCACGCCGGCGAGATCCTCGGGGCCGACCGCGCGCAGGGAATGCGGGGCCACGCCGACGCGGATCTGACGGTCGCCGCGGTGACGCGCGACCAGGGTCTCGACCAGCCGCGCATAGCGCCCGGCGTCGAGCACGAAGCGCGCCTGCGCGGCGGAGACCGGCTTGCCGCCGAAGCCACCCTGCCGATAGGCGACCGGCAGCAGGGTGAGGCCGATGCCCGACGCGCCCGCGGCGGCGCAGATCGCGTCCGCAAGCGTGGTCTCGACCTCGTAGGCGCCGCCGCCGCGATCGTTGTGGAGATAATGGAATTCCGCGATCGCGGTATAGCCGTGGCGCAGCAGCTCGACATGCAGCTGCGCGGCGATCGCTTCCACGTCCGCGGGACCGAGCCGGCCGAGGAAGCGATACATGAGGTCGCGCCACGACCAGAAATCGTCGCCAGCGGGGCCGCCCGTCTCTGCAAGCCCGGCCATCGCGCGCTGGAAGGCGTGGCTGTGGAGGTTGGGAAGGCCCGGGACCGCGGCGCCCGCCAGACGCTCCGCTCCGTCGGGGCCCGCGCCTTGCCGCACCGCGGCGATGTCGCCGT
>JBIKLI010000388.1:0-3989 GCA_044359885.1 Alphaproteobacteria bacterium | reverse complement strand
GCGATCGCGCGGGTCGTCCTCCTGGCGCCGGCCCACCGCATGGGCTTCGCCGGGCTGGCGCTGTCGCCCGCCGAAGCCTGGCAGACGCCCCTGGGCCCCATGCATGTCGACTGGCCCTGGCTGGGGCGCATCCTCAATCTGCCGCAGGTGGCGGTGAACGCTGCCCCCTTCGCGGGCGAGCATGCGCTGGAGGTGCAACTGCCCTTCGTTCGCCATGCGCTCGGCGAGGTCGCGATCTGTCCCGTGCTGGTCGGCGATGCCGGGCCCGATCTGGTCGCGGCGGCGCTGCGCGCCCTATGGGGCGGGCCGGAGACGGCGATCGTCGTCTCCTCCGATCTCAGCCACTATCACGACGACGCGACCGCGCGTGCGAAGGACGCGGCTGCCGCCGACGCGATCGAGACGCTGCGGGGCGAGACGCTGCGGGGCGAGACGCTGTCGGGGCATCTGGCCTGCGGCCATCGCGCCATCGCCGGCCTGCTGCGCGAGGCGCAGGCCCGCGATCTGCGCGCCACGGCGCTCGATCTGCGCAACTCCTCGGCGACCGCCGGCAAGCCCGACCGGGTCGTCGGCTACGGCGCCTTCGCCTTCGAGCAGGCGGCCGCCGCGCGCCTGGACGACGGCAGCCGCAAGGCGCTGGTCGACGGCGCCCGGCAGGGAATCGCGCTGCGGCTGCGCGACGGCGCCACGCCCAATGTCGCCGTCGATCGTGCGCGCAGTCCGCAGCTCGCCGCCAAGCGCGCGACCTTCGTGACCCTGGAACTCGACGGCCGCCTGCGCGGCTGCATCGGCTCGCTGGCGCCGCACATGCCGCTGGCGGTCGACGTGGTGACCAACGCCTGCAAGGCGGCGACTGCCGATCCCCGTTTCCCGCCGCTGAGCGCCGAAGAACTCGGCCGCGTGGCCGTGCATGTGTCCGTCCTGTCGCATCCGCGCCCGATCGAGGCCGCGAGCGAGTCGGAGCTGCTGCGCAGCCTCCACCCCGATGCCGACGGCCTGATCATCCGCGACGGGCAGCGACAGGCGCTGTTCCTGCCCAGCGTCTGGGCCTCTCTGCCCGAGCCCGCGGCCTTCCTGCGTCAGCTCAGGCTGAAGGCCGGTCTCGCCGCCGACCATTGGTCGCCGGCGTTCCGCGCCTGGCGCTTCGGTACCGAAGCGTTCTGAACCGGGACGCCGGACGGGTCAGGCGGTGCCGAGCGGCGAAATGGCCGGGATGCGATCGGCGTGGTGGCAGGCGACCGAGTGCCCGGGCGCCGGGGTCACGACCGGCGGCTCGGCGCTGCGACAGATGTCGGTGGCATGCGGGCAGCGCGTATGGAACCGGCATCCCGCTGGCGGCGCCAGCGCGCTGGGGACGTCGCCCGCAAGGCGTATGCGCGCGCGGCGCAGCCTCGGATTGGGCACCGGGATCGAGGACAGCAGCGCCTGGGTGTAGGGATGCCGCGGCGTGGCGTAGAGCGACGCCTTGTCCGCCTGTTCGACGATCTTGCCGAGATACATGACCGCCACGCGGTCGGAGATGTGCTTCACCACCGCCAGGTCGTGGGCGATGAACAGGTAGCTGAGGCGGAATTCCTCCTGCAGGTCCTGGAGCAGGTTGACGATCTGCGCCTGCACCGAGACGTCGAGCGCGGACACGGCCTCGTCGCAGACGATGAAGCGCGGCTGCGGCGCCAGCGCGCGGGCGATGCCGATGCGCTGGCGCTGGCCGCCCGAGAATTCGTGCGGGTAGCGCACGACATGGTTGGGCGACAGCCCGACCGTGTCGAGCAGCTTGCGCGCGCGCTTCGTCATCTCCGGACCCGGGCGGGCGCCCTGGACATAGAGCGGTTCGAGGATGATCTCCTCGACGGTCATGCGCGGGTTGAGCGAGCTGTAGGGATCCTGGAAGACGATCTGCATGCCCTTGCGCATGTCGCGCAGTTGCTGGGCGTCCATGGCGAGGACGTCCTGGCCGTCGATGCGCACCGACCCCCCGGTCGGCTCGATGAGTCGCAGCACCAGCCGGCCGGTGGTCGTCTTGCCGCAGCCGCTTTCGCCGACCAGGCCCAGGGTCTCGCCGCGATCGACATGGAAGCTGACGTCGTCCACCGCCCTGACGCGCCCGACCTCGCGCGAGACGAGGAAGCCGGCGGTGACCGGGAAATGCTTGGTGAGGTTGGAGACCTCCAGGAGGCGCTGGCCGGACGTCGCGCTCACGAGGCCGCTCCCTCGCCGGCCCGGATGCAGGCGGCCGAATGGCCCGGGGCCAGCCGCAGCATCGCCGGCCGGCCCGAATCGCAGCCCTCGATGCGGCGCGCACAGCGCGGTGCGAAGCGGCAGCCCGGCGGCAATTCGTAGAGGCTGGGCAGCGTCCCCGGGATCGTGCGCATGCGCGGCGCATCGGAAAGCATGTCGGGCGTGCTCGCCAGCAGCCCGGCGGTGTAGGGATGGGTGGGCGCGTCGAAGATGCGCTCGATCGGGCCTTCCTCGGCGATGCGGCCCGCATACATCACGGCGACTCGGTCGGCGAATTCCGCGATCACCCCCATGTTGTGGGTGATGATCACGATCGCCATCCCGAATTCGCGGCGCAGATCGCGCAGCAGATCGAGGATCTGGGCCTGGATGGTGACGTCGAGGGCCGTGGTCGGCTCGTCGGCCAGAAGCAGCTTGGGCGAGCAGGACAGCGCCATCGCGATCATGACGCGCTGGCGCATGCCGCCGGAGAGCTGGTGCGGGTAGTCGTCGATACGGCGGTCGGGGCTGGGGATGCCGACCTTGGCCAGCATCTCGATGCCGCGCGCACGGGCCGCGGCGGCGCCGATGCGCTCGTGGACGCGGATCGTCTCGGTGATCTGGTCGCCGATGGTGAAGACCGGGTTCAGCGACGTCATCGGCTCCTGGAAGATCATGCCGATCGCCGAGCCGCGCAGCTTGCGCAGTTCGGACCTGGGGATCTTGAGCAGGTCGCGTCCCTCGAACAGGATCTCGCCCGCCGCCACGCGGCCGGGCGGCTGCGGCAGAAGCCCCAGTATCGACAGGGCCGTCACGCTCTTGCCTGAACCGGACTCGCCGACGATGCCGAGGACCTCGCCGGGCGCGACGTCGAAGCTGACGTCGTCGACCGCGGTGACCTCGCCCTGGGCGGTGCCGAAGACGGTGCGCAGGTTGCGGACGCTGAGCAGCGGCGACGGCGTCATCAGCCTTGCTCGATCTTGAGTCGTGGATCCAGGACGTCGCGCAGGCCGTCGCCCATCAGGTTGAGGCCGAGCACGGTGATCGCGATGGCGCATCCCGGGACGACCGTGAGCCAGGCCGCCTCGCGGATATAGGTGCGGCCTTCGCTGATCATGGTTCCCCAGCTGGGCACGCTGGGCGGCGCGCCGAGGCCCAGGAAGCTCAGCACCGCCTCCGACAGGACGGCATAGGCGAAGATGAAGCTGAGCTGGACGATCAGGGGCGCCATGCAGTTCGGCATGATGTGCTTGGTCAGGATGCGCCAGTCGCCGGCTCCGGCGGCGCGCGCCGCCTGGACGAACTCCATCTCGCGCACGACCAGCACAGAGGCGCGCACGATGCGCGCGGTGCGCGGGATGTAGACCACGGAGAGCGCGATCACCGCGGTCCATGCCGAGGGGCCGAGCGCCGCGGCGATGCCGATCGCCAGCAGGATCGACGGGAAGGCCATCAGCGCGTCGGCCAGGCGCATCATCGGCCCGTCCAGCTTGCGGAAGTAGCCGGCGACCGCGCCGAGCAGCACCCCGAACACGGCGTTGAGCACGACGACGCCGAAGCCGATCATCAGGCTGAGCTGCGCGCCGTACACCACGCGGCTGAGCAGGTTGCGGCCGAGATTGTCGGTTCCGAGCAGGAACACGCGGTCGAGCTGGGGTGGCCTGAAGCGCACGCGGATGGCCGTGCGGTTCGGATCGTTGGGCGCGATCCACCAGGCGAAGACCGCGAGCGCGACGACGAAGGCGAACAGCACCAGCCCGATCATGAACGAG
>JBIKLI010000387.1:0-3996 GCA_044359885.1 Alphaproteobacteria bacterium | reverse complement strand
CAGCGCCGAGAGCACGTAGACGGCGAAATACACCAGGACGTCGCACAGCTTCGTCGTCGCCTCGCGCACCGCGAGCGCCGTCTGCATCACCGTGGTCGCGATGCGACCGGCCATGTCGTTCTGGAAGAAGGTTAGGCTCTGCTCGAGCAGATAGCGATGGGCGAGCCATCTCACCCGCATCGGAAAGTTGCCGGCCATCCCCTGGTGGAAGACCAGTTCCCACAGGAGGTGGAGCGCGGGCGCCGCCACCGCGATCAGCAGCAGCATTCCAGCCAGCGTCCAGCCATTGCGCTCGAAGAACCCCTCGCGGTTCTCGCGGGCCAGCCAGTCGACCAGCGTGCCGATGATCGAGAAGATCGAGACCTCGACGACGGCGATCAGCGCGGAGAGGAAGGTGATGATCGCCAGCAGGCCCCAGACCGGCCGCAGATAGTGCCAGACGAAGGCCGCCAGGCCGGCGGGAGGCATTCCCGGCTTCTCGGCCGGGAACGGATCAAGTCGGGTCTCGAACCAGCGGAACATGCCGGCAGGCTTACCCGGCTTTCATGTCCGCGCATAGATTGCCCCGGGCGCCGGCGCCTCGCCGGCGATCGGGGTCGGAACCCTGGGGTGTCGCGAACCCACTCGGATCCGCGTTCATGCGTCTTGCGGAAGGTGGAGCCGACGATCCGCCAGCCCTGCGGCGTGCGCGACAATTCGCCGGTGCAGCGGTCTCGAGCCTCCCGCAGCTCGCCGTTCGGTCCGCCGCGCTCGTGGTTCCAGGCATAGCCGTGGATCGCACCGTGGCGCGGTCGGCGACGATCTCGACCAGCGCATTGCCGCGGGCGTGCCGGCTGACCTTGTCGCCGCCGAGGTTTCGCGACCGGCCGGCGATCAGCGCGTCGGCAGGGATCGTCGTCGGCTGGGCGTCCGCCAGCGACGTGAGGTTGATGCATCTGGCCGGCGAAACGAGCCCGCGCCGTCGCCCGGTCCTTCCGATTCAACGCGGCGCCGACGAGGCTCGGGATGCGCTGCAGGTCGAGTTCGCCGGCCAGCGGCTGCAGCGAGGGCTGCTGGGCGAAGGCTGCGGAGGACAGCAGCGCCGCTGCCAGAGGCAACACGGTCGGGCTTCCGCGCATTTTCGCTCTCCCCGCGTTCAGCCGTTCAGGAAACGGCCGTCGACCTTCACGATCTCGCCGGTCACGAAGGACGCGTCGTCCGGGGCAGGGAGCAGGATCGCCCGGTCCACCTCACGTGCCGACCTGGTGCGACCGAGGGCGTGCAGCGGGCCGAAGGATCTTGTCTCCCCGGCGCTCGGATCGCGGCCCATGATCGGGCGCATGAACTGCGTGTCCGTGACCGCACCGGGCGCCACCGCATTCACGCGTATCCTGCGGCCGGCGGCTTCGGGGGCGGCCGTGACCGTCATGCCTGTGACCGCGCGCATGGTCGCCGAATAGGTCACGACCTGGGCCTGGACGCCGGTCTTGCCGCCAAAGATCCAGGTGACGTCGACGATCGCGGACCCTTCGCCCATCGCCGCAAGTTCCGCGGCCGTCGAGCCGGACTTGGCTTGGACGTCCGTGGCGAACATGCCGCGGTGGAGTTCGGGCATGACCTTGTCCATCGTCCTCCGGGGGTCCTGCGCGCGCCTCTGCCCGATCTGAATCTGGAGCTTCGGCCAGCCGGATCGGTCGAATTGCGGGCGCAGTCGTCGCAGGGCCGTGTCGATTGCGCCTGCGCCTATGCGTCCGAGGACGGGAGCGATGCCGGCTTTGCGCGACCCAGGATGCGCGCCGGCACGGTGATCGCCGCGCTGCCGGCGCCGAGGGGCTGACACATCCGGCGAGGCCGTCCGGCGGCTCGCCGCGCATGGGCCGAACCGGCTGCCGCAGGCCCGCGCGCGCGGTCCGGCGCTGCGGTTCCTGACGCAGTTCCGCAATGTGCTCATCTGCGTTCCGCGGGCGACGGCCGCCATCCTGCGCGATGGACGGAGGGGCTCGCTGGATGGAGCCGATCCGGTGCCCGTCGACGTCGCGATGTTCGCGGCCGGCGAAAAGTTTTGCCGGCCGATCTGCGCGTGCTCGAGGCGCGGGGCCTTGCCGTCCAGGAAGCGAGCCTGCCCCGCAAATCCGTGCCGGTCGAGAAGTCACCCGAACCGGTCCCCGCGACTGCGGTCCTCGGCGACCGGCGCTCGATGCTGTGGTCCGGAACGCTCGTCACCCGGAGGACGGCGCGCGGACTGGTCGTGGCGACGGGTGGCGCGACCGAGATCGGCCGCATCGGCGGGTTGATCGCCGGCGTCGAACCGTTGACGACGCCGCTTGTCGCGCAGATGGATCATTTCGCGCGTTGGTTGTCCTTCATGGTCCTGCTCTGCGCGGGCCTGCTTCTGGCGCATGGCCATTTCGTCGGCCATCACGATTTCGCGACCCGTTTCATGGTCGTGGTCGGGCTTGTGGGCGGCGCCTGGTCCATGTCGAGGGCGCCCCCGAGCGCGTGCTGCGCATGTGCGCCGGGATCGACGCGGCGCATCGGCACGAGCGGGCCGAAGCGTTGGCGCGGCGCGGGTTGCGGGTGCTGGCGCTTGCGGGCCGGAGCTGGGACGGGGATCGTATCGATCCCGCGGCGCTGGAGGGGACCCCCACCGTTTTTCAATGGGCAGTTTGGGCCACCAGTGAAGGATTGAACATGGTCCCGGTCTTGAGCATGGCGCATGCGACGTTGAGGAGGCGGTCCGCCACCGAGCGCAGTGCGCGGCCATGGCCATGACCGCGCCTCCGCAGTTGGACAGACGCCGATGACAGGCTTTTCGCCTTGCGACGGCCATGGGCTTTCCGGACCGCTTGGTGATCGGAGCGACCCCTGTCGTCAGACTACGCAGGGGGCGGCGTGATCGCGTCGCTGCAGCGCATCCCAGGCTTCTGCGAGCAGCGTGGCGAGGGCGATCCTTCCCATTCCCGGCAAGGATGCGAGGATCTCGGCGTCATGTTGCTTCACCTGCCCCGGTTCGGCCTCCTGGGCGCTGGCGAGATCGGCCGTCGGTCGGTCGAGGTGCCGATGGGCTTCGTCGATCTGCCGGTTCAAGAGCCGGATACGCGCGATCAGGCTGACGAAATGGGCGCGCGCGGCCGTGATCGTGCCGTCGGCCACGGTCATGGGCTCGGCGCGCAGCATGGTCAGCACGTCCGCGGCGGCGTGTCTGCGGATGCGGTTTTTCCAGAGCAATCTCGCGATCGTCGCCTCGCGCACACGTTTGGCCATTTCCGGCGTGGGCACGGCCTCCCAAAGCTCGAGCAGCCAGGGCGCGGCCAGATCGGTCTCGAGTTCGAGGAAGGCCCTATGGCGCGACAATCCGGATGAGAGGCCCGTATCGCCTCACCAAACGTCGTTGCCGACGCGCTATGCCGGTTGCCTCACGCGGATGCTCCCGAGGGACCATCCGCGTGAGGCGGCGCTGGGTCGGCCACCCCTCCGAGACTTAAAGCGCGTGCATGTTCCATCCGCCACCCCTTGACTCGCCTCTGCAGGGTGCGCGGACGGCCGTCGGGATAATCCCCGGGATGTTCGGCCTGGAGACGGTCGAGGAGTCCACGACTTGTCTTCCAAGGTTCGGCCAGGAACCAGACGCGTGATTGCTCGGTGACCGACACCAGCGGGTCCGGACCCCGGCGCCCACCATGCGCTGCGCGATGCCTGACGTCGCTAACCCGACATGCGTCGCAGCGCCGCCACGCCCACCGGCGCCTGCGGCTGCCAGGGCAGCAGGAAGAGCCGGCGCGCGAGGCCCGCATGAAGCCGGTCGATCTGCCGGGCCTCGCCGTCGAGGCGCTGGTGCAGGAGCGGATCGGTGGTGCCGCTGCCTGCAAGCGCGCGGTTGACGACCCAGGCATGGGGCTCGATGCCGGCGCGGCGCAGGTCGTCCTGCAGGGCTGCCGCCTCGGAGACCGGGGTGGTTTCGGGCAGCGTGACCAGCAGCACCTGGGTATGCGCAGGATCGCGCAGGCGCATCAGCGG
>JBIKLI010000082.1:0-14030 GCA_044359885.1 Alphaproteobacteria bacterium | reverse complement strand
GAACAGCGAGAGGGCGGCCGGCACCAGGCTGGCGCGCACGTGATGCGCGCCTTCGATGTCGATGTCGTCCGCGACCCGCAGGCCATGCAGTTCGGGCCGGTAGTACATCACGAGGCGCAGCGAGATCACCTGCGTTTCGCCGCGCATGCCCGACATCTCCTGGGTGATGCCGATCACGCGGCCCGGCTCGATCATTCCCAGGGCCGCCGTGCCGCTGTCGACCGGGAAGGACGCGGTCGAAGTGCTCCAGCTTTCCGCGACCCGGTCGATGTCGAGCCCGAGGCGTTCGGCGAGGCATGCGATCGATTCCGGTCCGCCCATGTGGCCCACGACCCGTCCCTCGGCGATCTTGCGCTGGAATTCGTCGGGCCACAGGCCGTAGCCGACATGATCGATGTCGCCGGGGCCCGTGCCGGTCACGTCGATCGTCCGCGATATCCGGATGGCGCGCACGCCCGAGGTGACACGCGCCAGAAGCAGCGGCAGGCTGTCGAAGCTGAAGCCGGGGTTGATCCCCGTGCCCGAGACCGACACGCCGCTGCGTCGCGCCGCCGCATCGAGCCGTTCCGCGACGTCGGGGTAGCGCAGCGCCGGATGGAACATCGCTTCGGACGCCGACAGCACGTTCAGGCCGGCGTCGAGCGCCTCCGTCATCTGGCCTTCGACATGGGCGAGGACGCTTTCCGTCATGTGGAACAGCAGATGCGCAGGCGCGTCGAGGCCGCCGAGGCATGCGGCGAGCGTCGGCGCGATCACGATGCCGCGCGCGGCCGGCGGCGTGCCGGGATGGACGTCGCCGAGCCGCCGGCCGGCCTTCGCCGGGTCGTTGTCGACGGCGCCGACGACCTCGATCAACGGGTAGCCGGTGGCGAGGCAGTCGAGCAGCAGCGCGCCGAGCGCGCCGACGCCGAAGAGGATCACGCGGGCCTTGGTGTGGGTCGCAGTCATGTGGGCCTGTCCTATGAGGGAAGACGGAGCCGGCCGCCGCCCGGGGCTGGATCGAGGGCGGCGCGGCGTTCGAGGACCGCCTGGATGGCCATCCAGGCGGTCGCCATGGCGAGGTACCAGAGCGCCGCCACGGCGTAGAGTTCGAGCGGGCGGAACGTCTGGTTGATGATCATGTTGGTGGCGCGCAGCAATTCCTCGAACGAGATCACCGACAGGAGCGAGGTGGTGCGCATCATCGAGGCGAATTCGTTCCCGAACGGCGGCAGGATCAGCCGGATCGCCTGGGGCAGAAGGATCGAGCGCATCGTCTCGGCGCGCGACATCCCGAGGCTGCGCGCCGCCTCGACCTGGCCGCGGTCGATCGCGCCGAGCGCCGCGCGGACGATCTCGGCCATGTAGGCCGCGCTGTACATCGACAGGCAGATCAGGCCGGCCTCGAGCACGCCGAGCCTGATTCCCAGCTGCGGCAGGCCGAAATAGGCCAGCAGCAGCAGTACCAGAGGCGGCGTTCCGCGGAACAGCCAGACATAGGTGGCGACGGCCAGGCGAAGGGACGCGACGCGCGATCGCATGCCCAGCGCCAGGACGAAGCCGATCGCCGTGGCGCCGGTCTGCGCCGCGGTCGCCACGAGGATCGTCACCCCGGCCGCGGCGACGATCCTCGGGTCGGCCAGATAGGTCCAGAAGACGTCGGCGCTCCAGATCATCGGGCCGGCGGCTCCGGTGCCTCAGCCCGTCACTTCTGGTAGGCGAAGGACGGAACCGCGGCGACGCCCCACTTCTGGAGGATCCGCTGATAGCTGCCGTCGGCCTTCATCGCCTCGAGGCCGGCGACCAGCGCATCGGCGAGCGCGGTGTTCTCCTTGAGCGTGGCCAGCGCCAGCTGGTTCGAGGCGAACCCGGCCCAGGCGATCTTGAAGCCGGGCGTCCGGTTGGCGAAGAAGGCGCCCTGCGGGTCGTTCAGATAGCCGGCATCGGCCTGACGCGAGACCACCGCCTGGATGGCGTCGGCGTTCGTGTCGAAGGCGCGGATCGTGATCCCGGGCCGGCCGGCGGCGACCAGACGGTCGCTCTGCGCCTTGAGATTGTTGTTGGTCGTGCCGCCCGCGGCGACCGCGACGGTCCGGCCCGACAATTCGTCGAAGCAGGGCTGGAAGCTGGCCGCGTCGCCGAGGGTCGGCTTGCAGGCGCCGAGCGCAGACGTCGCCGGCACCATCAGTCCCTCGCCCCACTGGACATAGGGCACCATGTTCATGATGCGCAGGCGGTCCGGGTTGATGAAGATCGCAGTGCAGAGGCCGTCGAAGCGCTTCGCCTGCAGACCGGGGACGAGCCCGGGGAAGGCGAGATTCGTCCATTCGAGCCGCGCCCCCAGCTTCTGCGCCAGCGCCCCGCACATGTCGACGTTGAGCCCGTCGCGGCCGCCATCCGGGCGGATGAACTGGTTCGGCGCCGCGGCGAAGTCCGCGGCCAGCGCCAGCACGCCCGGCGTCGCCGTGGCTCCGGTCGGCAGGGAGGGCTGCGCGGCGGCATGGCCGCCGAAGAGGGCGGCGCACGCGACCGCGGCGGTCAGGCAGGCAAGCAGTCTCTTCATCGTCGTCTCCTTGGGTTGTTTCGCCGAGGCATCGGGCGGATCGATCCGGCTGCCGGAACCTCGCGGCGCCGTTGCCGTCCGGCCGGGACGCCGTCGCCGGACCGGGCGTCCGCCGCATCGCGCGCGCGGTCCCGGGTTCGTCGTTCCGGGCCGATCCCGGCGGACACGCAGTCTAGCCGCAAATATATCAGACGCAAATGCTTCGTCCGCACCGTCGCACGCGCACCCCGCCGGCGGCTCGCGCAGGAACGGCTCGTGCGACAGGCGGCTGGCGCTTGGTGTCGACAGGCGCGGAGCGTTTGGTATGGTGCAGATATTCCGATCCAGGAAACGGGGGCGCGGCGGCATCATGGGCGACAGGATCTTGTGGGCGAGGCAGGAAGAGACCGAAAGGCTGTGGATCCACGAAGGTCAGGAGTTCAGCCACCGGATCATCACGCGCAAGAAGCAGGGCTGCTCCTTCTCCTTCCACATCACCACCTACATGCCCTTCTTCGACACGATCGTCGAAGGCGACGGCGTTCACGAGGTCGTGCTCTATTGCCTCCATGGCTGGTCGCGTCAGATCGTCGAGGCGACGGGCGAGGAACGGCTGTTCCGTCCCGGCGACGCGATGTACCTTCCGCTGCGCTATCGCTACCGCCACATCATCGGCGACGCCGGTCTGGTCGTCGCCGTCTGCGCCAATCCAAGCAAGGACGAGAACGTCAAGTGAGCGGCGACGGCCCCGGACCGGCCGGCGCGCCGCGCAGGGGCGACGGCGGATGAGCGCGGCGACGCCGTCGCGATCCGTCCGTTCGCCGGCGCGGCGCAAGCGCGTGCGTGCCGCCAGGGCCAAGCAGCGGCCGCGCTCGCTCTCCGACCGTGTCTACGACCTGCTGCGGACGGACATCCTGTCCTGCGTCCTGGCTCCGGGGCGCGATCTGTCGGAGGCGGAACTCGCCGACCGGTTCGCGGTGAGCAAGACGCCCGTGCGCGAGGCGCTCGCCAAGCTTCGCTCCGAGGGCTTCGTGCGGACCTTTCCCCGGCGCGGCTATCAGGTCGTGCCCATCACGATCGCCGACATGAACGACCTCTTCGATGTCCGCGCGATCCTCGAGGCGGGAGCCGCGGAACTCGCCTGCCAGCGCATCGGCCGCGCCGAACTCGAGAATCTCGAGCGCCTTGCCGATGTCGCCTACGAGCAGGACGCCCGGCCGAGCCTGAAGGTCTTCGTGCAGACGAACCGCGAGTTCCATGCCGCCATCGCGCGCGCCTCGGGCAGCGAGCGCCTGTCGTCGCTGCTGCAGCGCACGCTGGACGAACTGGAACGGTTCTTCTTCCTGGGCGCGCAGCTGCGCGACATCGGCGCCGAGACGCGCGACGACCATCGCGCGATCGTCGACGTCCTGCGCGCCGGCGATCCCGCCGGCGCGCGCGCGGTGATGATCCGGCACAACGAGGCGACGCGGCGGGGCCTCTTCCGGTCGCTGGCGACCACGGCGGGGCTGACGGCCGTCTCGCTCTAGTCCTGGTAAGATATCAGATCACATTTCACGGCTTGTTCCCGAACGAGGCTGCGCCATGATCTTCGGCACGGACATCGACGCCGGCACCTGCTTCGCGCCCGACTTCGCGGCCGCACGTGTCCGCTTCCTCGAGGCCGCGCATCGCGCCGGGGCCCGGATCCGGTCCTATCCGATCCCCGCCGCCGGGCCACGCGGGGAGCCGCTGGCGACCGATACGGCCTGGATCGGTCCCGACGACGCCGACGACGTCCTGGTCCTGGTGTCCGCCACCCACGGCGTCGAGGGATTCTGCGGGTCGGCGGCGCAGGTGGACGCCTTGCGGGCCGGAGCTGGCCGGCACCTCGCTCCGGGCCAGGCGCTGCTCGCGATCCACGCGCTCAATCCGCACGGCTTCGCGTGGCTGCGCCGCGTGACGGAGGAGGGGATCGACCTCAACCGCAACGGCATCGACTTCTCCGCGGGTCCGCCGCCGCGCAATCCGGGCTACGACGAACTGGCCGACGCCTTCGTGCCCGGCGGTTTCGACGATGCGACGCTGGCCGCCGCCGTGCGCCGTCTCGACGCGTATCGCCTCGCCCACGGGGCGGTCGCCTTCGAAACCGCGCGCAGCTGCGGCCAGCATTCGCACCCCCAGGGCATCTTCTACGGCGGGGTCGCGCCGGCGGCAGCGATGCGAACCCTCATGCGCGTGGTGGACGAGCACGGGCTGCCGCGGCGGCGACGGATCGCCGTGATCGACTACCATTCCGGTCTTGGGCCGTTCGGCCACGGCGAGCCGATCTGCGGACATCGGCCCGGGGAGCCGGGCCAGGCCCGCTGCCGTTCCTGGTACGGATCCAGCCTCGGCGAACCGCTGCTCGGCACTTCCGCCTCGCTGCCGATCGCGGGGCTCAGCCAGTATGCCTGGTCGCGGTCGGTCGGTTCCGGCCGTCTGGTCTTCGTCGCGATCGAATTCGGGACCTTCGACCGCGAGACGGGCGCCGAGGCCTTGCGCGACGACCATGTCCTGCACGCGCTGGGGCCGGTGGACTGGCAGGCGCCGCAGACGCGCCGCATCAAGGCGGCGCTGCGCCGCTTCTATCACCCGGACACGACCGACTGGTGCGAGATGGTGCTCTTCCGCAGCCGGCAGCTGATCTGCCAGGCGCTCGACGGCATGGCCCGCGAGGCCGCGGGGGCGGCTCCGGCGGAGAGCGCGCGATGAAAGACGCGCCATCCCTCTGGCAGACGCTCGCGCCGCCGGCGCCGTCCATGCCGCCGCTGCGCGGCGAGCGACGCTGCGACGTCGCCGTGGTCGGCGGTGGCTTCCTCGGCCTGTCGACGGCTCTGCATCTGGCGGAGGCCGGCGCGTCGGTCGTGGTCGTCGAAGCCGAGACGGCGGGCTTCGGTGCGTCCGGCCGGAACACGGGCTTCGTGGTGCCCGCGCTCAAGTCGACCCTCGGTCCGGCTGACGTGGAGGCGGCGATCGGGCCGGCGCATGCCGAGAGGCTGGTCGATCTGGTCGGCGGCTCGGGCCGACATCTCTTCGACCTCGTGCGCCGTCATGCGATCGCTTGCGACGCCGAGGAGACGGGATGGATGCAGCCCGCGCATACGGCGGACGTCGCGCGGATCCTCGAGGCGCGCGTGGGCGAGTGGCACGCGCGCGGCCGGACCGATGTCTGCCTGCTCGACGGCCGGCAGACCGAAGCGCGTCTCGGCATCGCGGGCTATCCGGCGGCGCTGATGATCCCGACCGGTGGCCAGCTCAATCCCCTCGCCTATGCGCGCGGCCTGGCACGGGCCGCCATCGCGGCCGGCGCGGCGGTGCATGCCGCCAGCCGCGTGACCGCGATGGCGCCGGCGGCGGGCGGGTGGCGGCTGCGCACCCTCGGCGGCAGCGTTCGCGCGGAACGGGTCCTTCTGGCGACCAACGCCTTGGTGGGCGAACTGGCGCCGGCGGTCCGGGACGCGGTCATCCCTGTCAGGGTCCATCAGGTCGCCACCCAGCCGCTCGGGGCCGAGGCGTGCGCGGCGATCCTTCCCGGCCGTCAGCCCGCCTCGGACACGCGGCGGCATACCTTCGCCGTCCGCTGGTCTCCCGACGGTCGCCTCGTCACCGGCGGGCTTGTCATCGGCGGTCCCGGCGCGGCGCGCCGTGCGGCGCGGAAATTCGTCCGCCGCCTCGCCGCCTTCTTCCCCGACAACGGCCCCTTCGATGCGGCGCATGTGTGGTCGGGGGTCATCGCGGTGCTGCCGTCGTCCCTGCCGGCGTTTTTCTCGCTCGCGCCCGGACTCGACGCCGCGATCGGCTGCAACGGGCGCGGCGTCGCACTGACCACCGCGCTGGGCCATGTGCTGGCCGGCCATTACGCCGGGCAGATCGCAGCCGGAGACCTGCCGTTGCCCTTCCGTCCCGCGACGCGAGCCCCCAACCGGCGGTTCGCGGCGATCGGTCCGTCGCTCTGGCTGCCCTGGAGCGAATTGCGCGACCGGCTGGAGACCGGGCGCCCGGCTTGACGCCGGCCCGGCCCCGTCAGGTTCAGCGCCGATCGGGCAGGTGGATCGGATTCGGCGCTGCGAAGTGACAGGCGACGTCGTGGCCGTCGCCGGCCCCGGCGAGCGGCGGCCGGACGCGGTGGCAGATGTCGCGCGCGATCGGGCAGCGCGTGCTGAAGGCGCAGCCGGCCGGCGCGGCGCGCGGGCTGGGGACGTCTCCGGTCAGAACGATTCGCCGACGCGGCGCATCGGGGTCCGGGTCTGGGACCGCCGACAGCAGCGCCTGGGTATATGGATGATGCGGTGCCGCGAAGACGCGATCCTTCGGTCCGATCTCCATCACGCGCCCGAGATACATCACCATCACGCGGTCGGCGATGTGGCGCACCACCGCGAGGTCGTGCGCGATGAAGAGGCACGAGAACCCGCTGCGCTCCTGCAGGTCCTGGAGCAGGTTGACGATCTGCGCCTGGACCGAGACGTCGAGCGCCGAGACCGGTTCGTCGGCGACGATCAGGCTGGGCTGGAGCGCGATGGCGCGCGCGATGCCGATGCGCTGACGCTGGCCCCCGGAGAATTGCCGCGGCAGCCGGTCCATGGCCGCTGGCGAAAGGCCCACCGCCGCGAGAAGTCCGGCGACCGCTTCCCGGCGCGCCCGGGCATCCCGGCCGACGCCGAAGACCTCGAGCGGTTCGGCGACGATCTGCGCGACCGTGCGCCGGGGGCTCAGCGAACCGAACGGATCCTGGAACACGATCTGCATGCGCTGGCGCACTTGCCGCAGGCGCGCGGCGGACAGCGTCGCCAGATCCGCGCCCTCGAACAGGACCCGTCCTGCGCTTGGCGTCAGCAGGCGCAGCACGAGACGCGCGAGCGTCGACTTCCCGCACCCCGACTCGCCCACGACAGCCAGCGTCTCGCCCGGCGCCAGGTCGAAGCCGACATCGTCGACCGCGCGCACGCCGCCCGTCCCGGCGCCGCCGAAGAGCCCGCGCCACCCCAGGCTTTCGCCGAACGTCTTCGCGAGGCCTTCTGCGCGCAGCAGCGGCGCGGTCATGCGGGCAACTCCGGATCCGCCCAGCAGGCGGCGGCGTGACCTGCCGCGTCGGCCCGCAGCGGCGGCCGCGTGTTCGCGCAGGCCGGGATCCGGTCCGGACAGCGTGGCGCGAACGGACATCCGGGGGCGGCCGGGCCCGGGGCCGGAACGTTGCCGGCGATCTGGTGGAGCCGCCGCGGCCCGCCTGCGAGGCGTGGGACGGCGGCCAGCAGGCCGCGGGTATAGGCGTGGCGCGGTCTGCGGAACACCTCGCGGGTCGGACCGCTCTCCGCCACCCGGCCTGCATACATCACGACCACGCGCGCGCAGAGTTCGGCGACGATCCCCAGATTGTGTGAGATCAGCAGGATCGCGGTTCCGGTGGTCGCGCGGATCTCCTGCAGCAGTTCGAGCACCTGGGCCTGCACGGTGACGTCCAGCGCCGTGGTCGGCTCGTCGGCCACAAGCAGCTTCGGGTTGCAGGCCAGCGCTATCGCGATCATCACGCGCTGGCGCATGCCGCCGGAGAACTGGTGCGGATAGGCGGAGATCCGCGCGCCCGGATCGGGAATGCCGACGCGGCGCAGAAGCTCCAGCGCGCGCGCGCGCCGCGCCGCGCGTCCGGCGCGATCGTGGAGCAGGATCGACTCCTCGATCTGGTCGCCCACGGTCATCAGCGGATTGAGCGACGTCATCGGCTCCTGGAAGATCATCGCCACGTCCCGGCCGCGGATTTCCTGCATGCGCGGCTCGGGCAGGGTCAGCATGTCCCGGCCCTCGAACAGGATGCGACCGCCGGTGATCCGGGCCCGCGGCGGCAGCAGGCGCATCACCGCCAGCGAGGTCAGCGATTTGCCCGAGCCCGATTCCCCGACCAGCCCCACGGTTTCGCCGGCGGCGATGGCAAGGCCGATGCCGTCGACCGCCACGGCCGGCGACTCGGGCGTTCCGAAGGCGATCGAGAGATCCTCGATCTCCAGCAGAGCGGACGCCGTGGCCGTGCCCATCGCGCTCAGCGCTCGTCCGGATCGAGGGCATCGCGCAGCGCGTCGCCCAGCACGTTGAAGGCGAGGACCACGGAGGTGATGGCGAGGCCGGCGCCGACGATCGGCCAGGGAGAGCCGAAGATGTTGCCGAGGCCGTCGCGGATGATGTTGCCCCAGCTCGGATTGGGCGGCCGGGTCCCGAGGCCGAGGAAGGAGAGCGACGCTTCCAGCCGGATGGCCGAAGCCACCCACAGCGTCGTGAGCACCACGATCGGCGCGGCGATGTTCGGCAGGACGTGACGGATGATGATCATCGGCGTGCGCTGGCCGATCGACACGGCGGCCTCGACATAGGCCTCCTGCCGGACCGCGAGCGTCGAGGCGCGGGCGACCCGCGCGAACCCCGGAACGAACGCGATCGCGATCACCAGCACGACGTTCCAGAAGCCGCCGCCGAGCGCCGCGGCGATCATGATCGCCAGCAGCAGTTCCGGGAACGCCAGCAGCAGGTCGATCAGGCGGCTGACCACCCGGTCGATGGCGCCGCCGAAATAGCCTGCGACGACGCCGAGTGCGGTGCCGACCACCGCGGCGATCGCCGGCGAGACCAGCCCGAAGACCAGCGAGTTGCGCGCGCCATGGATCAGGCGCGACAGCACGTCGCGTCCGAACTGGTCGGTCCCCAGCCAGTGGTCGGCGCTGGGCAGCGCGTTGATCCGCAGATAGCTCTGTGCGAGGGGATCGTAGGGCGCGACCGCCGGCGCCAGCAGCGCGATCGCGGCGAAGAGAAGCACCACGCCCAGCGCGGCGCGCGTCGACCCGCGCCGCGCGCCGAGCAGCCGACCCAGGATGCCGGGTGCCGGCGCGACCGCTGCGCCGTCGAGGCCGGGGGTCGCCGGCGCGCTCATGCCTTCACCCGGATCCGCGGATCGACCAGCGCATAGGCCAGATCGACCAGCAGGTTGACGGCGACCACGAAGAAGGCGAAGACGACCACGCCCGCCTGGATCACCGGATAGTCGCGCTTGGCGATCGCGCTGATCAGGACCTCCCCGATCCCCGGCCGGTTGAAGACCAGTTCGATCGCCACCGACCCCGACAGGGTCGCCAGAAGGCTCAGGCCGAGCCCGGTGGTCACCGGCAGCATCGCGTTGCGCAGCGCGTGGCGATAGACGACGCGGCGCTCGCTGGCACCCTTCGCGCGCGCCGTGCGGATGAAGTCGCGCCCGAGCACCTCGAGCAGGGCGGTGCGGGTCAGGCGCGCGATGAAGGCGCTCTTGAGCGCGGCCAGGGTCAGCGCCGGCAGGAAGACATGGTGCAGCCGGTCGAGGAGGTCTGTGCCGCCGCCATTGATCGGGAACCAGCCCAGATTGAGGGCGAAGGCGATCAGCAGCAGGGCGCCGAGATAGAAATCGGGGATCGCGTAGCCGACCAGCGAGAACGCCCTGACCCCGGCATCGGCGGCGCGGCCGCGGTGCAGCGCCGCGAGCACCCCCAGCGGGACGCCGCAGAGCACGCCCATGCCGGTCGCCGCCAGGGTCAGCTCGACCGTGAAGGGCAGATTGTCGGCGAGGAGCTGTGCCACCGGCATCCCGCTGATCATCGAGGTCCCGTAGTCGAGGCGCAGCATGTCCCAGACGAAGAGGGCGTATTGGCGCCAGAGCGGCTGATCGAGACCCATGCGGCTGCGGAACAGCGCCAGCTGTTCCTGGGTCGCGTATTCACCGAGGACGACCAATGCCGGATCGCCCGGCAGCAGCCGCAGCGCGACGAAGACCAGGGTCAGGACCAGCAGCACGGTCGGCACGGCGTCGAGCAGCCGCGCGGCGACCGTCCGCAGCATCGGCGTCGGCGCCTCAGACCCGGCGCGCGCGGTTGAGCGGCCAGTAGGCGTAGCCGGACCTGACCGGATAGCCGAGATCGACCCGCGGATTGCGCGCGATCACGTAGGACAGCGTGATGATGCCGAGCAGCGGCAGGTCGCGGAGCACCTGGCGCTCGACATCCTGGATCAGGGCCGTACGCCGGCCGAAATCGGGCTCGTCCTGGGCGCGCTCGATCAGGGCGTCGATCCCGGGCATCGCCACGCCGTAATGGCTGTAGTTCTCGCCGCCGGATCCATCCGCCTTCACCTCGGCGGCGGCCCAGAGCTGCTGCAGGAACGGCTGCGTGGGGACCGGCGGGTAGCTCGACGAGTAGAGCGTCATCGCGTTGCGGTCCTTGCGGTTCTCGGCATGCATCGTCGCATGGTCGATGATCTTCATGTCGAGCGCGATGCCGGCGGCGCGCAGCTGCTCCTGGATGATCAGCATGATCGCGGCGTAGTCCTCGCGCTGGCTGGTGAAGCACGGGATCGTCACGCCGTTGGGAAAGCCAGCCGCAGCCAGCAGCGACTTCGCCCGGGCGATGTCGTGGCCGTAGCGCAGTTCGGGCGGCAGTTCCTCGGGCTTCACCGAGCCGGCGAATTGCGGCGCGATGATGCCGGTCATCGGCGCGGCCATGCCGGTGAAGGCGGCGGCGATCTGGGCGTTGTTGATCGCCAGGCGGATCGCCTGCCGGACCCTGATGTCGTTCAGCGGCGGGCGCGTGAGGTTGAGGTGGAGGCTGTTGAAGCTGCCGGGCGCGGTGGCGTCGAAGATGGTCTGGGGCGCGCGCTGGCGCATCGTCGGGATCCAGCCGGGCGCGCGCACGCCCTCGATCATGTCGACCTGCCCTGACGCGAAGGCGAGGGTGCGTGCCGTCGTGTCGGCGATGAAGGCCACGCGCAGGTTGCGCGTGACGGCCCGGCCGGCGAAGTGGCCATCGAAGGCCGAAAGCATCACGCCCTCGGTCTGGCTGACGCTGTCGACCTGATAGGCGCCGGTGCCGATCGGATCGAGATTGAATCGCTGTCCTCGCTCTTCGAAGGCCTTGCGGGAGAGGATCGACGCCGAGATCGTGGTGACGACGCTGCCGTTGAAAAGCGGGTCGGGACGCTTGAGCGCGAAGCGGATCGTGTAGGGATCCGGCGCGTCGACGCTCTCGACGTTCGAATACAGCGCCTTCTGGTTCGTCACGGTGCCGCGGTCGAGATGGCGGGCGAAGGTGAAGCGGACGTCGTCGGACGTCATCTCGCCGTAGCCCTTGTGGAACTGCACGCCGCGCCGCAGACGATAGGTCCAGCTGCGGGCATCGGGGGACGATTCCCAGCTCTCCGCCAGACTGGGCCGGAAATCCTCCGGACGGACCGCGAAATTGCCGTCCTCCGCCTTCACCAGCGTATCGAAGATCTGACGGATCGCCCAACTGTCGCCGCCGGTGAGCCCGGTCTGCTGCGGGTTGAGGCCGGTCGGCGCGCGCGCCGCGAGCGCGATGGAGATCGGTGCAGCCTGGGCCGCGGCGTCGCGCGGCGCGACGACGGGGGCGGCGAGGGCGGCTGCGCCGAGCGAAAGGGCGGTGCGGCGACGAAGGGTCATCATCTTCTCCTGGACTGTGGGCGGCGTCGTTCCGGACGCGTCAGAGCGGCAGCGGGCGCAGTCTGCGGGCCAATTCGCCGGCGTCGAAGTCCAGCCCCAGCCCGGGGGCGGTCGGCACCGCGAAGCGGCCGCCGGCGGCGCGCGAGGGATTGCGCGGGAACACCGGCGTGGCGCGTTCCCAGTTGTCGGCGACCTCGATCGGCTTCGAGAGATGCATCACCGTCGCGAGGATGTGGAGATTCGCGAGATGGCCGATCGTCGGCTGCGTCTGGTGCGGGACCAGTTCGACCCCATGCGCATGGGCGAGCGCGGCGCATTGCATCAGCCCTGTGATGCCGCCCATCTTGACGATGTCGGGCTGGACCATGCGCACGCCGGCATTGATCAGGTCCTTGAGCCCCTGCAGCGTGTAGGTCTGCTCGCCGGCCGACACCGTGATGTCCAGCCGCTGCGCGACCTCGCCCATCGCGGCGACGTGGTAGTGCTGGACCGGCTCCTCGAACCAGGCGTAGCCGAGGTCCTCGAGCGCCCGGCCGACGCGGATCGCTCCGCCCACCGAGTAGCCGTTGTTGGCGTCGAAGGCGATGGTGAAGTCGTCGCCCAGCAGTCGGCGCACGGCCTTCGCCTTCGCGATGTCGCCGGCGATGTCGACATTCTCGCGCGTCCGGTCGCCGTCCCAGCGGATCTTCACCGCCGTCGGGTTCTCGCGTGCGACTCGCGCCTCGACCACGCGCAGCACCTCGTCCACGCTGCGCGCGGCATTGCCGCCGATCGACGCATAGCAGGGAACCTCGCTGCGCCAGGCGCCACCGAGCAGCTTGTGGATCGGCAGACCCAGCGTCTTGCCCTTGATGTCCCAGAGCGCGATGTCGAGCCCTGCCAGGGCGCCGGTGACCGCCCCCTCCGGACCGAGCTTGATGCATCGATGGAACAGCGTGTCGAGAAGCACCGCATGGTCGAACGGATCCTTCCCGATCAGGAACGGCGCCATGTGGCGCGCGACGATGACCAGCGAGGCGAGGCCGCCCTCCATGGGCGAGGCCTCGCCGAACCCGAAGGTTCCGTCGTCGGTCTCGATCCGGATGAAGGCGGAAAAGGGACCCGGCCTCGCGCCGTTCCCCCAGTCGAGCTGAGCTGCCTCGACGCGCGCGATCCTCATGCCAGACGCCCTCCCCGGCGATCCTGCTTCCCCCGAGCGAAGGTCGTCCAGGCTGGGGACGCGGTCAAGCGTCGCGCGTGGCGGCGAATTCCGTTTCCCACTCGGCGCGCGCGGCGCGGATCGCGGCGAAGGTCGCCGCGGCGAGGCAGCGGCCCGCCGGCGTGTGGAGACCGCCATAGGTCCCGCGTTCGCCGGTCTCGGGGCAGGCGACGACGATGCAATCGGTGCCCGTCGCGGCGACCCGGCCGCCATCGGCGAGCAGGGCGGCGCTGCGCGCGGTCGCGACGATCGCGACGGCCTCGATCAGCGCCGCGTCGTCGAGCGGGCAGGAAACGGCGGCGAGGATGTTGATCGTCCCGGCCGCGTGCCGGCCGGGCGCCGCGCCGACGCGGCCGTCGGGTCCGAAGCCGACGCCGTTGCCGAGGCCGAGCGTGGCGAGAGCCGCGGCGGCGGCGGCGCCTTCGCCCGCGGCGGCGGCGCGATGCCGGTCGAGGTCGCGCGACGTCATCATCGCGACCGAATCCGCAAGCCCGGCGTCGGCGAGTCGCCCACGCAGCAGCGCCAGCGGATCGACGCCGATCGGCAGATCCGCGTCGCGGACTTCGAGCCAGGCGACGGTCCGGGCGACGACGAAACCCGGGCGGTTCATCGACCAGCTGAGCATGCGCTGCGGTGCGCCGAATCGCGCGACGAGCCAGGGCCGCCGGCAGTCTGTGGCGAATAGTTCGCTCATGGCCACCCGCATCGCAGAGCCTGTGTCGGCGGGCAAGCCCGTCGCTGCGCCGATTCGGACTTGACCCACGCGGCGGCGCGGAGGATCGTCGGGTCATGTGCTGGTTCCCCGGCGGCAGCCGGGGAGGAAAGAG
>JBIKLI010000386.1:0-4024 GCA_044359885.1 Alphaproteobacteria bacterium | reverse complement strand
TGATCGCGCCGGCCACCTTCGCGATCGCCGCGCTTGCGGTGCTCGCCGCCGCGGCAGCCAGCGTCTGGATCGTGCGCTGGCGCGTCGACCGGATGGATCTCGTCGCCGTGCTGAAGGCCAGGGAGTGATCATGGGACCTCGTCGCCTCCTGACGCTGGCCGGTTGCATCGCCGTCGCGGCAGGGGCCGGCTATCTGCTGCTGCGGCCCGAGCCCGTGCTCGTCGAAACGGCCATCGTCGGCCAGGGGCGCTTCGTCGCCGCCGTCGTCGTCGAAGGACGCACGCGCATCTGCGAGCGCTACGTCGTCTCGGCGCCCGTCGCCGGCCGGCTCGACCGCGTCAGGCTGAAGGCGGGCGACAGGGTCGCCAGGGGCGACGTCGTCGCGGTCATCCGCCCCAGCCCGCCGCCGCTCGTCGACCCGCGCGTACGGCGCGAACTCGAGGAACGGCTCGGCACCGCCGAAGCCCAGGCCGAAGAGGCCGAAGCCGCACAGGCGAGCGCGCTCGCGGCGCACGGCAGGGCGCTCGCCGACTTCGCGCGGACCCGGGAACTGCGCGCGCGCGGCGTGGCCCCGGCCGCGGCCTTCGACCGCGACAAGGCGCTTGCGGATCAGACCGGCCGCGATCTCGCCGCAGCGGAACGGCGCGCGCATGCCGCCGTCCATCGAAGAGCCGAGGCCGCCCAGGCGCTGCGCCGCGGCAGCGGCGCCGCCGGGCTGGAGGCGTTCGACCTCGAGGCGCCGATCGACGGCGTCGTGCTGCGCGTGGCGCAGGAGAACGAGACCGCGACCCAGCCGGGCATGGCGATCCTGGAGCTGGGCGACGTCACCGATCTGGAGGTCATCGCCGATCCGCTGACCACGGAGGCGGTCGAGATGCGGCCCGGCGCCGAAGTCGTCGTCGCCGGGTGGGGAGGCAGACAGCCCCTGTCGGGCCGGTTGCGCGTCGTCGAGCCTTCCGCGTTCACCAAGGTCTCGGCGCTCGGGGTCGAGGAGCAGCGGACCTGGGTCGTGATCGAATTGACGTCGCCACCCGAGGCGCGGGCGACGCTCGGCGACGGGTTTCGCGTCGAGGCGCGGATCACCGTCGAGGAGATCGATCGGGCGATCCTCGTGCCGGCGGGCGCGATCTTCCGCCGCGACCAGGGCTGGCATGTCTTCGTTCTCGAGCATGGCCGCGCGCGGCTGCGCGGCATCGAGATCCTGCGCCACGCAGGCGGCGTCGCGGCGGTTGCCGCAGGCCTGCAGCCGGGCATGCCGGTCATCGTCTTTCCACCGAGCCGCCTCGCCGACGGAGCCGTGGTCCGGACACGCTGACGTGACGCGGGTCAGGGTGCAGAGGAACCCAGTTCCTCCAGCGCCTTGCGACAATACCATCTGACGGCGCCGGTCATCGGGGGCTGGAGCGCATCGAGCTCCCGCGCCGTGCACCATCGGATGTCGTGATGCTCCGCCTCGGCGCGGCGCAGCGCGCCACCCCGCGGCCGGGCCCAGTAGATCATCCCGACATGCTCGTGGCCGTCATGGATGCGATGGATGTCGAGGAAGCGCGGCGCGATCAGCGCCCGCGTCCCGGGCTCGGTGGTGGGCGGACGCTCGCCGATCAGCTCGACCTCCAGCCCGCTCTCCTCGCGCGTCTCGCGCAGCGCCGCCTGCTCGGGATCCTCGTCGAGCTCGACATGGCCGCCCACGGGCAGCCATTTGCCGAGCTTGCGATGATGCACGACCAGGACGCGGTCGGCATCGACGACGAACACGGCGACGGTGAAGTCGATCTTGTCGTGGATATGCGGCATGCGGACAAGCCTGGGCCAGGGCGGGGGCCGCGGTCAACGCATCGCGACCAGCCCGGGCGCCGGGACCTGCGGCGACCGTGAAGGACGGATCGGACCCGCGAACGCCTTGCGCTGCGCCGGCATGCTTCAGTGGAAGAACTTCGCGTGCTTGGCGCATCAGCAATCTCCCGGCGGGCATCGGTCCCCTCCCTCGCTGCGTGGAGGGGAGACCTTGGCCCGTCCTGTCGATCGCCGACGGCGGATCCGGCAATCCTCGGCGGGTGGCCGCCTTTCGTCGGAATCACTGGCCGCTTTGCGTCGGAATACGCAGCTTCGGCGCCGAGAGGTCGAGGGCGAAGACGCTGCCCGGCGGCGAATTCGCGCGCATGCCCTGCAGGTGGAGCCGCAGCAGATGCAGGGTCGGCGCCCCGGACAGGTCGTCGGGGCGGGTCGCAAGCGCGTCGAGCGGCATGGGCGCCGGCCTCTTCCCGGGACAGGCGGCATCCGGGAAGGGAGCGCCGCGGCCGCGGGGCCGGTTCCAGCCCCGGTTCAGCGCTACTGGCCCTGGCCCAGCGAGTAGCCGGGCTCGCCGTCGAAGGTGCAGAGCGTCTCGGTCTTGATGAAGTCGACGCCGGCCGACGCCAGCCGCGACAGAAGCGCCGCGATCGTCGCATGGTCGAAACGGCTGCCCGGCGCCGCCATGAACCGGCAGCGCCAATGGTCGGTGCAGAACGTCTCGGGCAGGCCGCCCGGCCAGACCTTGACCCCGCGATTGGTGATCATCGACAGGTCGTAGGCCCCATGGATCGCCGGCTTCATCCGCTCGGCCAGCGCCTCGGGCGCGATGCCGCGGGCGTGGACGAAGACGTCGACCCCGACCATCTCCTTGCGCTGCGCCGGCCGTGGCGTCCAGGCGGGCAGATGCATCGGGCGCCGCGCGAAGGCGGCCGCGCGCAGCGTCGCGGGGCGCTCGCCCAGGCGCTGGATGACGGCGTCGGCGAAGGCGCGCGTGCCGACCTTCTGCCGGGACACCGACGCATCGTGGATGTCGTAGGTGTGGATCCCGTCCTCGATGGTGCGCAGCCAGGCGTTGGCGACGCGCTCGGCGATGTCGGTCTGGCCGACATGCACCAGCATCTGGACGCCGCCGAGCAGAAGCCCCGAGGGATTGGCGAGGTCCTGGCCGGCGCGGCGCGGCGCCGAGCCGTGGATCGCCTCGAACATCGCGCAATGCTCGCCGATATTTGCCGAGCCCGCGAGCCCGACCGAACCGGCGATCTCGGCGGCGACGTCGGAGAGGATGTCGCCGTAGAGATTGGGCATCACGACGACGTCGAACTGCGCGGGCTTGGCGGCGAGCTTGGCGGCACCGATGTCGACGATCCAGTGCTCCTGCGCCAGGTCCGGGTATTCCTTGCCGATCTCGTCGAACACCTTGTGGAACAGACCGTCGGTCAGCTTCATGATGTTGTCCTTGGTGAAGCAGGTGACCTTCCGGCGGCCATGGGCGCGGGCATATTCGAAGGCGTAGCGCACGATCTTCTCGGTGCCCGGCCGGCTGATCACCTTCAGGCACTGATAGACGTCGTCGGTCTGGCGATGCTCGATTCCCGCATAGAGGTCCTCCTCGTTCTCGCGCACGATCACGACGTCCATGCCCGGGTGCTGGGTGGCGACGAACGGCGCGTAGGCGGCGCAGGGGCGGACATTGGCGTAGAGGCTGAGCGTCTTGCGCACGGTCACGTTGAGGCTCTTGAATCCGCCGCCCTGCGGCGTGGTGATCGGCGCCTTGAAGAAGACCTTCGTGCGCCGCAGGCTGTCCCAGGCCTCCGGCGCGATGCCGGCGCTGTTGCCGCCGAGATAGACGCGCTCGCCGATGTCGATCGGTTCGAAGGAAAGCCGCGCATCGGCGGCCATCAGGATCCGGAGGCTGGCCTGCATGATCTCGGGCCCGATCCCGTCGCCGAACGCGACCGTGACCGGCGTGGCGTCCGCCGGGGCTCCCAGCGTCGCGAGGAATTCCTTGGGATCGGTCTGAACGGCCATCGGGCGGGGCTCCACGTCTGAGGTTCCGCGTGGATATGGAGACTGGGCAGGGATCATCAAAATGCATAATCATGAACATCGACATTCGGAGAATTGATGATGATCCAGAACGTCGACATCGACCTGCTGCGCATGTTCGTCACCGTGGTCGAGACGCGCAGCGTCTCCCGGGCGGCCGAACGGCTGTTGCGCAAGCAGTCCACGG
>JBIKLI010000385.1:0-4026 GCA_044359885.1 Alphaproteobacteria bacterium | reverse complement strand
GAGGGGTGGATGGTGCACGAACTTGCGCCTGTGCCGCGGGTCATGGTCGGCGCCGGTGCCCGGAAGCGGATCGGCGAACTGGCGGCGTCCCATGCCGGCGATCGCGGGGCGGTGCTGCTGGTCGCGGATCCGGGGCTGGCGCCGTTCGGCCTGATCGACGAGGTGGCTGCCGGTCTGCGCGCGGCCCGGCTCGGCGTCGTCGTCTTCACCGGCTTCACGGCCGACCCCAGCCTGGCCCAGGCCGATGAAGCGGCCGGGGTCGCGCGAACCAGCGATGTCCGGGTGGTGGTGTCGCTCGGCGGCGGCTCGGCGCTGGACCTGGGCAAGACCGTGGCGGCCATCGCCGGTGCCGCGGTGCCGGCATCGGCCTACGAGCTCTGCGCGATCCCGTTCCCCGCGCGCCGCCTTGCCTCGATCTGCGTGCCGACCACCGCCGGAACGGGTTCGGAAGCGACACGCACGGCCGTGCTGTCGCGCGCCGATCGCGCCAAGATCTGGCTCTGGGGCGACGCCATCAAGGCGGACGCCGTGGTCCTCGATCCCGAGCTGACGCTGGGGTTGACGGCACCGCTGACCGCCGCGACCGGCATCGACGCGCTGGTCCATGCCGTCGAAGCGGCGACCAACCGCAACGCGCATCCCGCGAACGACGTCTATGCCCTCGAAGCGATCCGTCTGGTGGCCGGCAATCTCGAGCGCGCGGTCGCCGACGGCAGGAACCTCGCGGCGCGGGCGGCGCTGCAGCGGGCCGCGATGCTGGCGGGGATCGCGATCGACAACGCGGGGACGGCGATCGCCCACAATGTCGGCCATGCGCTGGCATCCCTGCGGCCGATCCATCACGGTCGTGCGGTGGGCCTCGCGATGCTGGCGACCAGCGACTGGAACGTACAGGCGGACGACGGCCGCTGGGCCGCCTGCGCGGCGGCGATGGACGCCCCCGGGCTGGGCTTCCCCCGGGCGTTCGAGCGGCTGCTGCGCGGCGTCGGTGTGCCGGTCCCGCTCGGCGCTGGCTTTGCAGACGTGACGGCGGCGGCCCTGGCCGCGCAGATGGCGGCGCCCGAGAACGCGCCGATGCGCCAGTCCAATCGCCGCCCCGTCGCCGATGCCGACCTTCTGGAGATCGCCGGACGGGTGCTGTCCCAAAGCTGAGGAAGACATGAAGATCGCCGCCATCGAGATCTCGCAGCACCAGCTGCCGCTCGACCCGCCCTTCCTGCCCAGCTGGTCCTCGCGGCCGCGGGTCCGGTTCGACGCCACGATCGTGCGGGTGCGCACCGACGAGGGGCTGGAGGGCGTCGGTTCGGGCGACTACATGCTCGGCTTCGCGGGGCACGAGCATCTGTTCATCGGCGAGGATCCGCTTCGGCTCGAGCGTCATTTCCGCGCCATCAGCCATATCACCTTCCATTACGGGCGCTGCTGGCCGCTCGACCTCGCGCTCTGGGACCTGGCCGGCAAGATCGCCGGACAGCCTTGCTGGAAGCTGCTCGGCGGGATGCGCCAGCGCGTCGCCTGCTACGCCTCGAGCGGAACGCTGCGCGACGCGGCGGCGCTTGCCGGCCTCGCCGAACGCGTCGCGGCCCGCGGCTTCAGGGCGATGAAGATCCGGTTCCGCCGCGGCGACTGGCGCGCCGACATCGCCGCGCTGGAGGCGGTGCGCGCGCGGGTCGGCACGAAGCTCGAGCTCATGGTCGACTGCAACCAGGGCTGGCGCTTCCCCTGGGACACGATGTCGGCCTGGACGGTCAAGGACGCTCTCGCCATCGGCCGCGAGCTCGAGCGCCTCGGCGTCTACTGGATGGAAGAGCCGCTGCATCGGGCCGACCGGGCCGGCATGCGGCTGCTGCGCGAGAAGCTGGACGTTCGCATCGCCGGCGGCGAACTCGACCGCGAGATGAGCGAACTGCGCGACCTGATCGCGGAAGGCTGCCTCGACGTGATCCAGCCCGATGTGGTTTGCGTGGGCGGCATCACCGGCCTCGCCAAGGTCGCTGCCATGGCCGGCGAGCACGGAGTCGCCTTCACGCCGCACAGCTGGGGCAACGGCATCGGCGTGATCGCGAACGCGCAGCTGATGGCCGGCGCCACCGACGGCGGCTTCTTCGAGTTTCCCTGGGACCCGCCGGAATGGACCAACGCGCGGCGCGACTTCATGTTCCGCACGCCGCTCGACGTCGACGAGCGGGGAGATCTGGTGCTGACCGATGCGCCGGGACTGGGGTTCGAGCTCGACGAGGACATGCTGGCGCGCACCCGCGTCGGCGGCGGCACGGTCCGGTCGAACAATTGACAAGGCGGAGGGCACGATGGCCGATTGGGTCGACTTCGTTCACGGCTTGCGGCTGGCGGACATCCCCGAGCCGGTACGGCGCCGCGCGCTCGCCTGCCTGCTCGATCTGGCCGGTGTCGCGGCCAGCGGTCGGCAGACATCGGTCTCGCGCATCGTGCACGACTTCGCCGCCGCCCATCAGCTGGGCGGACGGCATGGCGCGCGCATGATCTTCGACGGGCGCCGCGTGTCGCTGCCTGGCGCGGCGATGGCGGGGGCGGCGACGATCGACAGCTACGACGCGCATGACGGGCATCGTCTGACCAAGGGGCATGCCGGCGTCGTGGTCCTGCCGGCGCTGCTGGCGCTGGAAGACGAGATGGCGCCGTCGCGCGACGGCGCGGAGTTCCTCGTGCGGCTGGTGCTGGGATACGAGATCGCCAACCGGGCCGGGATCGCCCTGCATGCGACGGTGCCCGACTACCACACCTCGGGGGCGTGGAACGCGCTGGCCGCGGCCGCGATCGCGGCGCGCGCGCTGGGCTTCGACCGCGCCACGACGCGCCATGCGCTGGGCACGGCAGAGTTCTACGGGCCGCGCAGCCAGATGATGCGCTGCATCGACTTTCCGACCATGGTCAAGGATGGGTCGACCTATGGCGGTCAGGTCGGGCTGAGCGCGGCGCTGCTGGCTCAGGACGGCTTCTCGGGCGCGCCGGCGATCTCGGTCGAGGCCGACAACGCCGCGGCGTTCTGGGGCGATCTGGGCAGCCGTTGGCGCATCCTGGAGCAGTATTTCAAGCCCTGGCCGATCTGCCGCTGGGCGCAGCCCGCCGTCGCCGCGGCGCAGGCGCTGCGCGCCCAGGCCGCGGGACGCGCGATCGAGCGCGTGCGCATCCGGACATTCCACGCTGCGGCGCGGCTGGACGTGCGCGAACCGCAGGATTCAGATGCGGCGCAATATGCGCTGCCCTTCCCGACGGCCGCGATGCTGGCGCATGGTGTCGTCGACGGCGCGACGGTGACGACCGGGCTGCGCGACGAGCGGACACTGGCGATGGCCCGCCGCATCGTCACCGAGACGGATCCCGAACTCGACGCGATGTTCCCCGCCCGGCGCGTCGCGATCGTCGAGGTGACGCTCGCCGACGGCACCGTCCTCGTCAGCCCGCCGACCGAGGCGCGTGGCGATCCCGAGGATCCGCTGAGCGAGGCGGAGCTCCGCGCCAAGGCGGAGGCGTCGCTGGTGCCGCGGGTCGGCCCGGCCCGCCATGCGGCGCTCGCCGCCGAGATCGACGCGCTCGGCGGTGGCGGCGGCGCGCGGCGCCTCGTCGAGATGCTGCTGACCCCGCTCCGCGACGCGGAGGGCAACTGATCCGCGCAATCGGGCGTCCGGCCCCGGGGGGTCAGCCCCCCGCCGGCGGCGCCAGCTTGTCCTGGGTCCGCAGGGCGAAATCGCTGGCGTCGTGGCGTTCGTGAAGCTGGGCAGCCGGGTCGCCCGCGATCCGGTTGACCATCCGGCCGCGCCTGACCGCGGGGCGCTGTCCGATCTCGTCGGCCCAGCGGATCACGTGGCTGTAGTCCTGGACCGAGAGGAACTCGGCCGCGCCGTAGAGCTGGCCCTGGACCAGGACCCCGTACCAGGGCCAGGTCGCGATGTCGGCGATCGTGTAGGCATCGCCGGCGAGGAATCGGCTTTCCGCGAGGCGGCGGTCCAGCACGTCCAGCTGCCGTTTGACCTCCATCGTGAATCG
>JBIKLI010000384.1:0-4034 GCA_044359885.1 Alphaproteobacteria bacterium | reverse complement strand
ACGGTGGCGGAGGCGAAGGAGATCGTGCGGATCTGCCGCTACGCGCCGCGCGGCGGGCGCGGCGTCGCCTTCGGCATCGCCCATGACGACTACTCGATGGCGCCGATCGCGGATCGCATGCGGCTGGCCGACGAGCGGACGATCCTCATGCCGAAGATCGAGACCACGCTGGGCGTCGAGAACGTCGAGGCGATCATGTCCGTCGACGGCATCGACGCCGCCTATGTCGGGCACATGGATCTCTCGGTTTCGCTCGGCGTTCCCGGCGACTATGCGCATCCCAAATTCGTCGCCGCCGTCGACCGGATCGTCGCCGCCTGCCGCCAGCGCGGAAAGCACGTGTCCTGCATGGCGACGACACCCGAGGCGGCGCAGGCGTGGATCGCCAAGGGCGTGAGGATCATCCTCTACGCCACCGAGGTCATCCTTCTGGGCGGCGCGCTGCGCGCCGGAATCGAGGCCGCGAGAGGAAAGGCCTGAGCATGGGCAAGCGCATTCTCGTCGGCGGGATCTGGCACGAGACCAACAGCTTCAGCCCGCTGCCCACCGACCTCGCGGCGTTCCGGGCCTTCCAGTACCTGGAAGGCGAGGCGCTGTTCGCCGAACTGGCCGGCACCAATTGCGAGATCGGCGGCATGCTCGCCGCCGCCCCGCGCCACGATCTCGACCTGATCCCCAGCGTCCATGCCGGCGCGATCCCCTCGGGCCTGGTGACGCGCGATGCGCTCGACCTTGTGGTCGACCGGCTGGTCGCGGATGCCCGCGCCACCGAAGGTCTCGACGGGATCCTGCTCGCGCTGCACGGCGCGATGGTCGCCGAAGGGATCGCCGAGGCCGATGCCTATGTCGCACGCGCCCTGCGCGACGCGGTGGGGCCGCATGTCCCCATCGTCGCCACCTTCGACTCGCACGCCAACATGACCGAAGCGCTGGTCGAGGCGACCGACATCATGGTCGGCTACGACACCCTGCCCCATGCCGACATGGGCGAGCGCGGCGAGGAGGCGGCGGCGCTGATGGCGCGGCTGCTGGCTTCGGGCACGCGCCCGGGCAAGGCCTATCGCCGCGTCCCCCTGCTCAGCGTCCCGCAGAAGCAGCTGACCACCGAGGGGCCGATGAAGCTGGTCTCCGACCTGCGCGCGGAGATCGAACGCGACGCCGCGATCTGGACCTGCTCGGCGATCATGGGATTTCCCTATTGCGACGTGCCGCAGCTGGGCATGGGTGCCCTGGCCTATGGCGACGCCTCGAGCGCGCGCGCGGCCTGCGACCGCCTCGCGGCGCGGATCTGGGAGCTGCGCCGGGAATTCCTGCCCGAGCTGCTCGCGCCGGCCGAGGCCGTGCGCAGCGCGGTCACCGCCAACACGCGCCCGCGCATGCTGGTCGAACCGGCCGACAATGTCGGCGGCGGCGCGCCGGGCGACGGCACGACGATCCTGGCGGCGCTGGTCGCCGCCCGGCCCGAGTCCGGCGTGGCGGTGATCTGGGATCCTCAGGCCGCCGCCGAGGCGGCGCGCATCGGCGTCGGCGGCCGGTTCGATGGACCGGTCGGGGGCCGCACCATCGCCCTGCATGGCGCCCCCGTGCGGGTCGCCGGCATCGTGCGGTTCGCCGCCCCCGTGCGCTACAGGCGCGACAAGACCTATTTCCACGGCCAGATGATCGACATGGGGCTCGCGGCGGTGATCGACATGGGCGGGTTCAAGGTCGTCGTCACCAGCGAGCGCATCATGCCGTTCGACACCGCGCATCTGCGCGCGGTCGGCATCGATCCCGAACGCGAGCGGCTGATCACGATGAAATGCGGCAGCAACTGGAGCGCGGGCTTCGGCGACATGGCCGCTGGCCACGACTATGTCGACACCCCGGGCATCACCTCGTCGAATGTCGAGCGCATGCCCTATGTCCGTTTCCGCGGCCCCGCCTTCCCGCTGCAGCGCGATCTGGACTGGACGCCGGGCGGCTGAACGCGCGAGCATCGCCTGCCGTCCATCCAAGGAGCCGTTGCATGACGACCGATCTCTTCTCGCTTTCGGGCCGCGTCGCGCTCGTCACGGGCGCCTCGCGCGGCCTGGGGCTGGCGATGGCCGAGGCCCTGGCCCGGCACGGGGCCCATGTCGTCATCAACGGCCGCCACGAAGCCTCGCTGGAGACGGCGGCGGCGCCGCTGCGCGCGGCCGGCCTGTCGGTCGAGACGCTGGCGGTCGATGTCGGCGACGTGCCGGCGACCCGGGCGGCGATCGACGCGCTGGCGGGCCGGCATGGGCGCCTCGACATCCTGATCTGCAATGCCGGGATCCAGCATCGAAAGCCGCTGCCCGAATGGGAGATGCAGGATTGGGAGCGCATCATCCACATCAACCTGTCGTCCTGCTTCGCGATGGCCCAGGCTGCCGCCCGGCACATGGTCGCGCGCCGCTCGGGGCGCATCATCATGACCGGCTCGGTCATGTCCGTCCTCGCGCGGCCGACCGTCCATGGCTATGTCGCGGCGAAGAGCGGGCTCTGGGGACTGACCCGGTCGCTGGCCGCGGAACTCGGCCCCCAGGGAGTCAACGTCAACTGCATCGCGCCCGGCTTCTTCAAGACCGAGCTGAACGAGGCGATCCTCGCCAATCCCGAATTCGTGGCCTGGGTCGAGGGGCGCACGCCGCTGAAGCGCTGGGCCGAACCGGCCGAGATCGGCGGTGCCGCCGTGTTCCTGGCGGCGGCGTCGGGATCCTATGTCAACGGCCATCTGCTTGCCGTCGACGGCGGCCTGATTTCGGCCGTCTGACGCGGCGCCGGCGTTTCGCGCGCGGCGGATATCCTCTAAGGTCCTGATCGCGTGGCGCGTGCTGGCGCCGGGCCACGCCAGTCGAGACGAGAAACGGGAAACGGAGCGACATGACCACCGCCCCACCGCCGGTCCTCCAGGTCGAGAACCTTCAGACGCATTTCTTCACCAGGGACGGCCAGACCCGAGCGGTCGACGGCGTGAGTTTCCAGGTCAAGGCCGGCGAAACCCTCGGCATCGTCGGCGAATCCGGCTGCGGCAAGAGCGTCACGGCGCTCTCGATCCTGCGATTGTTGCCCTATCGGCTGGGACGGACGATCGGCGGATCGGTCAAGTTCGACGGCCGCGAACTCCTCAGTCTCGACGAAAACGAGATGCGCGAGATCCGCGGCAACCGGATCGCGATGATCTTTCAGGAGCCGATGACCAGCCTCAACCCGGTGCTGACCATCGGCGACCAGATCGCCGAGGCGGTGACCATCCACCAGGGCAAGAATCGCGCGGAGGCGATGGCGCGCGCAGTCGAGATGCTGCGACTGGTGAAGATCCCCGATCCGGAACGCCGGGTACAGGACTACCCACACCAGTTTTCCGGCGGCATGCGCCAGCGCGCGATGATCGCGATGGCGCTGTCCTGCAATCCCAAGCTGTTGATCGCCGACGAACCCACCACCGCGCTCGACGTCACCATCCAGGCCCAGATCCTGAAGCTGATGGTGGAGCTGAAGAGCCAGATCGGCGCCGCGATCATGCTCATCACGCACGACCTGGGCGTCGTCGCCGAGACCTGCCAGCGCGTGATCGTCATGTATGCCGGCCGCGTCGTCGAGGAGGCCGACATCTACGAGCTCTTCGACCGCCCGCTGCATCCCTACACGCGCGGCCTCATGGCCTCGATCCCGCGCCTCAAGAAGGCGGGCGCGCGACGCCTCTCCGAGATCCCGGGCATCGTGCCGAATCTGCGCGAGCCGATCGCCGGCTGCGCCTTCGCACCGCGCTGCCCGCTGGCGACCGAACGCTGCCGCAGCGAGGCGCCTGTCCTGGCCACCAAGGGCGCCGATCACCGCGTCGCCTGTTTCGAAGCCGATCGGGTGGCGTCATGACCGGCAAACCCGTCCTCGAGGTCCAGGATCTCGTCAAGCATTTCCCGGTCCAGCGCGGCGTCCTGCGCCGCACGGTCGGGCACGTGAAGGCCGTCGACGGCGTCAGCTTCGCGATCTCGCCCGGCGAGACGCTGTGCCTGGTCGGCGAGTCGGGC
>JBIKLI010000081.1:0-14241 GCA_044359885.1 Alphaproteobacteria bacterium | reverse complement strand
AAGGAATACTGGGTTTTGGCGACGCAGATCGGCAGCTTTCCGTGGCCCGCCGCCTCCAGCTCCTTGAACTGCTCGCGCACCCGCGCATCGGCCGAGATGTCGGCGGCGCCGTAGATCTCGGTGGCGATGGTGCGCATCTTGTCCCAGAGCGGCATGTCGTCGGGATAGAGCGGGCGGAATTCGCCGGTGCCGCCCTCGGCCAGCGCCACCACGCGCCGCGCCAGCTCCTCGGTGCCGCGCGAGCCCTCGGCCCAGTGGCGGCAGGTCACGGCGTCGACGCCCAGCTCGCCGGCGCAGAAATCGCGGATCGCCGCGTGCTCGGCGTCGGTGTCCGACGAGAAATGATTGACCGCGACGACGACCGGGACGCCGAACTTGCGGACATTGGCGACATGGCGGCGCAGATTGGCCATGCCGCGGCCGAGCGCCGCCAGATCCTCGGTCGCGAGCGCGTCCTTGGCCGCGCCGCCATGCATCTTCAGCGCGCGCACGGTGGCGACGATGACGGCGGCCGCCGGGTTCAGCCCGGCCTGGCGGCATTTGATGTCGAAGAATTTCTCGGCGCCCAGATCGGCGCCGAAGCCGGCCTCGGTGACGACGTAGTCGGCGAGCTTGAGCGCCGCGCGCGTCGCGATCACGGAGTTGCAGCCATGCGCGATGTTGGCGAAGGGCCCGCCATGGACGAAGGCGGGGTTGCCCTCCAGCGTCTGGACCAGATTGGGCGCCAGCGCGTCCTTCAGCAGCACGGTCATCGCGCCGGGCGCCTTGACGTCGCGCGCCAGGATCGGCTTGCGATCGCGGGTGTAGCCGACGACCATGCGGCTGAGCCGGTCCTCGAGGTCGCGCAGGTCGCGCGCCAGGCAGAACGCCGCCATCACCTCGGAGGCGACGGTGATGTCGAACCCGTCCTCGCGCGGGAAGCCGTTGGCCGTGCCGCCCAGCGACGAGACGATCGACCGCAGCGAGCGGTCGTTCATGTCGATGGCGCGCCGCCACGCCACGCGCCGCGCGTCGAAGCCCAGCGCGTTGCCCCAGTAGATGTGGTTGTCGATCATCGCCGACAGCAGGTTGTGCGCCGACGAGATGGCGTGGAAGTCGCCGGTGAAATGCAGGTTGATCTGCTCCATCGGCACGATCTGCGCCCAGCCGCCGCCCGCGGCCCCGCCCTTGACCCCGAAGCAGGGCCCCAGCGAGGGCTCGCGCAGGCAGATCATCGCGCGCTTGCCGATCCGGTTGAGCCCGTCGCCCAGCCCGACGGTGGTGGTCGTCTTGCCCTCGCCGGCCGGGGTCGGGTTGATCGCGGTGACCAGGATCAGGCGCGATCCCGGCCGCTCGGGCAGCGCCGCGACATGGCCGGGATCGACCTTGCCGATGAAGCGGCCATAGGGCGAGACGGCATCGGCGGGAATGCCGAGCCTGTCGGCGATGGACTGGATCGGCTGCAGGCGCGCCTGGCGCGCGATCTCGATGTCGGTCGGCATGGTCGGCGTCTCCCTTCCCTACGTGGCCTGCCCGCGACCGGCGAGCCGCGCCGCGACGCGGCAGACTAGCGCGGGTCGCATCCCCTGCCGATGCGAAATCCGTCCGCCCGGCACCGGCAGATCCGCGATCATCGCAGGCCTCGCGCGGCGCCGGACGCGCTAGAGTCGAACGATGCCGTCCGTCGCCGGTCCGCTCCCCGGATGAGCCCGCCAGCCTCGCGCCCGCTGCTCGGGATCGCGCTGATGTTGCTCGCGGTCACGATGGGCGCGAGCCTCGACGCCTTCGCGAAATGGCTCACCCAGCATTACCCCGTGGCGCAGATCGTCGCGGTGCGCTTCGCCGCCCAGACCGCCGTGGCGGTCTTCCTCGCGCCGTGGATCGGGTGGCGCGGCGTGCTGCATACCGGGGTGCCGGGTCTCCACGTCCTGCGTGGCGTGGCGATGATCACGGCCAGCGGCCTGTTCGTGGCCTCGCTCAGCCAGCTGCCGCTGGCCACCTCGGTCGTGCTCGGGCAGACCTCGCCGCTGATCGCCGCCGCCATCGCCGTGCCGCTTCTGGGCGAGAGGGTGACGCTGCGCCATTGGCTCTTCGTGCTCGCCGGCTTCGCCGGCATCGTGGTGGTGCTGCGCCCGGCGCCCGAACTCTTCGGCTGGAGCGTGCTGCTGCCGCTGGGCTCGGCGGTCAGCTACGCGATCTATCAGGTCGCGACCCGGCGGGCCTCGGCGGTCGATCCGGCGGTTCCCAGCCTCTTCTACGGCAGCCTCGTCGGCTGCGCGCTGGCGGCCTGCGTCGCGCCTTTCGTCTGGATCTGGCCGACGCCGCTGCATGGCGCGCTGATGCTCGTCCACGGCGCGCTGTGCGGGGTCTCGCATTTCCTGGTGATCCGGGCGCTGATGCTGACGTCGGTCTCGCTGTCGGCGCCGTTCGGGTATGCCGGGCTGCTCTGGGCGATCGTCCTTGGCGTCGCAATCTTCGACGAGCGGCCGGATTGGACGACGCTGGCCGGCGGCGCGCTGATCGCGCTGGCCGGAATCCTGCTGGCGCGCGAGGCGGTGCGGCGCCCGCCGCCGGCGCCGGGGGCGAAGCCGGAACGCGGTCCTTGATGCGGCCGCGCGACCTCGCGGCCTATGCCTTCCTGGCGCTCGCCTGGGGCTCGTCCTTCCTGTTGCTGCTGCGCGTGGTCGCGGCCTTCGGCTGGGCCGGGGCCGTGACCTTCCGTGCCCTGATCGCGGGGGCCGTCCTGGTGGCGGCCGGCGCCTTCGCGGGCTGGCGGCGGCCCACAGGGGTGGCCTGGACGGGCTTCGCCGTGATCGGCGCCACCACGGTGGCGGGGCAGCTGGTCGGACTTTCGCTCGCCACGCCGCGCATCGGCACGGCGATGGCCGCGATCTTCATCGCGATGGTGCCGCTGTTGGCGATGGCGATCGGCCTCGCCTGGGGAACCGAGCGCATCGGGCGGCGCGGCGCCGGCGGTCTTTGTCTGGGGGCTGGGGGCGTGGCCCTGCTGGTCGGGTTTCCGGATGCCGCGACGGAGGGGGAATTCCTGTTCGGCTGCGCCGCGGCGCTGGGCGGGGCGGCGGCCGCTGCCTTCGGCAGCTGCTATGCCGGGCGGCGGCTCGGCGGCTTCGCGCCGCGCGCGGTCGCGGCCGGGGCCTTCCTCAGCGGCGGGGCGATGACCCTGCCGCTGCTGGCCGTCGCGCCGGTGCCGCGCCTGCCCGAGGCGGCCGATCTGGCGGCGCTTCTGGCGCTCGGCGCGGTGATGAGCGCGCTGTGCTACGCGCTCCATTTCCGGCTGGTCGCGGCGATCGGGCCGACACGTGCGGTCAGCGTGGAGTTCCCGGCCACGGCCGTGGCGGTCGCCATCGGCGCGCTCGTGCTCGGCGAACGCCTGTCGGCCGCCCAGTGGCTCGGCGGCGCGGTGGTCGTCCTCGGATGCGCCCTGGTCCTGCAGCCGTCGCAGGGCTCGGCGACGCATTCGCAATGATTGGAACCGACCATCCCGGTCCCTCGAGAAAAGAGACGCCGGCCGCGCGTCGCTTCACGGCGTCGGGTCGTGCCGTCCGGTCCGGGACAGGTTGGAAGGCGAGGCGCCGGGTCTCCAGGCCGCGAGGCCGGGCGTGGATTTCGTCGCCGCCGCTCCGGCCTGCGGCGCGGCGAAGGACGAGGTCGGGCCGCTCCGCTGCGCGGCCATCTTCGCCGATGCGCCCGTCTTTGGCGGCTTTCGCGCCACCGTCATCCGCCGGGATCCCGGCATCGATCCGGCCGCCGGCCGCTTGCACCAGGCCGTCGTTTCGGGCAAAGCCGGGTCACGCGCGGCGCCGCGATCGCGCCTTGCCGGCCGCCTGCGCGGCTGACGCATCAGACAGTCCGGGAAGCGCCATGTCCGACGATCCGACCCAAGTCCTGCGCACGATCGGTGCCGGTTTCGATGCCGCGACGGCGATCGCGCGCGTCTACCGGGACGGGCAAGCCTCGTCCTCGGCGGCGCTGCTCGTCGACCGGCCGCTCCAGCCCGAGCCGGCGCCGGCCGGGACCAGCCGCCTGCCGCTCGCCTGGTACCAGGCGCGCAGCGAGATGCTGAAGTCGCGCCTGCCGGGTGTCGACGCCATCCTGCTCGCGACCAAGGTCAACCAGATCTACTTCACCGGATGCTTCCGCGGCGGCGATTCGCGTCGCTCCTGGGTGCTGCTGCCGGCGCGCGAGGCGAATGCGGCGCACTGGTTCATCCCGCGCATCGATCTGGCGCTGGTCGAGGCGTGGTGGGCGACGAACTGCACGACCTATTTCTGCGATCCGCACGCCGCCGACGGATATCCGCACGAGGGGCGCCTGACGCCGGGCCGGCGCGTCGATCTCTTCGCCTGGATGCTCGGGCATCTCGCGGGCAGCGGCTACAGGACGATCGGCATCGATGCGCGCCTGGGCGAGGACGAGACGGCCGCGATCGCGGCGATGCTGCCGGGCGTGCGCTTCGTGCCCATCGCGGCCGAATGCCAGGCGCTGCGCTGCCGCAAGACGCCCGAGGAAATCGCGCTGACGCAGCTCGTCTACCGCCATTTCGACCGGCTGCATTGCTTCGCCCGCGACTACGTCCTGGCGCGCGGCACCGGCGCGACCGATTTCGAGATCGGCCTCGTCATGCGCGCCGTCGGCATCCAAATGCTGCTGCAGGACGTCGCGCGCGACGGCCGGCCGCACAGCGCCGTCGGCGTCGATGTCACCGCGCATTACGTGCGCTGCGGACCGGCCACCGCCTATCCCCATCCCAACCAGTTCTTCTGCAACCCCGTCCGGCGCGGCGAGCCGCTCTACGTCAATTCCGACATGTATCTCGGGGGCTATGGCGGCGAATGCTATCGCAACTACCAGATCGCGCCGGTCGCGCCGCATCAGGAGGCGATGTGGCAGGTCGTCGCCGACACCGTCGAGATCATGGTCGAAGGATGCCGGCCGGGCCGCGCCTGCAGCGACGTCGCGCGCGACGTGCACGCCTACCAGGTCAGGCACGGGATGGCCGACTACATCTACCACCGCCCCGGGCATGGCGTCGGCATGAACGGCGAAGGGCACCAGATGCCGTGTCTTTCGCTGGGCGACGAGACCCCGATCGAGGCGGGCATGATGTTCAGCGTCGAGCCCGGGCTCTACGACACCGCGCGCGGCATCGGCATCAATCCCAGCGACACGCTGCTTGTGACCGAGAAAGGCGGCGTTCTGATGAGCCGCGTGCCGTTCAGCCGCGCCTGGAGCTTCCTGTCGCTCTGACGCGTCGGCCGGTGGATGGCGCGCGCCATGTCGTCCCTCGCCGTATGCCGCCCATCGGCGCGCCGCGCCGGGTGGCGGCGTTCTCGATCCGCTCCGCCGGCTCCATGTGGCTGTGGCGAAGGATCGCCTGCCAATCGACACCGGTCTGACCGGGTTCGCAGAGCGCGTCGCCGGCGTTCTCGCCGAGTTCGACGAACAGTCGCGCGGGCCCCTGCTTCATCCGGGCGACGAGCGGCGTGAGGCGGGCCGTCATGATCTCCACGTCGATCTTTTCGCGGGTCGCCATCTCTTGGGCGCCGGCCACGATCGACACGACGCCGTCGACGCCGACCGCGCCCGGGTCGCCGCGGCGCCCATGCTCTCGAGAAGCTTTGCGAACTTGCCCGTCGGCGCCGACAGCAGCTTGAACAGCCCGATCCAGGATGCCGCGACCAGCCGGGCGTCCTCGGCGCGGCCGATGGTGCCGAGGACGGTCTTCCATCGCGGGACCGGTTGGCTTCCAGATCGTCGAGGGAGGCGCCGAAGGGCTGACCTCGCGCGTCGAGAGCCGCGCAAACACGCGCCGATTTCCATGGCCGCGTCGAGAGGCCCGGCGGCGCCCCACAAGGCTGGCGCCGGAAGCGGCCCTCTGGTCTATTGCGGGCCATGACCGGTTTCGTGATTCCGACGCTGCGCACGCCGCGGCTTGTCCTGAGGGCTTTCGTCGCCGGCGACATGCCGGCCTATGCCGCCATGCTGGGCGATCCGGCGGTGGCGCGGTTCCTGGGCACCGGTCAGCCCCGCGACGCGGCCGAGAGCTGGGAGGCGGCGGCGCGCGGTCTTGGCCAATGGGCGATGCGCGGCTTCGGGCTGTTCGCGGTCGAGCACGAGGGGACGCTCGTGGGGCATGCGGGGATCCTGGCCCCGCCGGCCTGGCCGCATCCCGAACTGGCCTATGCGATCGCGCCGGCGGCGCAGGGGCGCGGTTTCGCGACCGAGGCCGCGGCGGCGGTGCGCGCCTGGGCGGCGCAGGCGCTGGGGATGCGCGATCTGGTCAGCTTCATCCGGCCGACCAACGCCGCGTCGATCGCCGTGGCGAGGCGGCTGGGCGCACGCCACGAAGCCGACATCGAATTGATGGGCATCGCGGCCCAGGTCTGGCGCCATGGGGCGCCGCCGGAGGCTGCGCCGCGGCTCGAGCCCCCGACGCGGGTCGACATCCCCGTTCTGGAGACGCCGCGCCTGCGGCTGCGTGGATTCGCCGGGGCCGATTATGCGCCCGTCTGCGCCATCCACGCCGATGCCGAGACGATGCGGCACCTGGGCGACGGCAAGCCGCGCGATCCGGCGCTGACCTGGGCGCAGCTGTGCATGTGGACCGGTGCGCACGGGCTGGGGCGCGGCGGCTGGTTCGCGGTCACGCGGCGCGAGGACGGCGCCGTGATCGGCCGCAGCGGCGTCAATGCCCAGCCGGGCTGGCCCGAGCCTGAACTGGCCTACACGCTGGGACGGGAGCATTGGGGCCGTGGCCTCGCCAGCGAGGCGGCGGCGGTGGTGCGGGACTGGGCATGGCGCGCGGGCGGGTTCGCGTCGCTGGTCAGCCTCGTGAAGGTCGGCAACGACGCATCCGCGCGCGTGGCGGCGAAGCTGGGGGCGCATCTGACCGAGACGATCGTGTTCGAGGGCAAGCCCACCGAACGCTGGGCCTATCCGGCCCCGGTGCCGCCGGGCTGAGGCTGCGGTGAATGCCAGGCCCGATCGTGGCGAGGCGCTGGGACCCGCCGCGCGGTTCCTCGCCGCCGTCGCCGCACAGGCGACGCGACGCCCGCTGGCGTTGCTGATCGGCCTGTGCCTGCTGCTCTACCTGCCGGGCATCGCCGCGCTGCCGCCCTTCGACCGCGACGAGGCGCGTTTCGCGCAGGCCAGCAAGCAGATGCTCGAGACCGGCGACTTCATCGCGCTGCGATTCCAGGACGATGCGCGCAACAAGAAGCCGGTCGGCATCTACTGGCTGCAGGCCGCCAGCGCCCATGTCCTGACCGAGCCGCCGTGGAACGCGATCTGGGCCTACCGGCTGCCCTCCGTGCTTGCGGCGATCCTGGCCGTGATCCTTGCCTGGCGCTGCGCGTCGCTCTGGGTGGGGCCGCCGGCGGCGCTGCTGGCCGCGGCGCTGCTCGGGTCCAGCGTGATCCTGGTCACGGAAGCGCATCTCGCCAAGACCGATGCCGGCCTGCTCGCGGCCATCCTGTCGGCGCAGTTCGCGCTCGCTGCGCTCTACCGCGCCGGAAGCGACCGGCGTGCGCCGCCGGGCTGGGCGCCGCCGCTCTTCTGGGTCGCCCAGTCGGCGGCGATCCTGCTCAAGGGGCCGATCGGGCCGCTGGTGTCCGGGCTGACGCTGCTGGCGCTGTGGGCGATGGACCGGCGCCTCGGCTGGGCGCGGCCGTTGGCGAGGCCCCGGCTGCAGTTGATCTGGATCGTCATGGTCCTGCCCTGGTTCGTCGCGATCATGCGTGCGACCGACGGCGCCTTCGTCGCCGACGCCGTCGGAAACGACCTGCTGCCGAAGCTCTATTCCGGGCATGAATCGCATGGCGCGCCGCCCGGCTACTACACGGCCATGCTCATTCTGGGCTTCTGGCCGGGCTCGCTGCTGCTTCCGGTCGCCGCCGCCTGCGCCTGGCGGCTGCGCGCGGACCCCGCGGTGCGATTCCTGCTCGCATGGCTGCTGCCCGCCTTCGTCGTCTTCGAACTGGTGCCGACCAAGCTGCCGCATTACGTGCTGCCGACCTATCCCGCGCTCGCGATCCTGATCGCGCTGGCTGTCGAACGGGGCGTGGTCCCGGGCGGGTTCTGGCGGGCCGCGTGGCTGGGGCTGTGGGGCGCGTTCGGCCTCGCGCTCGGCACGGCATTGGTTCTGGCGCCCGCCCGGATCGGTGAGTTGCCGTGGGGCGCGATGCCGGCCGCCGCCGCTCTCTGGATCACGGCCGCCGCCGGGGTCCTGCTCGCGGCGCGGGGGCGTCCGGTCGCCGCCGCCGTGGCGAGCGTGGCGGGTGCGGCGGTCTGCTTCGCCATCCTCCTGCAGGTGGCGCTGCCGGGGCTGCGGCCGTTCTGGCTCGGAGCCGCGGTCGCCGGGGCGGTGCAGCGCGCCGCGCCTGCCGCCGCGCCGCCCGCCGCACTGGCCGGCTTCAGCGAGCCCAGCGCGGTTTTCCTGCTGGGAACGCGTACGCGCCTTGTCGACGGGGCTGGCGCGGCGCGGCATCTGGCGGACAGTCCCGGCGCGGTCGCCGCGGTGGAGGCGCGCGAGCTGCCCGCCTTCCGCGCCGCGGCCGCCGCGCTGGCCCTCGAGCCGCGCGCGGTGGACGTCGTCGCCGGCTTCAACTACTCCCGCGGCCGCCGCCAGTCGCTGACGGTGTTCCAGGCAGAGGCCAGCGGCGGTCCTGCCAATAGCGCCAGATGAGCAGCGTCATCGCGACGCCGAGGAACGAGCCGACCAGCACGTCGCCGATGAAATGCTTCGTCGAGATCGCACGCCCCAGCGAGACCGCCAGCGCGACGGCGAAGACCGGCAAGCGCCAGCGCGGCAGGACCAGCGCCAGCGCCGTGGCCGCCGTCCAGATCGCCTGGGAATGGCCGGACGGGAAGGAATGCATCGTGAACTGAGTGTCGAAGGGATGGAATCCGTAGGCGTCCTGGGCGAACAGGTCGCGCGGGCGCTGTCGCCCGAAACCGAATTTCAGGACGTTGACGACGAGCCCGTTGATCGAGAGCGCCGCGAGCGCGAAGCCCGAGAAGCCGAGCCATCCGCGCCAGGCCGCGCGCGCCGGCGTGTCCCGTCTTGCCATCCACCAGCACAGCGCGGCGCCCAGCGCGGCGATCGACAGATGGATCGACGCGTCGCCCAGCCGCGAGATCTCGGAGAAGAGGTGCACCACCTCCGGCGGCGTCTCGCGCTTCAGCCAGAGCGCCAGCGGCCTGTCGACGGCCGCGATCACGACGACCGCCAGCGCCGCGACCGCGGCGGCGGCCAGGGCGACGGCGCGGGGCACCGATCCGGTGGCCCGCCGCGTCAGGGTCGCGTAGTCCGGCGGCGCCGCGATCAGGAACCGGTGCAGCAGCAGCACCGGCAGCGCGGTGAACACGCCCGCGAAGACGACGTCGCTGAAGAAATGCCCACCCTGGGCGATGCGCATCGCGCCGAGCGCGGCGCCGGTGCCGATCGCGGCGGCGATCGCGACGCCGCGCCGGCGGGCCGCCAGCAGCGCCAGCGCCAGGGTGGCGAAGCCGACCGAGGCGTCGCCGGAGACGAAGGAACAATTGCGCGGGCATTGGCCGGCGATCACGAAGGCGGGAGAGAAGATCCGGTCGCCGCCGAACTCGGTCACCTGGCTGGGTCGCGCACGGCCCCAGTTCTCCTTGAACAGCTGGTTGACGATCAGGCCGGGACCGATGGCGAGCGACAGCGCCAGATAGAGCGCGAGGCGGATGCGCGCGCCGTCGCGGCGGGCGATGCCCCAAGCGAGCAGCGCCAGCGACGCACCACCCCACAGGGCGACGACGCGGCCCAGCCACAGCTGGATGCCTTCGGCGACCGGGTCGCCGCCCAGCACGAAGCCCGCGCCCGGCCGATGCGCGAGCGCGGCGACGGCAAGGTCGATCTCCGGCCAGAGGACGAAGACCAGCGCGACCGGCAGGGCCGCGGAGCAGAGCCAGAGAACGGGCCGCATCAATAGCCTCCGAAGCCGTCGAGCCGGATCATGCGCCAGTCGCTGCTGCGATCGGGCCGTTCGGGCGGTGCCACGCTCCCCCGCGGCTCGGCGCTGGCGAAACGCGCCGCGATGCGCTCGGCCATGTGGGCCGGCGCGACGAGAAGCAGCGGCCCTGGCTCGCCCGCGCGCAGCGGCCAGGCCATCTCGAAGTGGTTGCCGGCGGCGCCGTCGGGCTCCCACATCCTGAGCCCGGCGCGCGGACGGGCGTAGTAGGACAGCAGTGCCGCCGCCTTGCGGTCGGCGAGCAGCAGCCGTGGATGGCCATCGGCCTCGAGCTGCGCGGCGACGCGGCGCCCCAGCGTCGACCAGCCCTGCAACCGTTCGGCGAGCGTGCCGCCGCGCCCGACACGCAGGTCGCCCGCCAGGACCGGCAGCGCCGGCAGCACCGCCGCGACGGCCAGTTGCACCGCCAGGGCCGCGGTCAGGATGCGGATCCGTCCGCGTTCGAGCAGCCACCGCGCCAGCAGGATCACGAGCGCCGGAAAGCAGACCGCGGCCCAGTTGGCGTGCGCGCGCGAGAGCAGCGCCTGGATCATCATGATCGCCAGCACCGGCAGGCCGAAGGCGAGCAGGAATGCCTGCGCGTCGTCGAACGGTCGCCGCAGCCGGACGACGCACAGGACCAGGACGGCGAACAGCACGGGACCCAGCAGCAGAGCCTGCCCGCCGACGAAGGCGCCAAGCCGGCCGGGATGGAGCAGCGGTCCGCCGAGATTGGCGTTGGCGGCGGTGTGGCGCAGGGTCGGGAAGTCGTTGAAGGCGTTCCAGAGCAGGTTCGGCGCCAGCGACGCGAGCGCGAGCGCCGCGAAGATCGCCGCGTTGACGTGCCCGATCCGGCGCGCGGCGGCCGGCGCGATGGCGACCCACGCCAGGGCGCAGAGCAGCAGATAGGCCATGGCGTATTTCGACAGCAGCCCGGCGCCCGCAGCCAGCCCGCCCGCGACCGCCCAGCCGATCCCTGCTCCGCGCGACAGCCGCCAAAGCGCCAGCAGCGCCACGCTCCAGCTGGCCAGCAGCGGCACGTCGGTCGAGATCAGCAGCGACGAGAAGCCGATCCCGGGCAGCGTCAGATACAGCCCGCCCGCCCACAGCCCCAGGCGCGGTCCGCCGATCTCCTCGCCGAGCCGCCAGACCGCCAGCGCGGCCACGCCGTGCAGCAGCGGGCTGGACAGCCGCACGCAGGCCTCGCCGTCGCCGCACACGGCTGTCGTCGCGGCGATCAGCCAGGCGACGACCGGCGGCTTCGAGAAATAGCCGAAAGCCGGTTCCTGCGCCCAGAGCCAGTACTGGGCCTCGTCTGGCTGCAGGTCGTGGCCGGCCCAGAGCAGCGCCAGCACGCGCCACAGCGTGACGGCCGCCACGATGGCGAGCATCGCCTGGACGGCCGGACGAGGCGGCGCGGGGCGGGAAGCCGCGGTTGCAGGGGATGGGCTCATCGAAATCCGTTCATGGACCGCGCCGGCGCCGCGGCGGCCCCGCACCACCGGTATGTAGGGCACAAGGCGGCCGAGTTGAACCCCGTGCCGGCGCTCAGGGCGGCGTTGCCTCGATCGCGGCTCTGAGTTCGGCGAGGTCCGCCGGCTTGTTGAGCAGGCGGCAGCCGCTGGCCTGCGCCTCGCGCAGGCGGGCCGGCGACGTGTCGCCGGTAAGGATGATCCCGGGAACCTCGCGGCCGAGGACGTCGCGGATGCGCGCCAGCGCGTCGATCCCTGTCCTGCCGTCGGGAAGCCGGTAGTCCGTGACGGCGCAGCGCAGCTCCGCCCGGTCGATGCCGGGCAGTACCGCGTCGAGCCCCGCCACGCTCGCGGCGGCGCGCGTCCGGAACCCGCTCGCGGCCAGTCCGGCCTCGAGCCCGGCCAGCACCATCGGGTCGTCCTCGACCAGGAGGACGAGGTCGCGCCCGCGCGTCCGGTTCGGCGCGGGTGTCCCGTCGCTGCGTCCGGCCGCCGTGCCGCGCTCGCGCGGCAAGATGACCTCGAACATGCTGCCGTGGCCGACCCGCGAGCGCACGTCGACGCGGTGGTCGAGCAGGGCGCAGAGCCGGCGCACGATGGCGAGACCGAGACCCATGCCCTTGCCTCGATCGCGCGCGGGGTTCTCCAGCTGGCGGAACTCCTCGAAGATGTCGCCGAGATGGGCGGCAGAGATGCCGCGGCCGGTGTCCCAGATCTGGACGGCGATGCCGTCGCTGCGGCGGCGGCAGCCGACCAGGACCCGGCCGCGGTCGGTGTAGCGGATCGCGTTGACGACAAGGTTGCGCAGGATGCGCTCCAGCAGGAGCGGATCCGTGCGCACGGTCAGGCGCGACGGCACGAAGCCGAGCCGCAGCCCGCTCGCGGCCGCCTGGGGGCGCAGTTCGCCGACGAGCTTGGCGATGATCGGTCCGATCCCGACGGCGGCGGGATGCGGCTCGACGATGCCGGCGTCGAGCCGGGAGATGTCGAGGAGCATTTCCAGCAGGTCGCGCATCGCGCCGAGCGCGCGGCCGAGATGCTCGAGCGTTTCGGCCGAGTCCGGATCCTCGGTTTCGCCGCGGAGGATGTCGTGGAACAGGATCGCGCTCTGGAGTGGCTGGCGCAGGTCGTGGCTCGCCGCGGCCAGGAAACGCGTCTTGGCGGCGAGGGCGGTTTCGGCGAGCCGCTGGGCGTCGCCGATCTGGCGCAGCATGGCCAGCCGCTGCGTCACGTTCTCCAGCGTGACGAGGATCCGTCCGTCGCCGTGCGCGAGCCGCTGCACGTCGGCGACGAGATCCGTCGTGCCGGTGGCGGACGGCGCCATCGTGAAGGCGAGTCCCGACACCGGCTCCGCGCCGCGGCGCACCGCGTCGATCGCCTCGGCGAGGGCCGGGACGGATCCTGGCGCCAGGGCGCGGAAGGGTTTGCCGATCAGACCGTCGCAATCGCCCGGAAAGGTCGCGCGATAGGCGGCGCTGGCCGCGATGACCCGGTCGTCTCGCCCGAGCAGGAACGCCGGAAGCCGCTGGGCGTCGACCATCTCGTTCGCGAGCTGCAGCGCCTCCGCGACGTCGCGTTCCGACCGCCAGCGATCGACGGCGAGCCCGAGCAGGCTCGCCAGCGCCTGCAGGAACCGCAGATCCTCCTCGCGGAATCGTTCCTGGCCGTTGCGGCCGACGGCAAGCACGTAGGGCGTGGCACCGCCGAAGGCGACGGACACGCCGCCGTCTGTCCGCCCGCCGGGAAAGCCGGCGAGCATGCCGACCGGGACCGGTGCACGGGCGACGTCGCCGGCGTCGCGGCCGGCCACCGCCACGGGGACCGCCATGCCGTCGCTGCCGATCTCGAAGATCGCCGCGGTGCCGACCTCGAGCTGGTCCGCAAGCCGGCTGGTCACCTCGCCGAAGAAGGTCTCGCGCGCCGCCGGCGTCAGGGCGATCCTGCTCATGTCCGCGATCATCGCCTCCCGTCGGGCCCGCGCCGTGGCCGCGGCGCTCGCGCGAACGGATGCGGTGATGTCGGTGAAGGTGACGACGACCCCCTCGATGCGGTTGGTCTCGGTCCGGTAGGGCAGCACGCGGCGTATGAGGACCGTCCTGTCATGGGCCGGCACCTGGGCCTCGACCGGGATGAGGGATTTCATCACCAGGGCGATGTCGTCGATCAGCGCGGGATCGTCGAACTTGCGTGCGACATCGGTGATCGGCCGTCCCACGTCGCCGGGGATGAAGGAGAACATGCGCACCGAGGCGGGCGTGAAGCGCTTGATGCGGCACGCCTCGTCGAGGAACACCGTGGCGATGTCGGTGCTGTTGAGGAGGTTGCGCAGGTCGTTGCTCGTGACCTCCAGCTCGGCGACCTTCTCCTGCAGCTGCGCGTTGACCGTGCTGATCTCCTCGTTCAGCGACTGCAGCTCCTCCTTCGACGTCTCGAGCTCCTCGTTGGTCGATTGCAGCTCCTCGTTGACCGAGGTCACCTCCTCGTTCGCGGTCGCGAGCGCCTCGTTCGCAGTGGCCAGTTCTTGGATCGAGCTCTCGAGATCGTCGCGCGTCATGCGAAGCTCGCGCTCGAGCCGCGCGACGATCGGCTCCTGCTGAACGGCGGCCGGCGCCTCTTCGCCGGGACCGGCGACCGGTACGAAGGCGACGCCGAAGAGGCGCTCGGAGGTCACGCGGCCGCCGTTGACCGGCAGCACGACGAGGCGCACGAAGCGCGACGGGCCGTCGCGCCCGGTCCGGACCCGTTCGACGACGACGCGCGGATTCCCCGCGCGGGCCTGTTCGAGCGCCTCGCGC
>JBIKLI010000080.1:0-14249 GCA_044359885.1 Alphaproteobacteria bacterium | reverse complement strand
GGGACCGGCAGCCCTCCGTCCGCGATCCCGACGGCGCGGGCCCGGATTTCGATGCAGCCGCGGCGCTGCATGACCTTGCGGCGGACTGGCCGCCCGGCCGGGTCGTCGTGCGGGCCGGCGACGACGCGCCGCGGATCGTGGGCGATGCCGCGCGTTTCCGCGCGGCGCTCGCGCATCTCGTGCAGAACGCCGTCGAGGCATCCTCGACCTCTGCACCGGTCGAGCTGACGCTCGCGACCCGCGGCGCGCAGGTCGCGGTCGTCGTCGCCGATCGCGGGCATGGAATGGACGCGCGCTTCCTGCGTGACGAACTCTTCGTGCCCCTGCGAACCACGAAGCCCGCCGGATCGGGGCTCGGCGCCTATCAGGCGCGCACGCTGCTGGCGGAAATGGGCGGCGCGCTCGCCGTCGACAGCGCGCCGGGGCGCGGTACCACGGTCACGGTCCTGATGCCGCGCGCGGAGGCGTCGTGACACCGGCTCGTCGCGCGCTGCTCCTGGTCGAGGACGATCCCGGGCTTCAGACCCAGCTGCGCTGGGCGCTCGACGATTTCGAGGTCGAGGTCGCGAGCGACCGCGAGACGGCGGTGACCCGCTTCCGCGACGCGCCGGTGCCGATCGTGATCCTGGATCTCGGTCTGCCGCCGGATCCGGCCGGCGCTTCGGAGGGCTTGCGCTGCCTGCGCGAGATCCTGGCGCTGGCACCCGAGACGAAGGTGATCGTGTCGAGCGGCAACGAGGACCGCGCCAACGCGGTGGCCGCCATCGCCGCCGGCGCCCACGATTTCTATTCGAAGCCGGTCGATGCCGGCGTGCTCGCGACGCTCGTCGCGCGCGCCTTCCATGTCCATGCGCTCGAGGCCGACGGCCGGCGCACGCGCGGCGCGGCGGCGGCGCCGCTGGCCGGGCTGGTGACCGGCGACGACGGCATGTTGGTCCTGTGCCGGGCCATCGAGAAGGTGGCGCCGACCTCCGCGAGCGTCCTGCTGATGGGCGAGAGCGGCACCGGCAAGGACGTCCTGGCGCGGGCGATCCATGCGCTCAGCCCGCGCGCCGCGCGCGCCTATGTGGCGATCAACTGCGCGGCGATCCCCGAGATGCTGCTCGAGAGCGAGTTGTTCGGGCACGAGAAGGGGGCCTTCACGGGTGCGATCCGGCAGACGATCGGCAAGGTCGAACTCGCCCATCGGGGGACGCTTTTCCTGGACGAGATCGGCGACCTGCCGCACGGGCTGCAGGCGAAGCTGCTGAGGTTCCTGCAGGAGCGGGTCATCGAGCGGGTCGGCGGCCGGCAGCCGATCGCGGTCGATGTGCGCATCGTGGCGGCGACCAACCAGGACCTTGCCGGCCGGATCCGCGACAACCGGTTCCGGGAGGACCTGTTCTATCGCCTGAACGAGGTCCGGATCGACGTCCCACCGCTGCGCGCGCGCCCCGGCGACGTGCCGCTTCTGCTGGAACATTTCGTCGCCCGCTTCAATCGCGAGCATGGCCGCGCGATCCGCGGGCTTGCCCCCGACGCCGTCGACGCCGTGCTCGGGCATGACTGGCCGGGCAACGTGCGCGAGCTGGAGAACCGGGTGAAGCGCGCCGTGATCATGGCGGACGGCACGCTGCTGTCGGCCGCGGATCTCGACCTTGCGCCGTCGCGCGCCGCGGCGGCGCAGGAATTCGACCTGCGCGGCGCGCGCGATCGCGCCGAGCGCGAGGCCATCCGCCGGGCGCTGCTGCGCGAGCAGGGCAACGTGTCGCGCGCCGCGCGCCTGCTCGGCGTCAGCCGCCCGACGCTCTACGAGCAGATGCGCCACCTCAACATCCGCCCCTGACCGGGGCCACGTGGTCGGAGCCAGCGAAAGGAGCGACAAGATGGTAATGGCGAAGTCGGCAACATGCGTCGCGCTGCTGCTCGTGCTCGCCGGTGCCGCTGCGGCGGCGCAGACCGGCGTGTTCGATCCCCGTTCGGTGCGTGCCCATGCCGAGGCGCGCCGCTCGCTGGAGACCGGGGACGCGAAGACCGCGCAGATCCATCTGCGCAACGCCGTGCGGCACGATCCCGCCAACCTCGAGGCGCGCTACGATCTGGGGATGGTGAACCTGCGGCTGGGCGACCTGGCTGCCGCCGAGAAGGACCTGCAGCAGGCGCTTGCCGCCGGCTTCCCGGCCGAGCGGGGGCTTGCCGACTATGCGACGGTGCTGCTGCAGATGCAGCGCTTCGACAAGCTTCTGGCGGAGGTCCGTCCGGGCGACCGCCCGCCGACGGTCGAGGCGCGGCTGCGCGTGCTGCGGTCGGCGGCCTATGTGGGACTGCGCCAGGTCGACGCGGCCGAGCGCGAGTTGCGCGCGGCGCTCGAGATCGCGCCTGCCGCCGCCGCGCATGTCGGGCTCGGGCGCATCGCGCTGGGACGCCGGAACGCTGTGGCCGCGCGCGCGGCGAGCGACGCGGCGCTGGCGCTGGAGCCGGAAAATGCCGATGCCTGGGTGCTGCGCGGCGAGAGCGCCCGCGCCGCAGGCGATGCCGAGACGGCGCGCGCCGCCTTCGATCGTGCGGTCGCCCTGGCGCCGCGGCAGGTGTCGGCGCGTATCGCCCGGGCCGACCTCGCCATCGCCGAGGGGCGGGTCGACGACGTCGGCGCCGAGGCGGATGCGATCCTGGACGTGAACGCGCGCCAGCCCCACGGGCTCTACCTCCGCGCCATGGTCCTGTCGCAGCGCGGCGAGGCGGCCAAGGCGGCGGAGATCCTGCAGCAGATCGGCCCCTTCGTGCGCTCCTTCCCCGCAGGGCAGTTCCTGTCGGCGCTGGTCAATCTCGCGCTCGGGCGGCCGCAGCAGGCGGAGAGCGACGTCAATCAGGTCCTGGCCGCGCGTCCCGGCCATGTGCCCGCGCGTCGTCTGCTCGCCACGCTGCAACTGCGCCGCGGCGAGGCCGAGCGCGCGCTGCAGACGCTTCAGCACGTCCGGGAGGCGGGGGCCCGCGATCCCGGCTATCTCTCGCTGCTGGGCGAGGTCTTCATGCGGTTGCGGCGCCACGAGGACGCGGCCCAGGCTTTCGCCCAGGCGGCGCGTCTCGACCCCTCGGATGGCGGGTTGCAGGCCAGCCTCGGGGCGAGCCAGCTGCGCGCCGGAAATCGCGATCTGGGGCTGCAGCAGCTGGAGGCGGCGCTCGCGCGCGAGCCGACGCTGGCGGGAGCTGCCGATCTTCTGGTCCTGACGCTGATCCGCGACGGCGAGTTCGAGCGCGCCCGCGCCATCGCCGCTGGGCTTCGCGCGCGCATGAAGGACAGCCCGTTGCCCGACTACCATCTGGGCCTGGTCGCGCAGGCCGACGGCAGGATGGACGAGGCCGAGCAGGCGTTCCGCGAATCGCTGCGCGTCTCGCCGGGATTCCGCCCGGCGAGCGCGCAGCTGGCGGCGCTGCTGACGACGCTGGGGCGTTTCGACGAGGCGGCCGCTGCGCTGGCCCGCCAGCTGGAGGCGACGCCGCGCAGCGTCGAGACGATCCTGGGTCTGGCCGGGATCGAGATGCAGCGCGGGGCGATGCCCGCCGCGCAAGCCTGGCTCGAACGCGCGATCGCGCTCGATGGACGCGCGCCGGCGCCGCGCATCGCGCTGACGGAACTGCTGATTGCCCGCGACGATCCCGGCAAGGCGCTGGTGGCGGCGCGCGGCCTGTTCGATGCGGCGCCCCAGGACCCGCGCGCAGCCGAACTGCTCGGGCGCGTGCACCTCGCCAGCCGCGACCCGGCCGGTGCGGCGGCCATGTTCCGGCGTGCGGCGGGTCTGGCGCCCGACCAGCCGCTGCCGCGGCTCAGGCTGGCGCAGGCGCTGGAAACGGGCGGCGATATCGCCGCGGCCCGCGCGGCGCTGGACGAGGCCATTGGCCTTCAGCCGCGGGCGCTGGGCCCCTGGGGCGAACGGGTGGCGCTGGAGTTGCGCCAGGGCGACCGGGCCGAGGCCATGCGGGTGGCGGAGCGGTTGCGCGCGCGCCATGCCGCGGCGGCGGCAGGCGACATCGTGGTCGGCGACCTGCATCTCGTGGCAGCCGACGCGATGGCGGCCCGGGTTGCCTACGAGGCGGCGCTGCGCAAGGAGCCCAGCGCCGAGGCGGCGCAGCGCCTGGTCGCGCTGCGTCTGCGCGGCGGCGACCCGGTGGCCGATGTCGTGGCCTTCGCCCGCGACTGGCTGCGCCGCGAACCGCGCGATCTGGCGATGCGGCATCGTCTGGCGGGGCTGCTGCTGGAGAGCGGACGGGGCGACGAGGCGGCCGCGGAACTGGAAGCCGTGCTGCGGCGCGCGCCGGGCGACGTGGTGGCGCTCAACAACCTCGCCTGGCTCAAGGCCGAGAGGCAGGATCCGGGCGCGCGCGCGCTGGCGGCGCGCGCCCATGCGCTGGCGCCCGGCAACCCCGAGGTCGCCGACACCTATGGATGGATCCTGGTTCAGGGCGGAGAGACATCGCGGGGCATCGAATTGCTGCGCCGGGCGGCGGCGCAGGCGCCGGAATCGGGGCAGATCCGCTTCCATCTGGCTTCGGCGCTGTTGGGGGCCGGCCAGCGCGACGAGGCGCGGCGGCTGCTGGCCGAGGCCCTCGCCGCCGCGCGGCCCTTCGCCGGCCGGGCCGAGGCCCAGCGCCTGCTGGAGACGTTGCGCTGACCGGCTCCAAAACCCCTCTGGCAAGCCGGGCGCGCGGCGGGTAAGAACTTGCGCTGCGGATCCACAATCCCGGTGACCTCATGGCCTCGTATCAATACGTCTACGTGATGAAGGGCCTTTCGAAGGTCTATCCGGGGGGCAAGAAGGTGCTGGAGGACATCTGGCTGTCCTTCCTTCCGGGTGCCAAGATCGGCGTTCTCGGCCTGAACGGCGCCGGCAAGTCGACGCTGCTCAAGATCATGGCGGGGATCGACAAGGACGTCGCCGGCGAAAATTTCGTCGCCGAGGGCGCCAGCGTCGGCTACCTGTCCCAGGAACCGCAGCTCGACCCGAAGAAGACCGTCTACGAGAACGTCCTCGAGGCGATGGGGCCGCTCAAGACGATGGTCGACCGGTTCAACGAGGTCTCGAATCTTCTCGGCGACGTGACCGACGAGGACGAGATGAACACGCTGATCGCCGAGCAGGCGGAGCTGCAGGAGAAGATCGACGCGGCGAACGCCTGGGAGCTCGAGCGGACCATCGAGATCGCGATGGACGCGCTGCGTTGCCCGCCCGGCGAGGCGGACGTGACCAAGCTGTCCGGCGGGGAACGGCGCCGGGTCGCGCTGTGCCGTCTGCTGCTGCAGAAGCCCGATCTGCTGCTGCTCGACGAGCCGACCAACCATCTCGACGCCGAGTCGGTGGCCTGGCTGGAGCGCTTCCTGCACGACTATGCCGGCACCGTCGTCGCCGTGACCCATGACCGATACTTCCTCGACAATGTCGCGGGCTGGATCCTGGAACTCGATCGCGGCAAGGGCATCCCCTGGCAGGGCAACTACTCGTCCTGGCTGGAGCAGAAGAAGAAGCGGCTGGCGCTCGAGGAAAAGACCGAGAGCAAGCGCCAGAAGACGCTGGAGCGCGAGCTCGAGTGGATCCAGGCCAGCCCGAAGGCGCGCCAGGCCAAGTCGAAGGCGCGCATCACCGCCTACGAGAACCTGCTCGCCGAGGCGAAGGACAAGGCGCCGGAGGAGATGGCGATCGCCATCGCTCCGGGCCCGCGCCTTGGCAACGTGGTCGTCGAGGCCGAGGGGCTGCGCAAGGCCTTCGGCGAGCGACTGTTGATCGACAATCTCAGCTTCAAGCTGCCGCCTGGCGGCATCGTCGGCGTGATCGGTCCCAACGGCGCCGGCAAGACGACGCTGTTCCGGATGATCACCGGCCAGGAGGCGCCGGATGCCGGTACGCTTCGCGTCGGCGACACGGTCAAGATCGGATATGTCGACCAGAGCCGCGACACGCTCGACGCCAATCGCAGCGTCTGGGAGGAGATCACCGGCGGCGGGCCGGAGGTCGAGATCGGCGGCCGGCGGATGCAGAGCCGCGCCTATGTCGCGCAGTTCAACTTCTCCGGCAACGACCAGCAGAAGAAGGTCGGCATCCTGTCGGGCGGCGAGCGCAATCGCGTCCATCTCGCCAAGATCCTGAAGACGGGCTGCAATCTGCTGCTGCTCGACGAGCCGACCAACGATCTGGACGTCGACACGCTGCGCGCGCTGGAAGAGGGGCTGACCAGCTTTCCGGGCTGCGCCGTGGTGATCAGCCACGATCGCTGGTTCCTCGACCGCATCGCGACCCATATCCTGGCCTTCGAAGGCGACAGCCAGGTCGTCTGGTTCGAGGGCAACTACCAGGATTACGAGGCGGATCGCCGCCGTCGCCTGGGTGCCGAAGCCGAGCAGCCGCACCGGATCCGCTACAAGAAGCTGACCCATTGAAGCGGGCCGGCGCGCCGATGCGGCGCGCCGGCGGTTTCAGCGGCGGCCGAGCGCCAGCGACTTGAAGCGGTTGCGGTACTCGACGACCACCGGTCGCTGGGCCGGCCGGGGCGGCCGCGGCTGGAAGCCCGCCTCTGAACGCGGTGCGGCGCCTTCGTCGTCGCGCGCCGCAACGCGGCTGTGCCCGATCGGCGGGCGCGGCGGCCGGGGGATGGTGATCGCCATGCCGGGCGTGGCGGTCCTGACCTCGATCCGCCGGCCGCCGACCATGCTGCCGTTGAGCGCGGCGATCGCGGCCTCGGCCGCGCGGGGCGGCGCGATGTTGACCAGTCCGCAACCCTTGGTTGCCCGCGTGGCGGGGTCGCGGGCAAGGAACGCGCCGACCACGATCCCGTAATCGTCGAACAGGCGCGCCAGGTCCTCGTCGCTGAAGCCGTTGGGCAGATTCGCAACGAAGACGTTGCCGCGGAATTTCGTCTGTCTCATCTGGACCTTCCCGTTGTCCGAGACTACGCCCGATTCGCCTTCGGCGTTCGGGGGTGCGTCGACTTGCCTCAGGCTGGGCATATGGTCCCTGCCCATGGCGAAGGGAAGGCGGAACCGTGCAGGCCGCGCGGCGGTTCAGCGCTCGCCGATCCGTTCGCGCAGCGAGACCAGCAGCGCCTCGACCCGGCCACCGCCGCGCTGGATCACCGAGGCGAACTCGTCGCGCTGGGTGAGGGCCATGGATATGCCCTCGATCGAGATGTCGATGATCTTGAAATGGCCGGGGTTCTGGCGCACGCGCGTGTCCATGCGCACCTGCGGCTTTCCCGGCACGGCGAGTTCGACGGCGACGATCACGTCGTTGTCCTCGTTCGGCCGGCTGACCGACAGCACGCGCAGCCGTGCCGACGTGAATTCGTGGAATCGCCGCGCATAGGTGACGATCACCAGTTCGCGGAAGAGATCGACATATTCCTTGCGTTCGGGCTCGGTGGCCATGCGCCAGTAGCGCCCCAGCACGAAGCGCGCGATCAGCGGGATGTCGAAGCCGTCGGCGAACAGGCCGCGCAGTCGCTGGACGCGCTCGTCCTCCCCGAGGTTGGGCGTCGAGAGCTTGTCGATCGCGTCCTGGGCCAGCTGGGCGACGAAAGTTCCAGCATCCCTGGCGGGCCGCGCGTTCGCGAGCGCGCGCCACGCCGGGCCGCAGGTCAGGATCGAGCCGAGAAGGATGGCGCCGAGGCGGCGTCTGGGCAGCGCGTTCGTCATGATAGGGCTCAATCGGAGTCGCCGAAGCGGAACCGCCTGGGGATCGTGGTTTCGTTCGGCTGGTCGTTGCGGATCTCGCCGGCTCGGCGCTGGCGATGGGCGCTGCGCATCGCGGCGTAGAAATCCTGGCCGCGTTCGAGTTCGGCCACCGCCTCGAGAACGCGTTCGCGCCCGGACACGAAGCCGATCGCGGTGCGCGCGGTGGTGAACCCGTTGCCGCGGTTGCGCCCCATCCCGCCCTGGGCGGCGATGGTCACCGGATCGGTCATGCCGTCGACGACCCAGCCCACCGCGTCGCGCGGGCTGGAGGGGCCGAGAATCGGGAGCACGATGTAGGGGTCGCCGCTGACGCCCCAGCTGCCCAGCGTCTGGCCGAAATCCTCGCTGTGATGACGAAAGCCGACATCGCTCGCCATGTCGAAAAGGCCGAAGAAGCCGAAGGTCGAGTTCAGCGCGAAACGTCCGACGGCGTCGCCGGCACGGCCTGGATCGCCCTGCAGCACGTCGTTGGCCGCGGTCATCGGCAGTTGCAGGTTGCCGAGAGCGTTGGAAATCGAGCGGCGGGCCGGCATCGGGACGGCGGCGCGGTAGAAATGGGCGACCGGCTTGCCGATGATCTCGTCGACGAAGCGATTGACCTCGAAGACGTAGCGATTGAAAGGCTCGATCGGATCGGCGGCCGCGGCGTCGGTCGGCTGCTCGGCCGGGTTGACGCAGCCACCCAGCAGGGCCAGCAGGGCCACGAGGCCGACGCCGTGTCGCAGCCGGGAGAAGACCAGATCCGAAAGCTTCATTGGCAGACTACCCGTTTCGCCGATTGCGGATGCGCCATCGTGCAGACCAGGCGCCGCGGACATTCGTGCAACCCTCCGGTCCGGCACCGGCGACTCGTGGCCGATTGACGAACCGCGGAAGGCATCGCCACAGGTGGGTAGCATAGCGCTCCGGCGCCGAACCAGTCCCAAGGCAAATCCAGGGTGCAGATCTCGCTTGTGTCCGAAGCAATAATCATATAACGATTTGCGCATATGTTTCTCGAGAGATTTCATGGACCAGTTGCTTGAGGCGCTGAGAGCGGTCGCCGAGCCATCGCGGCTCCGGTTGCTGGCACTCTGTGCCGAGGGGGAGTTTACGGTCTCCGAACTGGTCCAGATCATCGGGCAGAGCCAGCCGCGGGTCTCTCGCCACCTGAAGCAGCTCTCGGATGCGGGGCTTCTGGAGCGTCTGCCGGAGGGCAGCTGGGTCTTCTATCGCCTTGCCCGGGAGTCCGCGGGCGGCCGTCTGGCCCGAGACATCGTCGCCTTGCTGCCCCCGGACGACACGGCCCTGGCCCAGGACCGCGAGCGGCTCGCCGGCGTCCGGCGCGTCCGCGCCGCCGCCGCGCAAGGCTATTTCCGTGCCAACGCGGCGCGCTGGGACCAGATCCGCTCGCTCCAGGTCGACGACCATCATGTCGAGGCCCAGCTCCTGGCGCTGCTGCCCCCGGCCGGCGTCAGCAACCTGCTCGATGTCGGAACCGGCACCGGCCGTGTTCTCGAACTCTACGGCGCCCAGGGCGTCGAGGGGGTCGGGATCGACCTGTCCCACGACATGCTCTCGGTGGCGCGGGCCAATCTGGCGCGGGCGGGACTGTCGAACGTCTATGTGCGGCAGGGCGACATGTACCGGCTGCCCTGGCCCGGCCCGGCCTTCGATGCGGTGACCTTCCACCAGGTCCTGCATTTCGCCGACGAGCCGGCTGCCGCCATCGCCGAGGCGGGCCGGGTGCTGCGGCCCGGAGGGCGGCTCGTGATCGTGGATTTCGCCCCGCACGACGTCGAACTGCTCCGCCGCGAGCACGCCCATCGCCGGCTCGGCTTCGCCGATGGCGAGGTCCGTGGCTGGCTCGCCGAATCCGGGCTGCGCCCGCGCGACACCGTCAACCTGTCCGGCAACCCGCTGACCGTCGCGATGTGGTCCGCGGTCCGGCCGGACTGATCCTTCAGGGAGGGAACACCATGCCCAATGGACATATCGGCGGCGCCATGCCCGGAACCGCGCTCAAGGTCAGCTTCGAATTCTTTCCCCCGAAGACCGAGGCGATGGAGGCCCAACTGTGGCAGTCCGTGAAGCGCCTCGAACCGCTGGCGCCGCAATTCGTCTCCGTCACCTATGGCGCGGGCGGCACGACGCGCGAGCGCACCCACGCCACGGTCCGGCGCATCGTCGAGCAGACCTCGCTGAGACCCGCCGCGCATCTGACCTGCGTCGGCGCCACGCGCGAGGACATCGATGCGGTCCTGCGCGACTACTGGGAGGCAGGCGTGCGCCACATCGTGGCGCTGCGCGGCGATCCGCCCGCGGGCAGCGCCGCCTATGCGCCGCATCCCGGCGGCTACGCCTATGCCGCCGACCTGGTCGCGGGCATCCGCCGCGTCGCCGATTTCGAGATCTCGGTCGCCGCCTATCCGGAAACCCATCCCGAGGCGTCGTCGCCGGAGTCCGATCTCGACAATCTGAAGCGCAAGCTCGATGCCGGCGCCACTCGCGCCATCACCCAGTATTTCTTCGATGCCTGGACGTTCCTGCGCTTTCGCGATCGCTGCGCCAAGGCCGGGATCAGGGCGCCGATCATTCCGGGCATCCTGCCGGTCACCAATTTCCAGCAGGTCGTGAACTTCTCGCGCCAATGCGGCGCCTCCGTGCCGGGCTGGCTCGCGGGGCTTTTCGCCGGCCTCGACGCGGACCCGGAGACGCGGCGCCTGGTGGCCGTCACGGTCGCGGCCGAACAGGTCCGCCGGATGCAGGAACATGGCGTCGAGGAATTCCACTTCTACACCCTCAACCGCGCCGACCTGACCTACGCGCTTTGCCACATCCTGGGCCTGCGACCGGCGGTCCTCGCCCAAGCCGCCTGACCGGAGTTCGCGATGAGCCGTTTTCTCGAGACGCTGCGCGCCCAGGTCCTGCTCTGCGACGGCGGCACCGGCAGCCGCGTCCAGGCGATGTCGCTGGACGTCGAGCGCGACTATCTCGGCAAGGAGAACTGCACCGAGATCCTGTGCAAGTCGCGTCCGGACATCGTGCGCGAGATCCATCGCGGCTATCTCGAGGCCGGCGCGGACTGCGTCCAGACCAACAGCTTCGGCGGTTCGCCGATCACGCTGGGCGAGTTCGGCCTCGAGGACGAGGCGGCGTGGCTCAACCGCCGCGCGGCTGAACTGGCGCGCGAGGCGGTCGAGGAATTCGCCGCCGACGGCCGCGCGCGGTTCGTCATCGGGTCCGTCGGGCCCGGCACCAAGCTGCCCAGCCTCGGCCATATCGCCTACGACCCGCTGGAAGCCGCGCTGACCGTTCAGGCCGCCGGGCTGATCGCCGGCGGCGTGGACGCGATCCTGATCGAGACCTGCCAGGATCCGCTGCAGATCAAGGCCGCCGTCAACGGCGCCAAGGCTGCGCGCGCCGCGGCGGGAACCGACACGCCGGTCCTGGTGCAGGTGACGGTCGAGACGACCGGCACGCTGCTGGTCGGCGCCGACATCGCCGCCGCCGCGACCGTGATCCATGCCCTCGACGTGCCCGTGATCGGCCTCAACTGCGCCACCGGGCCGCAGGAAATGGCCGAGCACGTCAAGTGGCTGGGACAGAACTGGCCCGGCCTGGTCTCGGTCCAGCCGAATGCGGGCCTGCCCGAACTCGTCGACGGCAGGACGCGCTACCCGCTGGGCGCCGACGAGATGGCCAAGTGGCTCGAGCGCTTCGTCGCCGAGGACGGGATCAACATGGTCGGCGGCTGCTGCGGCACGGACATCGCGCATATCCGCGCGCTGGACGCGATGCTGCGCCGGCAGGCCGGCAACGCGCTGCGGCCCGCGCCGCGGGCGCGGCGCTTCGAATGGGTGCCCTCGGTCGCCTCGCTCTACGGCCAGGTGCCGCTGCGCCAGGAAAACTCCTATTTCTCGATCGGCGAGCGCTGCAACGCCAACGGTTCGAAGCAGTGGCGCACGCTGCAGGAGAAGGGCGACTGGGAAGGCTGCGTGGCGATGGGCCGCGAGCAGGTGCGCGAGGGCTCGAACGCGCTCGACATCTGCACTGCCTTCGTCGGCCGCGACGAGGTCGCGGAGATGGACGAGGTCGTGCGGCGCATGCGTGGCAGCATCAACGCGCCGCTGGTGATCGACTCGACCGAGTATCCGGTGCTGGAAAGCGCGCTCAAGCTCTATGGCGGCAAGGCGATCCTGAACTCGATCAATTTCGAGGACGGCGAGGAGGCGGCGGAGAAGCGCATGCATCTGGCGCGCAAGTACGGCTGCGCCGTCGTCGCGCTGACGATCGACGAGGAGGGGATGGCCAAGGACGTCGAGGGCAAGGTCCGGATCGCGAAGCGCCTGCACGACTTCGCCTGCGTGCGCCATGGCCTGCCGTCCTCGGACCTGATGATCGACCCGCTGACCTTCACCATCGCGACCGGCAACGAGGACGACCGCAAGCTGGCGCAATGGACGCTGGAGGGCATCGAGCGGATCGCGCGCGAGCTGCCCGAATGCCAGATCGTGCTCGGGCTCTCGAACGTGTCCTTCGGCCTCAACGCCGCGGCGCGCCATGTGCTGAACTCGGTCTTCCTCGACCATGCCGTGAAGCGCGGCATGACCGGCGCGATCGTGCATCATTCGAAGATCATGCCGCTGCACAAGATCCCGGCCGAGGAGGTCAAGGTCGCCGAGGACCTGATCTTCGACCGTCGCGCGCCCGGATACGACCCGCTGCAGGCCTTCATCGCGCTGTTCCAGGACCGCCAGGCCGCGGCCAAGACCGCGCGCAAGCGCGCCGAGGCGGTCGAGGAGCGGCTCAAGGACCGCATCGTCGACGGCGACAAGCAGGGTCTCGACGAGGATCTCGCGCTGGCGCTCAAGTCGTTCAAGCCGCTCGACATCATCAACACCTTCCTGCTCGACGGCATGAAGGTCGTGGGCGAACTGTTCGGCGCGGGCAAGATGCAGCTGCCGTTCGTGCTCCAGTCCGCCGAGACGATGAAGGCGGCGGTGGCCTATCTCGAACCCTTCATGGAGCGCGTCGAGGGCCAGCAGAAGGGCACGATCGTCCTCGCCACGGTCAAGGGCGACGTCCACGACATCGGCAAGAACCTCGTCGACATCATCCTCACCAATAACGGCTACAAGGTCGTCAATCTCGGCATCAAGCAGCCCGTCGGCGCGATCGTCGCCGCCGCGCGCGAGCATCGCGCGGACGCGATCGGCATGTCCGGCCTGCTGGTCAAGTCGACGGTGGTGATGCGCGAAAATCTCGAGGAGATGGCGCGCGAAGGTCTCGACATGCCCGTGCTGCTGGGCGGCGCCGCGCTGACGCGCCGCTATGTCGAGGAGGATTGCCTCGCCGCCTATGGCGGACGGCGGGTGGCCTATGCGCGCGACGCCTTCGACGGGCTCGACCTGATGAACAAGGTCGTCGGCAAGGATTTCGACGCCCATGTCGGCGCCAGCGCGGCGAAGCGCGAGAGCCGGCCGTCGAACACCAAGCGCGTGCTGGGCCAGGCCGCGCGGCCGCTGCGCCCGGTCGATGCCGACGAGGTGCGGCTGCGCCGCGCCGAACTCGCGCGCGGCTACGAGGTGCCGGTGCCGCCGTTCTGGGGCGCGCGCGTCGTCGAGCGCATGCCCGTGCGCGCGCTGATCCCCTATCTCAACGAGACGATGCTGTTCCAGTTCCAGTGGGGCTTCCGCAAGGCCGGCAAGTCGATCGAGGAATGGAAGCGCTGGGCGACGAGCGAGGTGCGGCCGATCCTGCGCCGCATGCTGGAGCTGTGCGAGGCCGACGATATCCTGCTGCCGCAGGCCTGCTACGGCTATTGGCGCTGCGTGTCCGAGGGCGACAGCGTCGTGCTGTTCGACGACGAGGGCCTGCGCAACGAGGTGGCGCGCTTCGCCTTCCCGCGCCAGGCCCGCGAAGGCGGCCTGTGCATCGCCGATTTCTTCCGCGACCGCGCGTCGGGCGAGAGCGACGTCATCGGCCTGCAGGTCGTCACGATGGGCCAGAAGGCGAGCGACGTGGCGCGCGACTGGTTCGCGGCCAACCGCTACCAGGACTATCTCTATCTGCACGGCCTGGGCGTCGAACTCGCCGAGGCGCTGGCCGAATACACGCATAAGCGCATCCGCGCCGAGCTCGGCTTCGCGCAGGAGGACGCCAAGGAGATGGATGCGATGCTCAAGCAGGGCTATCGCGGCTCGCGCTATTCCTTCGGCTATCCGGCCTGCCCCAATCTCGCCGACCAGGCGCAGCTGCTGACGCTGCTGGGTGCCGCGCGGATCGGCGTCGCGATGTCCGACGAGGACCAGCTGCATCCCGAGCAATCGACCTCGGCGATCGTCGTGCTGCATCCCCAGGCCAAGTATTTCAGCGTGTGAGGCCGCCGATGCGTCTGCCCGACCATGGCCGCTACGGCTACGCGCCGATCGTCGGCCGGCCGGACTATTCCTGGCCCGGCGGCGCCCGGCTCGCGGTCTATGTCGGGCTCAATCTCGAGCATTTCGCCTTCGGCGAGGGGTTGGGCGCGGAGCTGGCGCCCGGCGGACCGCAGCCCGACGTGCTCAAC